>NZ_JBFBKW010000005.1:0-269162 GCF_040702325.1 Pseudarthrobacter sp. 902506025
TACTTCCTCCGCCCGACAGCTTCCTCCGTTGAAGACGACACGGTCGTTGCAACTCCCAAAAATTCTGGGTGTTGCAACGACCGCTAGAACCCGCCCAGTAGCCGCCCCGCCCCTTGTGATTAGCCTGCGCTACAGCTCCACAGTGCCGCTTTCGCCGACGCTCATCCGGCTGTTGGTGACTTTTGACTTCACCCACTGAAGCACCGTGGCAGCGGTGCCGCCCGGGCTGGTCCAGTACTCGGCAGAATCCGAATCGACCCGCAGCAGGCACACCTCGGGGGTGTCCGGACCGTCCGGGAACCATGCTTCAACAACCTGGTTCCACATCTCGTGGATCTTGGCCCGGTCCGTGACCACCTCCGCGGTTCCGGCAACGGACACCCATTCGGTCTTCTTGCCAAAGGCGACGTTGACGCGCGGGTCGGCCTGGACGTGCGCTACCTGCGAGGTGCCAAGGCCCGTGAAGAACCACATGTCGCCGTCGTCCTTGACCTCCTGGACCGCCAGCGGCCGGCTGACGAGGGCGCCTGCTTCGTTGATGGTGGTGACCATTCCGATCTTGGAATCGTTGATGATCTCCGTAACCTTGCTGATGCTCTGGGCGTCAGTCATGCCTCACCTCGTTCGTCGAAAAGTCGGGGACGCTCCCCGTCGCCAGCCTATTAGTAAGCATGCTTATTTACCAGCCGGATGCCACCGGAACCTTGGCAACTTCCGCGATGCGCGCCGCGGTGATGCGGCCCATGCGGATGGCGCCGTCCACATGCTGATAGCCCTCAGCGGCGAGATCGGACGAGGACCAGTAGATGGGGCCGACGGGGGCGTGCTGGTCCTTGCCATAGCGGTGGAGTCCGCCCAGGTCATAGCTGGAGGCATAGGCGCCGCGGGTCCACTCCTCCGAGCCCCAATCGGACTCGTAGTAGACCTCCGGCGCGAGGGCCTCCGCGCCCAGGTAACCGGCGATCGAGTCGAGGATCGCCTTCCTGCGCTCTTCGGCACTCAACTCGAAAACGGCGTCGGCCTTCTCATCAGAGACGAAGCCCACCAGCGTGCCGCGGGCATCGCCATGGTTGGTGTTGTCGTACACCTCCTGGACCAGGGCGTCTGCCCCGAAACAGGTCCCGGAAAGTCCCTTGTCCCGCCAGAACGGGGTGCTGTAGACGGCGTGCACCTTGATGACCAGGCCCAGGGACTGGTGCTGGTGCATCTGATGCTGGCGGCGCGGCAGCGGCGGATTGAAGGAGACACGGGAGTAGAGGTTGGGCGGCACGGCCATGATGACGAACCGGGCGTTCACTGTGGCCCGGTCGGATTCAACGGTGACGCGGTGGCCGCCGTCGCCATCCGGCTCCCAGTTGATGGTGCGGACCGGGGAGCCAAGGACCACGTCCTCCCCCAGTTCCTGCGCCTGCAGCAGCGAGACCTGCTGCATTCCACCCACCACGCGGCGGTCCAGGATGAAGTCCTCGTCCGTCAGGTGGGTGAAGGAGCCGGCCGAGGCGGCCATCAGGACGGCCTGCAGGGCGGAGAAGGAGTGCGCGGGCTTGGTGAGCATGCCGCCGGCGATGAACAGGCCGATGTTCCTGCAGGCTTCCTCATTGGCCGAGTTCTGCCGCAGCCAGTGGTGGAAGGAGATGGTGTCCAGTTCACGCGCTTTGGGGTGCGCCCAGGGTTCGGTTGGTCCAATCTCCGCGGCGAGTCCGTCCAGCAGCGCCACCAGGCGGTCCATTTCGACGGCGGTGTCCGGGTCCACCGGAAAGGTGTCCCCGGTGTAGCGCACGGGTGAGCCGTCGGCGCCGATGTAGATGGACTCCCCTTCGCGGTAGCGCGGGTAGGTGTCCAGGCCCAGTTCCTGGAGCAGTTCCAGGAGGGCGGTCTGGTCCGGCGAGACCCACTGGCCGCCGATTTCGAGCATGGCCCCATCAACGGTGTCGGTCCAGGTGCGGCCACCCACCCGGTCGCGGGCCTCAAGCACGGCGACGGTGAGGCCGGCCTTCTTCAGTTCACGGGCGGCGGTGAGTCCGGACGGCCCGGCTCCAACGACCACGACGTCGCGGTTCAGGTTCAGCATGATGTCCTCTCTGCGGCCCTCGGTGACGGGGACCACTAAATGAATGCCATTCATTTAGCTAGAACTATAGCCGGTGCCTGCCGGGAGCGGAAGTGCTGGATGGAATAATGCAGGGGACACCGACGAAAGGGCAGCAATGCCGGCAGTATCAGCCGCACAGGGGCGCTCCGCCAGCAACGGCGGCGCACAGAGGAGGCGGGCAGGCCGGCCGTCGGCTGCAGTGCTGGACAAGGCGGGGATCACGGCAGCCGCCCTGGAACTGGTGAGCCGGAAAGGTTATGACGGCCTGACCATGGCGGCGCTGGCCAAGGTGCTCGACGTGGCACCTTCCGCCCTTTATAACCATGTGAAATCCAAACAGGACGTACTGCTCCTGGTGGAGGACCACCTGATGTCACTGGTGGACGTCTCAGGTTTCGGGGGCGGCAGCTGGGAAGACGCCGTGCGCACCTGGGCGTGGAGCTACCGGGATGTCTTCGCCGAACATACCCCGCTCATTCCCGTTATCGCAGTCCTGCCGGTGACGGACGCCCCCCAGACCCTTGCCATGTATGAAACCGTCAGCAAGGGGTTTTTCGACGCCGGGTTCCCCCGGGAGCGCATTGTCCCCGCCATCGTGGCGCTGGAGTCCTTCATTTTCGGCTCTGCGTACGACGTCACGGCACCGGAGGACATTTTCGATTCCGGTTCCATGGCGGAATCCACGCCGCATTTCACCGCGGCCGTGCGGAGTTCGGCCCACGGGCAGGACGGGCCGGCCGGGCAGGAACGTGGGCGCCCGGCCGATACCGCCTTCCAGCTTGGGCTCGAGGCCCTGATTGCCGGTTTCGGAGCCATCAGGACCTAGCGGCCCTCATGGACCTCAGGGAGTTTGGTCCACTGCCACAACAATCTTGCCGCGGGTATGCCCGGCCATGTTGAGCCGGAATGCATCGGCGGCCCGGTCCATCGGAAATACCTCAGCGACCTCCACCCGCATCTTCCTGTCGTCCACCAGGTCCGCAAGCTCCTGGAGTTGGGCGCCCACAGGGCTTACCCACATCCAGGTTCCGCCATGTTCCTCCACGTCACTGTCGGCGATGGACGCGTGCCTGCCGCCGTCAGCAAGCACCGCGAGGGTGGCCTCAAGATTGCCGCCGACAAAATCGGCAACCACCTCAACACCGTCCGGGCGGAGGGACCGGACCCGGTCGGCAAGGCCGTCACCGTAGGTGATGGGATGCGCGCCCAGGGACCGGAGGAAATCGTGGTTCTTTTCCGACGCCGTCGCAATGACATGGGCGCCCAGGGCCACGGCGATCTGGATGCCCAGGGATCCCACGCCACCGGCTCCGCCGTGGATCAGCACGGTCTCGCCGGACGCGAGGCCAAGGCGGTTCAGGACCTGGTAGGCAGTCAATCCGGCCAACGGGAGCCCTGCGGACTCGTTCCATTCGAGGGTGGCGGGCTTTCGGGCCAGGAGCCTTTCAGGAAGGGCAATGTATTCGGCGAAACTGCCGCCGTGGACATAATCCTTGCGGCCGTAGGAGATGACTTCGTCCCCGGGCTTGAACTGTTGGGAATCGATTCCCACGGATTCCACCACGCCCGCCACGTCCCATCCCGGGACCGCCGGGAACTGCAGGTCCATCGCAGCATCCAGGTAGCCGGCCATGATCTTCCAGTCCACGGGGTTTACCGAAGCCGCCTTGACCTTGACCAGGACCATTCCGGGTCCCACCTTCGGCATGGGCTGCTCAGTGAGCTCAAGGACGTCGGGGCTGCCGTATTTGCTGTAAGTAATCGCCTTCATGCCTGCGTCAACAGCCTCCTGGCCTGCAGCTATTCCGGCCGGGCACCGTAAGTGGCGCATCGCACGGACGACCCCACCTACTTGTAATACAAGTAGGTGACTTATATCCTAAGAGGGTGGGCGAAGGAGCCCGCCCCGCCCTAGGAGATTAAATGAGCACCGTCGACTTCATCCGGCACGTCAGGCTGTCCACCGCCAGGCTTCCCCTCACCGTTCCCATCAGCGACGCCAAGGTCTTCACCGGCCGGCAGAAGCCCATGACCGAGGTGGTCTTCCTGTTCGCCGAGATCACCACCGAACTGGGCCATTCAGGGATCGGTTTCAGCTACTCCAAGCGCGCCGGAGGGCCGGCCCAGTACGCGCACGCCAAGGAAGTTGCCGAAGGCCTCATCGGTGAGGACCCCAACGACATCGCCAGGATCTACACCAAGCTCCTGTGGGCAGGCGCGTCCGTGGGACGGTCCGGCGTCGCCACCCAGGCCCTCGCCGCCGTCGATATCGCTTTGTACGATCTCAAGGCCAAGCGCGCCGGACTGCCGCTGGCCAAGCTCCTTGGCTCCTACCGCGACTCCGTGCGGACCTACAACACCTCCGGCGGCTTCCTGAACGCCACGCTGGAGGAAGTAAAGGCTCGCGCCACCCAGTCGACCGAGGAGGGCATCGGCGGCATCAAGATCAAGGTGGGCCTGCCGGACAGCAAGGAGGACCTGCGCCGCGTTGCCGGAATCCGCGACCACATCGGCCCTGACGTTCCGCTCATGGTGGACGCCAACCAGCAGTGGGACCGCGCCACCGCCCTGCGCATGGGCCGCCGCCTTGAGGAATTCGACCTTATCTGGATTGAAGAGCCGCTGGACGCCTACGACTTCGAAGGCCACGCCCATCTGGCGCAGGTCC
This sequence comes from Pseudarthrobacter sp. 902506025, assembly GCF_040702325.1. NCBI lineage: Bacteria > Bacillati > Actinomycetota > Actinomycetes > Micrococcales > Micrococcaceae > Pseudarthrobacter > Pseudarthrobacter sp. 902506025. The sequence continues at coordinate 4,761 of NZ_JBFBKW010000005.1, forward strand.
TGGACACCCCTATTGCCACCGGCGAAATGCTTGCCTCCGTGGCCGAGCACAAGGGCCTCATCGCCGCGAACGGCTGCGACATCATCCAGCCCGACGCCCCTCGCGTCGGCGGCATCACCCAATTCCTCCGCCTCGCCGCCCTTGCGGACGAGCGCGGACTGGGACTTGCCCCGCATTTCGCCATGGAGATCCATCTCCACCTCGCTGCCGCCTATCCGCGCGAGCCCTGGGTGGAGCACTTCGACTGGCTGGACCCCTTATTCAACGAGCGCCTGGAAACCAAGGACGGCCGGATGATCGTCCCCGACCGCCCAGGCCTGGGCGTCACACTGAGCGACCAGGCACGGGCCTGGACCACCGAAAGCGTTGAGTTCGGCGCGTAACCCCGACGCCGTACCCTTGAGCCATGAGCCGGAACCTCACCGCGGACCTTGCCGCTGACCTCCGCAACCGCATCGTGGACGGCGTGATCCAGCCGGGCGAGAAGCTGCCCAGCGAGAACACACTCATCAGCGACTTCGGCGTCAGCCGCACTGTGGTGCGGGCCGCCCTCACCCGGCTGCAGGCGGAGGGCCTCGTCGAAACCGAGCGCGGCCGCGGCAGCTTCGCCCTTACTCCGCCCGCGGAAGGGCCGCTGGCAGTGCCCGGAGTCCGCCCCGTGGCCACTACAGAGGACCGGCTGCACCTGCTGGCCTTCCGCATGGGCGTGGAGACGGAGGCTGCGGCCCTGGCCGCCCGGAACCACACGGACCGGCAACTGCGCGCCGCCAGTACGGCACTGGAGGCCTTCACCGGAAGCGCGGGCCATCCTGCCCATGCCATGAAATCGGACTTCGAGTTCCACCGGGCCGTGGCCGCAGCATCCGGCAACCCCTATTACTCGGACTGCCTGGCGGCCCTGGGCCAGCCCATGATTGCCATGCCCCGCACCCGCCTGATGACCGGCGTCGAGCATTACGCCCGGGACCATTTTGACCAGGTGGTCCAGGAGCACCGGTCCATCCTGGAGGCGATCGCCGACCGTGACGAGGCTGCCGCGGCGGCAGCCATGCGCAGCCACTTGGCCAACTCACGACGCCGGTTCAAGGCTTCGGCGCGCCCGTCCAGCTAGGGCCCCGTCCGTTAGCGCCGCCGGCCAGGCACTCAACGCACCCGCCACCGGACGAACCACCCTGGAACGCGCGGGGTGCGAAGTCCGTGCGCGGGGGCGATCCTTCAGAACCGCTGATCCATGCGGGAAACGCAGAAGAGCCCCGGTCCAAGACCGGGGCTCTTCCATTTGCGTGCGCGAGGGGGGATTTGAACCCCCACGCCCTTTCGGACACTGGCACCTGAAGCCAGCGCGTCTGCCGTTCCGCCACTCGCGCGCAACTTCTTCCACTTAGCCGGACCGGTTTCCCGTTCCGCGCCTCGCAAAAGCAGCGAGATCAAGCATAACGGACAGATGCCGCAAATTACCAATTGGCCCCCGTCCGCCCTCCCGCGCGCCTCTACGACAGGCTAAAAACCGCGGAAAAGCAGGCATCCCAGGGTAATCAGCCGCTCCCCCGATTTCCCCGCCGCAACAGCCCGGAGCAGTCACGCATCCGAACTTTTGCCGGCGCCCGGCCGTTGTGGATTAAGGTCATTCGCAGGGCTGGCCATTAGTATCGGATGTAGGAGTGGCCACTGCCCGCGGGTATCACCGCGCAACGATGGACTGCCCTGCAGGTGCTGGCCAGCAACAACTACTGCCCCGGAGCCGGGGGGAAAGGAGAAGAACCATGGGTCTGCTGGACAAGGTTGAACGCGGCATCGAAAAGGCCGTCCGCGGCGTCTTCTCCACCGGTTCCAAAGCGCAGGTTGAGCCCGTTGAGATCGCCAGCCGGCTCCGCCGCGAGGTGGACCACAAAGCCCTCACCGTGGCGGCCGGACGCACGCTGGTACCCAACGTCTTCGACGTCCAGCTCAGTGACGATGACTTTGGCCGCGCACAGGAATGGGGCACGCCGCTGGCCGAAGAACTCTGCGACGTGGTCATCAACCACGTCCGCAGCCAGGGCTACACCCTCCAGGGCCCCGTCCGCATTTCGTTCCGGCGCGACTCCGAACTCCGCGCCGGGGATTTCGAAATAGCCTCCTCCACCGAAAAATCCCAGGGATCCGCCGCCCAGCCGAAGCCCCAGCCCAACGTTCCGGCGGCCCCGAGCCGGCAGCCTGTCAGGCTCCAGCCGGTGCTGGACATTGACGGCCAGCGCTATTCGCTCAACGCCCCGTCCATCATCCTGGGCCGGTCCTCAGAGGCGGACATCCACATCGAAGACACGGGCGTATCCCGGCGCCACCTGGAGATCCGCACGGCCAACGGTGTCACCAGCGCCGTGGACCTGGGCTCCACCAATGGCAGCTACGTCAACGGCCAAAAGGTTTCCGGAAGCACCGAACTCACAGACGGCTCCACCATCACGATGGGACGGACAAAGATCATCTTCCGCCTGCTTCCTGCCAACCAGGGTGGCCACGCATGAGCGACCTCACCATCACCGCGCTGCGGTTCGGCTTCCTGCTGCTCCTCTGGGTCCTGATCTTCAGCATCGTCTCCGCCATGCGCCGGGACCTGATGCTGGGTCGCAAGGCTGCGGCCGGTGCACCCACGGCCCGCCAGATCCGGCGAAACCCCGAACTGGCCGAAGCGCCGCCGCAGCCCGTGAAACAGCAGGCCCGGCAGCTGGTGGTGCTCGAAGGTCCGCTCAAGGGCCGGACCGTGCCCCTGGCAGCGAGCCCCATCCTGCTTGGACGCGCCCAGGAAGCCACCCTGGTCCTTGAGGACGATTACGCCTCCGGCCGCCACGCCAGGCTCTTCCCGCAGGGCAGCCGCTGGTTCATCGAAGATCTTGGTTCCACCAACGGAACCTACCTGGGGGACCAGCAACTTACCCGTGCCCTGCCTGTCGAGCCAGGGGTACCCGTGAGAATCGGCAAGACGGTCATTGAATTGAGGCCGTAACTGTGGCCGAGGCTGAAACCCCCGCAACCGGCTCCAGTCCGGCTCAGCGGCCCCTCATCATGCGCTTCGCCGCGCGGTCGGACGTGGGCCGGATCCGTTCCAAGAACGACGATTCCGCTTACGCCGGCCGCCATCTCGCAGTGGTCGCAGATGGCATGGGCGGCCATGCGGGCGGCGATGTTGCCTCAGCTGCGACCGTCCTGGACATGATCCACCTGGACAGCGCGGACCACGGGGCGGACGCCGGGACCGTGTTGGCCGATGAGATCCAAACTGCCAACTCCCTGCTCTCTGAACTGGTGCACATCAACCCGAAGCTCGCGGGTATGGGCACCACCGTCACTGCGCTCCTGCTGGCGGATGACAAACTGCATTTCGCCCACATCGGCGACTCACGCGCCTACCGGCTCCGCGACGGTGAATTCAAGCAGGTCAGCGTGGACCACACCTTCGTACAGAGGCTCATCGACGAAGGCCGGCTGCGGCCTGAGGAAGCGGAAACGCACCCGCACAAGAACGTCCTCATGCGCGTCCTGGGTGACGTCGATGCCAGCCCCGAGCTGGACCTGGACACCCTGGACGCCCGGCCCGGGGACCGCTGGCTGCTGTGCTCGGATGGACTGAACTATGTGGCCGCGCATGCGGTGGAGCGGACTGTCCGCGAAACCCACAACCTGCATGAGTGCGCCGAAACCCTTGTTGAACTGACCCTTGAGGCCGGTTCGCCGGACAACGTCACCGTGGTCATGGTGGACATCGTGGAGGAAACGCCCGACGACGTCAGCACGGCAGCCGTCGAAATTGTCCCGCCGGTGCAGGGCAGCAAGCCCGCTGCCGCGGCGGATGCTTCACCCGCAGCCCAGGCTGCTGCCGCCGTGCCGGCCGATGGCAAGGAGGTGGCCGGTTCGGAAGCCGGAGCTCCCAAGCCAGATACCGGGCCTGCCAAGGAAACGGAAGACGGCGCCGGCGCCAAGGACGGCGACGCCAGCCCGGCCGACTCCGGCGGCACCGACCCCCACCTTGGGGAACACCTCTCCGCCGAGGTCCTGCGCGAAGAGCTGGCCTCCCGCCCGCATGAACTGGTGGGCGCCGCTGCTGCTGCCGCGGAGTCCGGTTCCATCCCCACCGTCGCCGGCCGTACCGTGGCCCGGCGGGCCGCAACGCTCCTGACGCACAAGGCGGAACCGGCAGACGGGGAAGACACCTTGCCGCCACTGCGTCCCCGCCGCTGGTTGACCTGGTCCATCGCGGCCGCCGTCCTGGTAGTGGTGGCCGTTGGCCTCTGGCTTGGTTACGCGTGGACGCAGACCCGCTACTACGTGGGCGAGTTCGACTCCCGCGTGGCCATCTACAACGGGGTGTCGCAGCGGCTGGGTCCCATCCAGCTTTCCTCCCTGGAAGCAGTGACGGATATCCGCATGGACTCCCTCCCGCCGTTCTCGCAGCAGCGCGTGCGGCAGACGGTGCCTGCCAATGACCTCTACGACGCCCAGCGGATCGTCAAGAACCTGGAGCTCACCGGAACAACTTCGCCCGAGGAAGAGTGCCCCAAGCCTTCCGCGTCCGCCAGTGCCCCGGCACCCTCCAACAGTGCGCCCCCTGCCAGTGCAGCGGCGCCGCCACCGGCACCGGATGCGTCCGCTCCTGCCCCGGCGCCGTCCGCACCGTCACCCTCACCCACTCCCACCATCACCTGCGAGGCGGCCAAATGAGCCAGGTAAGCACCATGCCCAAGCCTCGCCGCAACGTGGAACTTGCGTTGCTGCTGCTGGCCCTTGCCGTCGGCATCGGCGCCAACATGATGGTGGGCGTGGACCAGGAGAAGGCTTTCGACTCGGATTTCTGGTTCCAGTCCAGCCTGCTGGCAATGGCCGCCCTGGTGTTCCACGGCGTCCTGCGGTTCCGCGCTAAATATGCCGATCCAGTAATACTTCCGATCGTTGTCGCCCTCAACGGCCTGGGCCTGGCAATGATCCACCGGCTTGATGCTCCCGGCGAGGACACCGGCAACAACCAGCTCCGGTGGACCCTCATTGCCATGGCAGTGGCCATCGCCGTGGTCTTCTTCCTCAAGGACCACCGCATCCTGCGCCGGTTTACCTTTATTTCGCTGGCAGCCTCGGCCCTGTTGCTGATCCTGCCGCTTGTCCCGGGAATCAGCGCCGGTGAAATCCTGGGTGCGCGGGTGTGGATCAGGGTCGGTCCCATGACGTTCCAGCCGGGCGAAGTCGCCAAGATTACGCTGGCCATATTCTTCGCCGGGTATCTGTCCTCCAACCGCGACCTCATCCTGCTCGCCGGCCGCAAAATCGGCCCCATGCAGTTTCCGCGGTTCAAGGACATGGGTCCCATGATCACCGCATGGCTCGTCAGCATCGGTGTGCTCATCTTCCAGCGCGACCTGGGCTCCTCCCTGTTGTTCTTCGGCCTGTTCATCGTCATGATCTATGTGGCCACCAGCCGGATCAGCTGGGTGGTGATCGGGCTGGCCCTGATCATCGGCGGCGGTTTCGTTGCGGCCCAGGTGTTCGCCCACGTCCAGCAGCGCGTCTACGGCTGGCTCAACGCCTTCTCCCCCGACGTCTATGAGAACGGCAGCCGGCAGGTCATCGAAGGCCTGTTCGGCATGGCCAACGGCGGACTGGTGGGCACGGGCCTTGGCCAGGGGCGTCCGGACCTCGTTCCTTTCGCCAACAGCGACATGATCATCGCCTCCCTGGGCGAGGAACTGGGGCTGATCGGCTTGTTCGCCGTGGTCCTGCTGTACCTGCTGTTCATCACCCGTGGCTTCCGTGCCGCCCTGGGCACCCGGGACGCGTTCGGCAAACTCCTCGCCTGCGGCCTGTCCTTCGCGGTCGCCCTCCAGTGCTTCGTGGTCATCGGCGGCGTCACCCGGCTCATTCCGTTGACCGGGCTCACCACGCCCTTCCTCGCGGCCGGCGGATCGTCCCTCCTGGCCAACTGGATCATCGTGGGACTGCTCCTGATGATTTCGCACGCCGCCCGCGGACCCGTGGACACCACTCCACTCCCGCCCGCCGGTGCGGCGGCGGCAACCGGCATTGACACTCCAACCGAGGCGGTGAAGCAGGCATGAACCAGGCAATCCGACACTCGTGGGTAGCCGCAGTGGCCATGTTCGCGCTGCTCTTCGGCGCCATCAGCTTTGTGCAGGTGGTGGGCGCCGACGACCTCAAGACCAATCCGCTGAACCAGCGCGCCATTCTCCAGAACTACTGCAACGACCGCGGCGCCATCATCGTCGGCGGCACCCCCGTGGCCGAGTCCGTGGAGACCGGTTCGGAGACCTGCAAGTTCCAGCGCACCTACCCCCAGCCTGAGCTGTATGCCGGGATCACCGGCTACTTCTCGAAGAACTACGGGGCCACGGGCCTTGAACAGGCCATGGGCGCCGAACTGGCAGGCAACTCGGACCAGCTTTTCCTTGACCGGGTGGGCCAGCTCTTCCTGGGCAACCAGCCCAAGGGCGCCTCGGTCGAACTGACCATCGACCCCCAGATCCAGCAGCTCGCCTACAGCCTGATCCCGGACGGCCAGCGCGGCTCGATCGTGGTCACCAACCCCAAGACCGGTGCCATCCTGGCCATGGCATCCAAGCCGTCCTACAATCCGAACCTCGCCGCCACGCAGGACGCCGCCGCCGAAAGCGCCAACATGAACGAACTGGTGAAGGTCCCCGGCATCAACCTGAACCAGAACGTCAGCGGCCCCACCGGCGAGCTGCTCGCTCCGGGATCGGTCTTCAAACTGGTGGACACTGCCGCGGCCCTGGCGTCGGGGAAGTACAACAAGGACAGCGTCCTGCCCAACCCCGCCGAGATGCCTTTCGACGGCATCCAGTACAAGCTTCCCAACTACGCCGGCGGCAACTGCTACACCAGGGACACCGCGGGGTTCGCCTTCGCCCTGCAGCAGTCCTGCAACACGCCGTTCGCCAGCATCGCCCTGGACCTTGGCCGTGACGCCATTGCCGCCCAGTACAAGAAGTTCGGGTTCGGCGAGGACGTTGGAAACCAGCTGAAGCTTGGCCACGCAACGGGGAACGGGTTCCCCGACAAGCTGGACGCGCCGGGCCTGGCCCAGTCCGCCATCGGCCAGAAGGATGTCCGGGTGACGCCGCTGCAGGTGAACATGATGACGAACGCCATCGCGAACGGCGGCGTCCAGATGGCGCCCAGCCTGGTCAAAACGCTGCGGTCCCCTGATCTGCGCGTTATTGACGAGCCACAGCCGGCCCAGCTCAGGACGTCCACCAGCCCGGAGATCGCCAAGCAAATCACCGAATGGATGACCAGCGTGGTGACGGATGGTATCGCCAAGAGTGCTGCGGTGCCCGGCGTGCAGGTCGCGGGCAAGACCGGCACCGCCGAGCTGGGCAACGGAACCAACAACTCGTGGTTCACCGGGTTCGCCCCCGCTGACAATCCCAAGGTCAGCGTCACGATCGTCATGGAAGGCGTAGACATCTACGCGGGAGCAAAGCTGACCAGTCCTAACGCGAAGAAGATTTTTGAGGCGGTGTTGAATAAGTGAGGCCTACAACGGGAATCACCCTCGGCGGCAGATTCCAGCTGACCACGCGGATTGCGATCGGCGGCATGGGGGAAGTCTGGAAGGCCAAAGACCTCGTCCTGGGCCGCATCGTCGCCATCAAGGTGCTGAAGGAGGAGTACACCGGCGACCCGGGATTCCTCCAGCGCTTCCGCGCCGAGGCCCGCCACACCGCCCTCCTGAACCACGTGGGGATCGCCAACGTCTTCGACTACGGCGAAGAAGAGGGCTCAGCCTACCTGGTCATGGAACTGGTCCCTGGGCAGCCGCTGAGCAGCATCATCGAACACGAGCAGGTGCTCTCGCCTGACCGTACGCTGTCGATCATCGCGCAGACCGCCCGCGCCCTGGCCGTTGCGCACGCCCAGGGCCTTGTCCACCGCGACGTCAAGCCTGGCAACCTCCTGATCACCCCTGACGGGCGGGTCAAGGTCACCGACTTCGGCATCGCCCGCCTCGCCGACCAGGTGCCCCTCACCCAGACCGGGCAGGTCATGGGTACGGCGCAGTACCTGGCGCCCGAACAGGCAACGGGCCAGACCGCAACCGGTTCGTCGGACATCTACTCACTGGGCGTCATCGGATACGAGTGCCTTAGCGGCCACCGCCCGTTCTCCGGCGAATCGCAGATCGCCATTGCCCTGGCCCAGGTGAACGACGCCCCGCCGCCCCTTCCGGAGAGCCTGCCCACGCCGGTCCGCGCGCTCCTGATGTCCATGCTGGCCAAGGACCCCAAGGACCGCCCGGCGAATGCCATCAAGCTCGCCGAAGCTGCGGAAGCCATCCGTAACGGGGATGTGGGCGCTGCCCGTGCCGCGGTGCCCGGCATGCTTCTATTCGACGCCGATACCGGCCCCATCACCGCACCCGTTGACACGGCCACTGCCCCCACGGGCGTCATCGGCAGACAGCGTGACTCGGCCCCCACCGCCACATCCGCCCTCCCGGTGATGGGCGCGGCCGCGGCAGGCGCTGCGGCGGGTATGGCTGCCAGCGCCCACGGCGCATCAGCCGATGGCGGGGAGCGCGCGCAGGGGCCGCTGGCCCGCGCCAACGCATTGGCTGCCGAGCGGAACTGGGACCAGGAGGAGGAAACGTACGACGACGCGCCCTCCGATGAGCCCCGGCGCAAGGGACGCAGCCCGTGGACCTGGCCCTTGGTTGCCCTGATCCTGCTGCTCCTCTTCGCCTTGGTGGGCTTCCTCCTGAACCAGGTGGGGCTCTTCTCGCCGGCCGGCAACCCCAGCTCCAGCGCCACCGCCAGCAGCGTACCGCCGTCGTCCGCGACGCCCACGCGGACCAGCGCCTCGGCCACGCCCACGCAGACGCGCAGCACGCCGACGCCCACACCCACCACGCAGCCCACCCAAGCCACGGTCAACGTCATACCGGCGGCGTACCTTGGCAAGGACTACCGGCAGGTCCAGTCCGCGCTGGCGGGCCTGGGACTCCAGGTGACTGTCCTTCCGCAGGAGAGCAGCACCGAGACGCCTGGTACTGTGCTGGAGCTCAATCCCACCGGGACGGTGCCCAAGGGTTCGCTCATTACCGTTATCTACGCCACGGCTCCCAGCCCCGCGCCCACGACGACGGCGCCAAGCCCTGCCCCCACGTCCTCGTCCCCGGTGGCGGGACCGACGCCCATCTCGCCCCTGGCAACCTGTGCCGCCGGCCAGACGCCGGGAGTACCCCCAACCTGCGCACCCTGACCGTCGGGACCACCAGTGAATGAGTCACCACGCACACCGTTGCACCGGGAGGACAGCCTGCCGGTGGATAACCGGCGTGTCCTGAACGGGCGCTACGAGCTGGGTAACCTCATTGGCCGGGGCGGCATGGCGGACGTCTACAGGGGCACCGATACCCGCCTGGGCAGGACCGTCGCCATCAAGCTGCTGCGGCCCGACATGGCCCGGGATCCGCAGTTCCAGGCACGGTTCAAACGTGAAGCGCAGGCGGTGGCCGCCCTCAACCACCCCTCCATCGTGGCGATTTTCGACACCGGGGAACACGTGGTCCACGACGGCTCCGCCGAGGATGTACGGGTGCCGTACATCGTCATGGAGTACGTGGAGGGCAGGACCCTGCGCGAACTGATCCGCGGCAACGAGGTCACCATCAGCCAGGCGATCGACTATTGCCTGGGCGTCCTGGGAGCCCTCCAATACAGCCACAAGGCCGGCATTGTGCACCGGGACATCAAGCCTGCCAACGTGATGTACTGCCCCGGCACCAACTCCGTGAAGGTGATGGACTTCGGCATTGCGCGGGCCATCGCCGATTCCTCCGCCACCATGACGCAGACCCAGGCAGTGGTGGGAACGGCCCAGTATCTCTCGCCGGAACAGGCCCGGGGCGAAACCGTCGACGCCCGCAGCGATCTCTATTCCGCCGCGTGCCTGCTCTACGAAATGCTGACCTCGCGGCCGCCGTTCGTCGGGGACAGCCCGGTTTCCGTGGCCTACCAGCACGTCCGCGAAATCCCGGAGCCGGCCAGCAGCCTCAACCCCGAGGTGTCACCGGCACTGGACACCGTTCTCGCCAAGGCCCTGCAGAAGAACCGCGCAGACCGCTTCCAGGATGCGGCAGCCTTCCGGCGTGCCCTGCGCGCTGCAAAGGCCGGAGTGGCCGTCCCGGCCGTGCCGGCGTCTGAGGCACCCACCGATCCGAATGACCACGTACCCCAGGCGGCGCCGCCCACCGAGGCGTTCGCCGCAGCGGGGGCAGGCTTCCTTGATGACGCGCCCACCGGGCGGTTGGCTGCCACCAGCCTGTTCGGTGACGACGGCGGATCCGCGGTTCCCCTGGAGCTGGCGGATGGGCACGATTCGGATGGGCACGGGCCGGATGGGTATGGTGCGGATGCCTTCGGGGCCGGTCCGCTCCCGCTTGGCCTCGCTCCCGAAGGCGAGCGGTCCACCCGCCAGAAGTCCCGCCGTCGTGCCTGGATCGCCACCCTGGTGATCTTCACCCTGCTGATTCTTGCGGGCGGCGGCCTGTGGCTATACCAAACGGTGAACCGGCCAGCTCCCGCTCCGCCAAAGGTAGCAATCCCATCGGTGGCGTCCATGACGGAAACCGCTGCGCTCCAGGAGCTGTACAACGCGGGCCTTCGCCCCAGGATCGCCAGGTCGGCAAACGACACGGTGCCCAAGGGGACCGCCATCGGGACGGATCCCGCGGCCGGCGGTTCCCTGGATCCGGGGGCCGACGTAATCCTCAACGTCTCCGACGGCCCCAGCTCGGTCAAGATCCCGGACAGCCTCCCCGGCAAGACCGAGGCAGCGGCACGGGACATCCTCCGCCAAGTTGGGCTGGTTGGCGCTCCGTCAACCACCACCGCCAACAGCGCCACTGTCCCCGCCGGGATCGTCATCACCTCCAACCCGGCGCCCGGGCAAAGCGTCGGCGTCGGCACCAGCGTGGAGCTCATCGTCTCTACCGGCAAGGTGGTTGTCCCCGAACTGCGCGGCATGATACGTGAAGAGGCCGAGGCCGCCCTGAAGGAACGTGGCTTGGTCGCTTCAGTGGTCGAGGCGGAAAACTCGCAGGTGGAGCCCGGCCGGGTCACTGACCAGAGCGACCCCGTCAACGCCGCCGTCGACCAGGGAAAGACCATCACCATCGTGGTGGCAAAGGCTCCGCCGCCGCCCCCGCCGGCGCCCACGGAAACCCCCACGGAAACGCCCACGCCGACAGCAACGCCGACGCCGAAGCCCACCAGGAAGGGCTGACGCCCGGCCTGGCGGGGGCTGGCCCTGCTAGTGCTGGATCAGCGGGCTTAGCTTCGCAGCCCGCGCGGCCGCACCCTTCATGCCCAGCGACTCCAGCCAGTTGCCGAGCATCTGGTACCCGCCTTCGGTGAGGACCGATTCGGGATGGAACTGCACCCCGCACAACGGTGCAGTCCGGTGCTGCAGCCCCATGACCACGCCGGACGCGGTCTGCGCCGTCACTTCCAGGACCTCGGGAATGGACTCCCGGACCGCCGCCAGCGAGTGGTAGCGGGTGGCAGTGACGGGGGAGGGGAGGCCGGCGAACACGCTGGTGCCGGTGTGCTCCACCTGGGACGTCTTGCCGTGCATGAGCTCGGGGGCGTGGGTCACCTTGCCGCCGAAGGCCTCTGCCAGGGCCTGATGTCCCAGGCACACGCCGAACATGGGAACGCTGTTCTCACCGCACCACTTGATCAGCTCGATGCAGACACCCGCCTCCGCAGGATTTCCGGGACCGGGAGAAATGAGGACGCCGTCCCGGGTACTGGCAAGCTCGATGGCCTCGGCCAGGGTGACGTCATCGTTCCGGACCACCGTGGTCTCGGCACCGAGTTCCTGGAGGTAGCCCACCAGTGTGTAGACGAAGCTGTCGTAGTTATCCACTACAAGGATCTTGGTTGTGGTCATGGCTGGTCTGCGGAACCAATCGTTGAGTCGGTGAATTGGGTGAAGTGGGACATCCAGGGGAAAAGGAACTGGACCATCAGGACCAGGGCCACGAAGATCAGTGCCAGCGAGATGATGATCCTGAGCCAGAGCGGCCCGGGAAGGTGGCGGAAAATCCAGGCGTACACGGTCAGCTCCTTCCGGTGGCTGCTGCAACCTGCGCCGCGATCTCAGCAGGCGGCCCTGCGGCTGCCGGCCGCCAACTGTCCAGCAGGGCGTAGGCGATGATGCGTTCTTCCGCGCCGAAGCGGGGGTTGCAGCTGGTCATGGTGAGGTAGCTTTCGGTGGGCGCGACGCCCGGCTGGGTGGGGACAGGTTCCAGGACGTCAGTTCGGGAGGGCATCACGATCTGGTTGTTCCGGAAGACGTAGACGTAGTAACCGTCCTTGGTTTGCACGTAGATCTTGTCGCCGGGCACCAGCGTGTGGATGTTGTCCAGCACGGCCCCGTGCGTCTGCCGGTGCCCTGCGACGGCAAAGTTGCCCACCGCACCGGGCATTGCCGTATTGCTGTAGTGCCCCAGGCCCAGCGTATCCAGGACGTCCTGGCTGGTCCCCTGGACGATGGGACGCGTATAGGTGGGGCCGAACCGGGGGATGTACATGATGCCGATGGTGCCGGCGTGGCCGGGAGCGGTACCCACCACGGGTTTGCCAAAATCCTCGCCGGCGGCAGGGGGCGCCGCGGGGGCCGGGGCGGCCGTGGCGGGAGCGGCACTGCCCAGGTCCTGGGCGAATTCCTTGATGACCTGGCTCTGCTTGGCATCGGATTCCACGTTGGTCCACCACAGCTGCCACGCGACAAAGAGCAGGAGGATGACGCCGGCAGTAATCAGCAGCTCGCCGAGCACCGAGATGGTGCCAGTGAGGAGGGCACGACGGCGCGCGGGCGCAGTGGCGGGCTCCGCCTTCTCCTGCAATACCACGCGTTCCCCTCCGGGCATTCACCCTGGGCACCGGGTGCCCATCAACTGCGGCTAGAATTGGCTGCTAGTAAGAATCCAGATTTGACCAAGATCGCGCAGACCGCTGGCAATTTCCTTCTTGCAGGATACCAAGCCCGGGCCGCCGAGCTTGCCCAGCCCGCCAAGGAGAGCCAGTGCCCGAGTCAAAGCCTCGCAGGAAGACCGCCAGCACCGCCCAGCCGGCATCCCCGCAGGCGTACAAGCCCAACCCCGTGTGGTTCAAGCCGGTCATGTTCGGCCTCATGATCATCGGCCTCTTCTGGATCATCACCTTCTACATCAGCGAGGGACGCTTCCCGGTCCAGGCCTGGCAGTCCTGGAACATCGTGGCAGGCTTTGGCATCGCCATCGTCGGGTTCCTGATGACCACCCGCTGGCGCTCGTAGCGCCCGCCGCGGAACTGTTCCAAGGAGAACCACACTGGCTCCCGAGTCCAGCGGAGTGATCGTTGGCGAGGATGGCCTGGCCCGTCCTGCCTGGGCCGCCACGGATCCGCTCATGCGCGACTATTACGACCAGGAATGGGGACTGCCCGTCACTGACGAGCAGGGCATGTACGAGCGCATCTGCCTGGAGGGCTTCCAGGCAGGTCTTTCCTGGGCCACCATCCTGCGCAAGCGCCCTGCCTTCCGTGCCGCCTTTGCCGGCTTCGACCCCGAACAGGTGGCCTTGTTCAGCGGCGAGGACGTGGAACGGCTGATGCAGGATCCGGGAATCATCAGGAACCGGCTCAAAATCCTTGCCGCGGTCAAGAATGCGCAGGCCACCCTGGAACTTCGCAACGACGGCGGACTGGTGGACTTTGTTTGGAGCTTCCGCCCGGCCAGCACCCCGGAGCCCGCGGTGGCCGCCGATGTCCCCACGCAGTCGGCGGAATCGGTGGCCCTGTCCAAGGCGCTCCGGAAACGGGGCTTCTCCTTTGTGGGTCCCACCACCATGTTCGCCTTGATGGAAGCCGTGGGAATAGTGGACACCCATCTGCTGGACAGCCACCGCCGCGGCTCCTCCGGAATTTGGTCCATGCAGGCCTAAAGACCCTACCGCCGCCCGTTATCCCCAACTGTTGGGAAGGTTATCCACACTGTGGACAACCTTCCCCAGGGGTCCTGTAGAAGGCGCCAGCATCCCTGTGCAGCACCCTTCCGCCAAAACCTGCCGAGAAGATGTGGTTATTAACAGTGTGGAATACCTGTGGATAAGTTCAGGAGCCTGAAGGGGACACGGTCCCGACGGGCCGGCGCTGGAGACTACGGGCGTGTCCGCCGGACCGGGTGGTGGCTGGTGATGGACACCCTGTTAAATGCGTTCATGGTCACGGCAAGCCAACTCACGGCCGAAAACGCGTCGGCGCTGAGCCGCTCCCGCGCGTAAGCCTCCGCGTGCTCCCTTGACCGCTCATCCGGGAGTTCGGTGATGCTTTCCACCAAGGCCAGCGCGGCCCGCTCCTGGTCCGTGAACAGGGCGGTCTCACGCCAGGCAGGCAACACCGCCAGCCGCTGCGCACTTTCTCCCTCCTCGCCGGCCTTCCGCACGTGAAGATCCAGGCAATAGGCGCAGCCATTGATCTGGGAAATCCGCACGTTGAGCAGTTCCAACAGGCCCCTCCCGATCCCAGCCTCTTCTGCCGCTTCCTGCACCTTCAGGCCCAGGCCGCTGATCGCCCTCCACAGGGCCGGATGCTGTTTATCCAGATACAGGTGCTCAGTGGCAGTCACGGGTGTCCTTGTCGGTTGGGCGGCTTGGCAGGCAACCATCATAGGCAGGCGGCCAGAGCGCGACCCTCTGGTGTTTATCCACTTACCAACAATGCGATACCCACAAGTTATCCACAGCTGTGGGAAACCGCGTGGAAATCGGTGCCCCTGGCCGGCCCTGCCCTTACTGCTGCGGGTCGCGCGGGACTGCGAACAACAGCATTGTGACTTATTAACAGTGTGGATACCGATGTCGATAACCCGCCGCGAACGTCGGCAGAGCGGTTCGTCGGGCATCCCATGGGTCGGTTTTTCCACAGAGGTGCCCGGAAAGTGCCTCTTATCCACTTACGCACAGCAATATCCCCACAGGTTATCCACAACTGTGGAGAAGCGCCCGGCTGTTGCCCCGGCATAAGCCGCAAAGGGCCGGGACGGGCCGATCCAGCACCTGAACTACAGCTATGTAAGTTACCAACACTGTGGAAAAGCGCTGTGGAAAACACGAATGCCCCCGTCACCAAGGGTGACGGGGGCATTCCGGTTGGTCGTGGATATGTGGCGGCTAAAGCGTCACGCGGACCCAGCTCGCGGCTACAAGCAGCGCAAAAACGGCGGCCAGTCCCAATGCCTGGAGCAGGCCCTGGCGGCGTCCCCGGGGCGTGTAGGCAAGAACCGCGGCGCAGAGGCCGCCGGTGATGAGCCCGCCCAGGTGGGCCTGCCAGGCGATATGCGGAATCAGGAAGCCGATGACGCCGTTGATGGCAATAAGGACCCACAGTTGCCGTGTGTCCCCGCCGCGCTGCCGTTGGACCAGCAGCATGGCGCCGAAGAGGCCGAAGATGGCACCGGAGGCGCCCACCAGCCCCACCAGGCCCTGCCCTGGCACCAGCACGGGGTTCATCAGCAGGTAGCCCACTGAACCACCAAAGGCGGAGATAAGGTACAGCGCCAGGAAGCGGACCCGGCCAAGGATGGGCTCCAGGGCCTGGCCGAAAATCCACAGCGTATACATGTTCAGGAGAATGTGCAGCAGCGAATCCGTGGAATGGAGGAAGGCCGAGGTCACCATCCGCCACGGCTCAAACGCGCCGTACTGGGGTGCGGCAAAGATGTTGTTATACGCGAACTGTTTGTATACCCAGTCCCCCGGAATAAGCATCTGCAGTGCGTAGACCACAACGCAGGCTGCAATGATGCCGTACGTCACCAAAGGTTTGCCAGTGGCAACGGCACCGCCGTAGACGCTCCGTACTTCCGGCGTCGTACGTCGTGTCTCGTTGACGCAGTCAACGCATTGGAATCCGACGGCGGCCGCCCGCTGGCAGTCCGGGCAGGCGGGGCGCCCGCAGCGCTGGCAGCGCACATAGGACGGCCGGTCCGGGTGCCGGGGGCATACCGGAACCTGGGCGGACGGCTCAGCCGACGGAATTCCGTAACTCATGGTGGGGCGTTACAGCTGTTCGATGTCGATGCTGTTGATGGTGACGTCCTCGACCGGGCGGTCACCCATGCCGGTGCGGACACCCTCGATGGCGTCTACGACCTTCTTGGACTCCTCGTCAGCCACTTCACCGAAGATGGTGTGCTTGCCCTGGAGCCAGTCCGTGGGAATCGTGGTGATGAAGAACTGTGAACCGTTGGTGCCCTTGCCCATCTGGATGCCGGCGTTGGCCATGGCCAGCTTGTAGGGCTGGTTGAAGCTCAGTTCAGGGTGGATCTCGTCGTCAAAGCGGTAGCCGGGGCCACCGGTTCCACGGCCCAGGGGATCGCCGGCCTGGATCATGAAGTCCTTGATGATGCGGTGGAAGATGGTTCCGTTATAAAGCGGCGTGCCGGTCTTGTCCTCGCCGGTTTCCGGGTGGGTCCAGGCCTGCTCGCCGGTGGAAAGGCCCACGAAGTTCTTGACCGTCTTGGGCGCGTGGTTGCCGAAGAGGTTAACCACGATGTCGCCGAGGCTGGTGTGGATGGTTGCTTTTGCAGTTGCGATGGCAGTCATAGGTTGATTCTCCCATGCCGGTTCTGGGCAGCCACGGCTGCGGGGGCAGTTCCGCGCTGGGTGAAATCCCCCTAAAATCCGCAGAGTGAATAGCCCGAGGTGATCTGGGCACGTAGGCTAGCGACAGAACCGTCACATTAATCGGGAGGTAGTTGTGAAGAAATCGGATCGTATTGCCCGTGACCTTGAGCAGTCGGTCACCAGTGCGGTGGAAAACGCCAAGGATTGGGCGGCCCCCCGGGTGGAAGCTGCCGTGGACTGGGCTGTTCCCCGGCTGCAGCAGGGCCTGGACAGCGCATCTCCCAAGATCCAGGAAGGCCTGAAGACGGCGGCCCACAGCCTGGCCGACGGCGTTGCCACAGTGACTCCCCGGATCCAGGACGGACTGGCCCATTTGGCCCCGAAGATCAATGACGTGGTTGAAGGCGCATCGCCCAGGCTGCACGAGGCCCTGGACAAGGCCACCCCGGTGGTCCTGAACGCCCGGGACCGGGTAGTGGTGGAGTACCTGCCCAAGCTCTCGGACCAGATTGGCGTGGCGTCCGGCGCCGTTCACCGCACCCTGGAAAACACCCCGGCACGGGTTGACGCAGTGGCGCAGAAGCTTGGGGACGTGGGAATCATCCACGCCCTCCAGGAGCAGGCCCAGGCCACCGGCACGCAGCTGAAGGCAGCCGCGGCAGGGGCAAGCCGCGCAATGGACGTGCAGCTTGCCCAGCCGGAGAAGCCCAAGAAGCGTGGCTGGCTGATCTTCGGTGTGGTGGCCGCAGCGGTTGCAGCGGGCGTTGCCGCTTGGAAGGCATCCAAGCCGGTCGAGGACCCCTGGAAGACCCCGTCGCCGGTCACCCCCACCCCGGCACCCGTTCCGGCCACTACCGTCAGCGACGTCAAGGCAACCACTGCCGACGCCGCCGACACGGGCACTTCCGCAGCCGCATCCGCGGCCGGTGCTGCCGCGGACAAGGCCGGGGACGCAGCTGGGACGGTCGCTGATAAGTCAGCCGATGCCGCCGACAAGGCCAAGCACGTTGCCGACGACACCGAAGGCGGCGCCAAGACGGTTGCCGATGAAGACAAGGGCAGCAGCCAGGCCTGATCTTCGCCATTCACACAAGGGGCTCCGTTTGACGGCGGGGCCCCTTTTTGTGTCTCTTCCCGTCCGCGGAGGCATCTTTCGCGGATGCTAGATTTGAAGTGATGTCAGCCAATCGATCCTCTGGGGATGCCGTGAACGACGCAGCCGTACAGCTCCGCGTGTCAGTCGTCATCCCGGCGTACAACGAGGAGAGCGTGATCAGGCAGTGCCTGATAGCTGCGATCTACCAGTCCGTTCCCGCCCACGAGATCATCGTGGTGGACAACCTTTCGAAGGACCGGACCGCTGACATTGTGCGCCAGATGCAGCTCGAGTATCCGGAAAGCCCCATCATCCTCCTGAGCCAGGACCGGGAACAGGGACTCATCCCCACCAGGAACTTCGGGCTGGACAGTGCCACCGGGGACATCCTGGGGCGGATTGACGCTGATTCCATTGTCGAACCCGACTGGGTTGAACAGGTGCAGAAGGCCTTCGCTGACCAGTCGGTCCAGGCTGCCACCGGCCCGGTGGTCTACTACGACATGCCGATGCGCCGGTTCGGACTCAAGGCGGACGACAAGATGCGCCAGCTCATGCTGAAGCTGGCCAAGCACCAGTACCATTTCCTGTTCGGCTCCAACATGGCCCTGCGGGCCACGGCCTGGGAGACCATCCGTTCCGAGACCTGCCGGGACGAGAAGGACGAGATGCACGAGGACATCGACCTGTCCCTGCACCTGGCCGACCATGAACTGCCGGTGCGCTACTGGCCGCAGATGGTGTCCGGGATGTCCGCGCGGCGGCTTGAGGATTCACCGCGGGACTACCGCTACTACGTCACCCGGTTCGACCGGACCTACAAAGCCCACAACGTCAGGAAGATGGCGCTGAAGGCCCCCATGGTGGTTTTCTTCTCGGTGTACTTTCCGGCCAAGCTCCTCAGGGCCATCCACACCGTTAACACGGCCCAGCCGGTCCGCCGCGGCGGTCAGTAGCGCTCAGTCAGTTCCCAGCCCGGCCAGGCGGTCCGACGGCGGTTCCTCCTGCGGTGCCGTTCCACGGCTGCCCCGGCTGCCATTCCCCTGGCCCCTGCCGTTCCTTTGACCTCTGCTGTTCCTTTGACCGAGGACCACGACGGCGAGTCCCGCCAGGATCAGGCCGAGCCCGGCGTAAGTTCCTGCGGGCAGCGTCTCGTGCAGGAACACGGCTGCCAACAGCGCTGCCCCCGGGATTTCCAGGAGGATGATCATGGAGACGATGAGGGGGCTCATGGTGGCCAGCAGGTGGTTGAAGGCGGTGTGGCCCACCAGTTGGGCACAGACGGTGATTGCTGCGATGCCCAGCCACCCGGCCGGCTCAAACCCCGCCAGGGGCTGGCCCGCGAACAGGGCCAGGGCGGCCACGAGGGCAGCGCACATTCCGTAGCAGAGCGTGGTGTAGGTTCCTGTTGTCATACTCTGCCGTGCCTTGCCACCCGCGAGCGTGTAAAGGCCGGCAAGGGCGCCGCCAGCCATCGCCAGCAGGTCTCCCGTGAGGGCCTGCGGGGAAGAGCCCATGTCGAAGCCGGTGATCGCCACGACCCCGCCAAAGGCGATTCCCAGCCCCGCCAGGACCTGCCAGCGGTGGCGGATGCCGCGGAAGAGCTGGAAGACGGCAATCCAGGCTGACTGCAGGCAGACCAGGGCGGTGGCGGCTGCTACGGATGTCAGCTGAAGGGATGTGATGAAGCAGGCGAAGTGCAGGGCAAGCGCGACGGCTGCCAGCATCGACCAGCGGAACTCGCTGCGGCTGATCCTGCGGAACTGGCCGGGTTCCCGGACCAGGGTGGGGGAGGCCATGACGGCCGCGCCGATGGCGTTGCGCCAGAAGGCGATGGCAAGGGCGCTGACACTTGTGGCGCCGAGCGTGGCCGCGATCAAGGGCCCGGATGATGCAACGCCCAGGACTCCCAGGGCCGCGAAGAAGAAGTTCAATGCAGCCCCCTTGGTTCTGGTTCCTTGCGCAGATGGAAAGCAAAAAGTCCCGGCCGGCGTTTCCGCTGACCGGGACTTCCTTATGGTGGAGGCACGGGGACTCGAACCCCGAACCCCCTGCTTGCAAAGCAGGTGCGCTACCAATTGCGCCATGCCCCCATAAGAAGCAACCCGTCCATCATACCCTAGAACCAGGGAGCCCTTGACAGGCTCCCGGAGCGGGTGTCCGGCCTAGTCCACCGTATCGGTTGACTTGCTCCAGACTGTTTTCCGGGCTTCGGATTCCTGTGCTTTCCGGTAGACCAGGAAGCCTGCGATTGCCGCTGCCAGTACAAGCAACTTTTTCACATGCTCCCCGTTCCGATCCGGTACCGGATAACTCCGGACCAAACCTCCGTCTGAAACCTGCACAGGTTCCGTGGGCGTACCAGGACTTGAACCTGGGACCTCTTCGTTATCAGCGAAGCGCTCTAACCGCCTGAGCTATACGCCCTCAATCCCTCATCGGGCCGAGACATGACTTTACAGCACACCCCGGCCCGATCTCAAATCGGGCCTTTTCACCGGTGCGGGCCCGGCGAAAATGGCTTCCTAATCGTCGGTGAGGGTCACGCCAATGCCACCCACCAGGGTGGCGGAGATGTTGTAGAGGACAGCGGAAAGCATGGACAGTGCCGTCAGCAGGACTACGTTGACCACGGCAATGATGGTGGCGAACGACGCAACCTGGCCCAGCGAAGCTACCTTCTTCAATTCGAAGCCGCCGCTTTCCGAGCCGGCGAGCGTGCCGAGCAGGCTGTCCACCTGGTCAAAGATCCCGGTGAGGTCCAGGACTGTCCACAGGACAATGGCGGCCACCACAGTCACGATCCCCAGTGCCACGGACAGCAGGAATGCCATCTTCAGGACGGACCACGGGTCCACCTTGCTGATCAGGAGCCGGGCCCGCCGGACCTTTGCCTTCGGAGCCGGCTTCACCAGGCCAGGGGTTCCCTGGCTGGAGGCGCCCTGTGCAGGACTCTGTCCGGGCTGGCCCTGGAAGGGGCGCTGGCCGGGCTGCACGGGGCGGTCGCCCTGCTGCGGCCGCTGGCCAGGGACGGCGGGGCGCTGGCCTGGAGCGCCGGCCGGCGCAGCGGGCCGCTGCGGCGGACGAACGGGGGCGTTCACGCGGGGTGCCGCTGAAGGCCGGTTCCCGTCGGGAACAGTACTGTTCGGCTTGGGAAATGAGTCGGAATTACTCACTCGTTACCTCCGTGTTGTCTTCGTTCGGCTCAGCGTCGCCCGAGGCGTCCTCTGACTCAACGGCCGGTGATTCTTCTGCCATTGCTGGCGCGGCGGATTCCCCAGCGGTCCCGCCATCTTCAGCCAACGTTACGTCATCCCCGGCGGATTCCTCGTCCTCAAGACCGCGTTCGCTGTTGCGCGCCACCTCGATAATCCGGTCATTCTTGTCAGGTTTGGCGAAGATGACGCCCATGGTGTCGCGGCCCTTGGCAGGAACCCCGGCAACGGAGGAACGGACAACCTTGCCGCCCTCCATGACCACCAGGACTTCATCTTCTTCCTGGACGATCAGTGCACCCACGAGGTGGCCGCGCTCTTCCTGGTATTTGCCGACCTTGATACCCAGTCCGCCACGGCCCTGCAGGCGGTATTCCTCCACCGCCGTGCGCTTGGCGTACCCGCCTTCGGTCACGATGAACACGAACGAACCGTCGGTGACCACGTCCGCGGCCAGCAGTTCGTCGTCCTCGCGGAACTTCATGCCGGTAACGCCGGATGTGGCACGTCCCATGGGGCGCAGTGCGTCATCGGTGGCGGTGAAGCGGATGGACTGGCCCTTGCGGGACACCAGGAAGAGGTCGTCGGTTTCCGAGACAAGCTGGGCGGAGACCAGTTCGTCGCCGTCACGCAGGTTGATCGCGATCACGCCTGCCGAACGGTTCGTGTCGTAGTCCTCCAGCCTGGTCTTCTTCACCAGGCCCCTCTTGGTGGCGAGCACCAGGTACGGTGCCTGCTGGTAGTCCTTGAGGTCCAGCACCTGGGCGATGTGTTCGTCGGGCTGGAATGCCATCAGGTTGGCAACGTGCTGGCCCTTGGCGTCCCTGCCCGCTTCCATCAGCTCGTACGCCTTGGCGCGGTAGACCCGGCCCAGGTTGGTGAAGAACAGCAGCCAGTGGTGGGTGGTGGTGACGAAGAAGTGCTCCACCACATCGTCACCACGCAGCTGGGCACCCTTGATGCCCTTGCCGCCGCGCTGCTGCGACCGGTAGTTGTCGCTGCGGGTGCGCTTGACGTAGCCGCCGCGGGTGATGGTGACCACCATCTCCTCTTCGGGGATGAGGTCCTCCATGGACATGTCCCCGTCGTAGCCCATGAGGATCCTGGTGCGCCGGTCATCGCCGTGCTTGTCCACGATCTCGCCCAGCTCAGTGCTGATGATCTCGCGCTGGCGCTGCTCCGACCCCAGGATTTCCTTGTATTCGGTGATCAGGGCTTCGAGTTCTGCGTGCTTCTCCTGGATCCGCTGGCGTTCCAGGGCGGCCAGGCGGCGCAGCTGCATGTCCAGGATGGCCCGGGCCTGCAGCTCATCAATGTCCAGCAGCTCCATCAGCCCGTCCCGTGCGGCCTCGGTGGTGCTGGAAGCGCGGATGAGGGCAATGACCTCGTCCAGCATGTCCAGCGCCTTGAGGAGGGCCCGAAGGATGTGGGCTTCTTCCTCCGCCTTGCGCAGGCGGTACCGGGTGCGGCGGGCGATAACGTCCATCTGGTGCGTGACCCAGTGACGGATGAACGCATCAAGGCTCAGTGTCCGGGGCACGCCGTCCACGATGGCCAGCATGTTGGCGGAGAAGTTGCTCTGCAGCTCGGTGTGCTTGTAGAGGTTGTTCAGCACCACCTTGGGCACGGCGTCGCGCTTCAGCACGATCACCAGGCGCTGGCCGGTGCGTCCGGACGTTTCATCCCGGAGGTCGGCAATGCCCTGGATCTTGCCGTCCTTGACCAGTTCGGCGATCTTGATGGCCAGGTTGTCCGGGTTGGCCTGGTACGGAAGTTCGGTGACCACCAGGCACGTGCGGCCCTGCAGTTCCTCCACGGCAACTACTGCGCGCATGGTGACCGATCCGCGGCCGGTGCGGTAGGCGTCTTCGATGCCCTTGTGGCCAAGGATGGTGGCTCCGGTGGGGAAATCCGGGCCCTTGACCCGCACCAGCAATTCCTCGAGGAGTTCCTCGCGCGTGGCACCCGGGTTGGAGAGGTACCACTGCACGCCGTCGGCTACTTCCCGGAGGTTGTGCGGCGGGATGTTGGTAGCCATGCCCACGGCGATACCTGAAGAACCGTTGACCAGCAGGTTGGGGAACCTGGCCGGCAGGATGGTGGGTTCCTGGTTTTTGCCGTCATAGTTGTCCTGGAAATCGACGGTCTCCTCGTCGATGTCCCGGACCATTTCCATGGCCAGCGGCGCCATCTTGGTTTCGGTATACCGCGGTGCGGCAGCGCCGTCGTTGCCGGGGGATCCGAAGTTTCCCTGCCCCAGCGCCAGCGGGTAGCGCATGGTCCAGTCCTGGATGAGGCGCACCAGGGCGTCGTAGATCGCGGTGTCGCCGTGGGGGTGGTACTGGCCCATGACCTCGCCCACCACGCGGGCGCACTTGTTGAAGGACCGGTCGGGGCGGTAACCGCCGTCGAACATCGCGTACAGCACGCGGCGGTGCACGGGCTTGAGGCCATCGCGGACGTCGGGAAGGGCACGGCCCACGATGACGGCCATGGCGTAGTCCAGGTAGGACCGCTGCATTTCCGTCTGCAGGTCCACCTGTTCCACGCGGTCGATCAGCACGTCGCCTTCAAGAACGGTGTCCGGAGTTCCGCCCTCAGGGGCGGAGTTCTCGGGGATTTCGTCGCTCATTAGTTATTTTCCGTTTCAGGTATATGTCTGGTTCCGAATACTTTGGAGCGGATCCTTAGATGTCCAGGAACCGGACGTCCTTGGCGTTCTGCTGGATGAAGTTGCGGCGGGATTCGACGTCTTCGCCCATGAGGACGGAGAAGATCTGGTCGGCAGCCAGGGCGTCGTCCATGGTCACCTGCAGCAGGGTGCGGTGGTCGGGGTCCATGGTGGTGTCCCACAGCTCGGTGTAGTCCATCTCGCCAAGGCCCTTGTAGCGCTGGATGCCGTTGTCCTTGGGGATGCGGCGCCCGGCGGCCTGGCCCGACACGAGCTTGGCGTCGCGTTCCCGGTCGCTGTACACGTAGTCATGCGGGGCGTTGGACCACTTGATCCGGTACAGCGGGGGCTGGGCCAGGTACACGTAGCCGTTCTCGATCAGGGGCCGCATGTAACGGAACAGCAGGGTCATCAGCAGCGTAGTGATGTGCTGGCCGTCCACGTCGGCATCTGCCATGAGCACGATCTTGTGGTACCGCAGCTTGGCCAGGTCGAAGTCCTCGCCGATGCCGGTACCGAAGGCAGTGATCATGGACTGCACTTCTGCGTTGCCCAGGGCCTTGTCCAGGCGTGCGCGCTCCACGTTGAGGATCTTGCCGCGGAGGGGAAGGATGGCCTGGGTCTCGGGGTTGCGGCCGCGCTTGGCGGAACCACCGGCCGAGTCACCCTCCACGATGTAGACCTCGCACTTTTCCGGGTCCTTTGAGGAGCAGTCCGAAAGCTTGCCGGGCATGCCAAAGGACTCCAGCGGGCTCTTGCGCCGGGCATTGTCGCGGGCCTTGCGCGCAGCCATCCTGGCCTGCGCGGCGGAAATCGCTTTGCGGATCACGTCGCGGGCGGGGCCGGGGTTGCGCTCCAGCCAGTCGCCCAGCCCGTCGGTGACCACACGCTGGACGAAGCCCTTGACCTCGGAGTTGCCGAGCTTGGTCTTGGTCTGGCCCTCGAACTGGGGCTCGGCCAGCTTGACCGAGATGACGGCGGTGAGGCCCTCGCGGATGTCGTCGCCCGTGAGGTTGTCGTCCTTCTCCTTGATAATGCCTTTTTCGCGGGCATACCGGTTGATAAGGGAGGTCATGGCAGCGCGGAAGCCTTCTTCGTGCGTGCCACCCTCATGGGTGTTGATGGTGTTGGCGTAGGTGTGGACGCTTTCGGAATAGGCGCTGGTCCACTGCATGGCCATTTCCAGGGCGATCTTGCGCTCGGTGTCCTCGGTTTCAAAGGCGATGACGTCCTCGTGGACCACCTCAACCTTCTTGCCCGAGTTCAGGTGCCTGACGTAGTCCAGCAGGCCTTCGTTGTACTGGTACACCACGGTGCGGTGTTCGGCGCTGACTTCACCCTCGGTGCTGAGGTCGTCAAGGTCCAGGTCGCCGTCGGCGTCGTCCCCGGCTGGTGCGCGCTCATCCGTCAGGGTGATCCGCAGTCCCTTGTTGAGGAAGGCCATCTGCTGGAAGCGGGCGCGCAGCGTTTCGAAGTCGAACTCGGTGGTTTCGAAGATCGCCGGGTCCGGGTAGAAGGTCTGGGTGGTGCCGGTGGCGTCTGTCTCTTCGCCCTGGACCAGGCTGCCCTGCGGCTTGCCGCCGTCAGCGAAGGACATCCGCCACACGTGCCCCTGGCGGCGCACTTCGGTATCCACGCGGCTGGAGAGTGCGTTGACCACCGAGATGCCCACGCCGTGCAGGCCACCGGAAACGGCGTATCCGCCGCCGCCGAACTTGCCGCCGGCGTGCAGGATGGTCATGACCACCTCGACGGTGGGTTTGTGTTCCGTGGGGTGCATATCCACCGGAATGCCGCGGCCGTCATCGACCACTTTCACGCCGCCATCGGCCTGCAGGACGATCTCGATATGGCTGCAGTAACCGGCCAGCGCCTCATCCACCGAGTTGTCCACCACTTCGTAGACCAGGTGGTGCAGGCCACGGGGTCCGGTGGAGCCGATGTACATGCCCGGACGCTTGCGGACAGCTTCAAGGCCCTCCAGCACGGTGATGTCGCTGGCGCCGTATTCCCTTGGAGTGGCTGACGCGGGTGGAGTATCAGGGGTGCGGCCATCCTCGACTGCTGTATCTGCTGCCAGAATATCTGTATTGTCGTTAGCCACAGGCGCTGCGACTCCTCTGTTCTCGATGATGGCCGGCCGGTGCCTTTCCCAGGGAAAAGCCACCCGCCAACAGGCACAAACTTATGGCGCCGGTGACCTGCTGACGGTTGGTGGTCCGCGCCCCGCGCGCGGAGAGCGCGCGCAGAACGGACTGAAGTCAACGTTTCATCCGCGCCCAGTTATCTGCATCAATTCTACCGTGAACCAGGACATATCCCCGCATTCCGGGGCCTTCAGCGCCACTGAATATGGCTGTGCGAGGCTCTTGGCCGCGCCTAGGGCGGCCCAGCGGTACGCCCTCCGGGTGCCTATACGCGCTGCGGTCCTTACAGCGCCCTACACGCCGTTGCGCGCAGTTTCAAGAGCTGCCGTCCTGACCTATCCGTACGTGTCCCGCGGACCACGGCCGTTGACACTGCGTCCGCCCTTGCGCCAGCTTGGTGCGGAGGGTCCCAGCACCTGGATGCTGGTGACCACCCCGTCTCCCAGTTCACGGCGGAATTTGTCGAGCAGGCTGCTGCTCAGGAGACGGAGTTGGGTGGCCCAGGCAGTGGAATCGCACCGCACGTGCAGGGTGGTGTCGGTGAAGCTTTCCGGGGTGCAGTGGGCGGAGATTTCGGGCCCCACCAGCGTGGACCACTCCGCCATGACCGAGCCGACAGCCACAGGTGAGGTCCAGCCCCGCTCCGCCACCAGCCGTCCTACTACCTTCCCCAGGCCCAACGGGTCCCGGCCGGTGGCGTGGAACTGGCTGAAGCCGCGGGTGTCCCGGATGCTGCCTTTAGCCTTTGCGGAACCGGGCCGTGCAACTTTCCGCCGGACTTCGCCGCGCGCTGCCGCGGCTTCCCGCATCCGGTTCAGCGCCGCCTGCGGCGCATCGATGTCGTCAGGCTCGCGGCCGGGCTGGAGCCCGCCGCCCTGGTCACTGCTCATCGATACCTCCCGGGATGACCTTCACCCGCCGCCCGGACAGTTCTTCCGGAATATCGGCGTCGACGGCGGCGGTCACCAGGACCTGTTCCGCGCCGGAGACTATTGCCGCCAGTTTACGCCGCCGCTGGACGTCCAGTTCGGCAAAGACGTCGTCCAGGATGAGGATGGGAGCAGAACCTCCGGTCCGGGCGTCGTCAAGCATCACGTAGTACGAGGCCAGCCGGAGGGACAGGCACATGGACCAGGTCTCACCATGCGACGCGTATCCCTTGGCGGGCGCCTGCCCGAGCATGAGCTCCAGTTCGTCGCGGTGCGGGCCAACCAGGGATATGCCCCGTTCCAGTTCTTTCTTGCGGGATTCAGCGAATGCCTGCACGTAGCGTTCGGTGAGCTGTTCCACGGAGAGAAGCCGGAGATCATCCTGGCCGTCTGCAGTACCTCCTGCTGCGGAGCGCTGCGCGCTTCCCGCCGGGACGCCGTCGTCGTCCATCTGGCTTTGGACCGTTGACCGGTAGGTGGCATCCGCCGGTTTGGACGCGTCCGTGAGTTGGGCATAGGCCCGGGCAAGGTGCGGGCGGAGCCGTTCAACCAGTTCCAGGCGCGCGTGCAGCAACTCCGCGCCCGCCCGGGCCATGTGCTGGTCCCACACGTCCAGGGTGGATTCGTGTGCTGTGGTGAACCTGCCGGCGCGGGCTGATTTGAGCAGGGCGTTGCGTTGTTTCAAGACCCGGTCATAGTCGCTGCGGGTGGCAGCGTGGTGCGGGATAAGGCTTGCCAGCAGCTCGTCCAGGAAGCGGCGCCGGTTTGATGGATCCCCCTTGACCAGTGCCAGGTCCTCGGGGGCAAACAGGACTGTCTGGCAGATGCCGAGTATGTCGCGGGCCCGGACCGGGTTGCTGCGGTTGATGCGTCCCCGGTTGGCGCGGCCGGCGTTGATCTCCAGCTCAAGGACTGTGGTCTGCGTGCCCCGGACCAGCCGCGCGCGGACCAGTGCACGTTCCGTCCCGAACCTGAGCAGGGGCGCGTCCGAGCTGACCCGGTGGGAACTGAGCGTGGCCAGGTACCCGATGGCCTCCATCAGGTTGGTCTTGCCGATGCCGTTGTAACCCACCAGGACGGTGACGCCCGGTCCCAGGGTGAGGTCAACCTGGGCGTAACTGCGGAAGTCGGTCAGGGAAAGGTGTTCCAGATACACGCGGTTTTCGGCAATTCTGGGAACTCTGCTGGTCCCCGGTGGGTGCTACTTGGCGGGGCGGGTTGCGTGGCCGCCGAATTGGTGGCGCAGCGCGGAAACCATCTTCATGGCGGGCGAGGTGTCTTCCCGGGATGCGAACCGGGCGAACAGCGCGGCGGTGATGGCCGGGGCGGGGACCGCGTTGGCGATGGCTTCCTCCACGGTCCACCGGCCTTCGCCGGAATCCTCCACGTAGTCGTCAATGGAGGCCAAACCGGGATCTTCGTCAAGGGCCTTCACCATGAGGTCAAGGAGCCATGAACGGACTACCGTTCCCTTTTGCCATGCCCTGAACGTGCCGGGGAGGTCGGTGACGATGTCCTTGGCGGCGAGCAGTTCGTAGCCTTCGGCGTAGGCCTGCATGAGGCCGTATTCGATTCCGTTGTGGACCATCTTGGCGTAGTGGCCTGCCCCGATGCCGCCGACGTGGACAAAGCTGTCCGCCCTTTCACCTTCAGGACGCAACGCATCGAAGACGGGCAGGGCACGTTCGATGTCGGCGGCGTCGCCGCCGGCCATGAGTCCGTAGCCGTTCTGCAGGCCCCAGACTCCGCCGGACACGCCGCAGTCCGCGAAGCGGATTCCCTTGGCGGCGAGGAGTTCGCCGTGCTTCTGGTCCTCGGTGAACCGGGAGTTGCCGCCGTCAATGACGAGGTCGCCGGTTTCCAGCTTTTCGCTGAGTTCAGTGATGACGGCGTCCGTGATGGGGCCTGAGGGCACCATCACCCAGATGATCCGGGGCGCCGGTACGGCGGCGATCAGCTCATCGACGCTGGCAGCATCAGTAACGTCCGGGTTCCGGTCGTAACCGGTTACTTCCAGTCCTCCCTTGCGCAGGCGCTCACGCATGTTGAACCCCATTTTGCCGAGGCCGATCAGTCCAATGTGCATGGTGAACTCTTTTCTGCGCTGGTTGGGAAGGGGTTGCTCAACTGGGGTGGTCCCGCGCCGCGAGGGTGGCGATGGGTGGGCCCACGCCGCCCGGGTTCCCTGGCCGAGCTTGCGAGGCAAGGGGGGCGGTGGGGACTAGTTGGGAAGCCGGACCGGCATCACCAGGTAGCGGTAGTCATCCTGGTCTTCGCCGTCTGCGTCCGCCTGGGCCGTGATCATGGCGGGCTTGGGAGCTGTGGTGAAGGAGAACCGGACAAACTTGGTCTCGATGACGCTGAGTCCCTCGATCAGGTAATGCGGGTTGAAAGCGACCGTGATGTCATCACCGGACAGCTGGGCTTCGAGTTCTTCCGATGCCTGGGCGTCCTCACCGGTGCCGGCATCGAGATTCAGCAGCCCCGCGGTGAAGGCAAGCCTGACCGGAGTGTTGCGCTCTGCCACGAGGGATACACGGCGGACAGCTTCAACGAGCTCCTGGGTCTGGACGGTGGCGTGGATGGGGGTGGACTCGGGGAACAGAGAGCGGATCTTGGGGTAGTCCCCGTCCACCAGCAGTGACGTGGTGGTGCGGCCGCCGCTTTCGAAGCCGATGAGCCGGCTGTCGTCGTCGGACAGGGCGAGGTTGATGTCGCCGCTGTTACCAAGCGTTTTGGCTACCTCGTTGAGGGTTTTGGCCTTGACCAAGGCGCTGGTGGAGATGCCTGGCGTGACCGGCTTCCACGGAACTTCGCGCATGGCGAGCCGGTAACGGTCGGTGGCCAGCAGCGTGATCAGATCGTCCTCGATCTCCATCCGCACACCCGTGAGGATGGGGAGAGTGTCGTCCTTGCTTGCCGCGATGATGACCTGTGAGACGGCCTGGGCAAAAGCATCTCCCGGGACGGTTCCGCTGATGGCCGGCAGGGATGGCAGGGGTGGGTATTCGGCTTCGGGCATGGTCGCGAGATGGAAGCTGCTTCGACGGCAGGTGAGCGTGACCTTGTTGCCGTCGGTTTCCACGTCCACGGGAGCAGAAGGCAGGCTGCGGCAGATGTCCGCGAGCAGCCGGCCGGATACCAGGATGGTGCCTTCATCCCTGATGTCTGCGGTGATTTCGAGCCGTGCCGACGTCTCGTAGTCGAAGCTCGAAAGGCTGACGGTTCCCGCTTCAGCTTTCAAAAGCAGGCCGGAGAGGACGGGCACGGGCGGCCGCGGAGACAACGACCGGGCTGTCCAGGTGACGGCTTCTGCCAGGACGTCCCGATCGACTCTGAACTTCACGGAAGGGTGCCGCCTTTCATTGCTGCTGCCATGTGAAACCCGGGAATTTCGCAGGAAACTCCGGAAGAAGTTGGGCGCACCCCGGCTGGTGCATGGTCCGCGAAAACGGAAACCACACGAAAACCCAGGGATGGGAGCGCTGCTGACAGCTTAGCCGGAAGATCGGGGATTAACCCATCCCCCAGGGTCCGGTCCAGTCCGCCGGGGGCCGGCAGGCCCCCTGTGTCGGATGCGCGGATCGTTCTTGTTGTTTGAGGGATTTCAATTTTTTGGGATTAGTAGTGTTAATAACTGCTGTGGAAACTGTGGATAACCCGGTCCTGCCGCGTGGTTCCGCGCTTAAGCCCTGTTCACCCGCTGTGCGTTAAGTGGGTTTTAAACAGGGTGTGGATGGGGACAACGCAAAGGGCCATTTTTAACGATCCACAGACGGCTTAAGGGTTTTAAGCCCATTAACCGCGCTTGTCCCCTTAAGTATCCACAGGCTTATCCACATGCCCCTGTTAATAAGGTATAGAGTGCCGGGCGCGGTGTGGATTCAGGAGTCGCGCTGTTGCTGCTTGATCCGGTTGGTCAGCTCGGTCACCTGGTTGTAGATCACACGGCGCTCCGCCATCAGCTCGCGGATCTTCCGGTCGGCATGGATGACGGTGGTGTGGTCGCGGCCGCCGAGTTCCTGGCCGATCTTGGGAAGTGACATGTCCGTCAGCTCCCGGCAGAGGTACATGGCGATCTGGCGTGCGGTCACCAGCGTCCGGGTCCGGGATTTGCTGCAGAGTTCCTCCATGCTGAGCTTGAAGTAGTCAGCTGTCTGCTGGAGGATCTGGGCGGACGTGATCTCCTGGGCGCCGTCGTCGGTAATCAGGTCCTTCAGGACCATCTCGGCAAGGGCCACGTCCACCGGCTGGCGGTTCAGGCTGGCGAACGCCGTCACCCTGATCAGTGCACCTTCAAGCTCGCGGATGTTGCTGGAGATCTTGGATGCGATGTACTCGAGGGCATCATCCGGCGCCGACAGGCCCTCGCTGAGCGCCTTCTTGCGGAGGATGGCGATTCGGGTCTCAAGTTCCGGCGGCTGGATGTCCGTCAGCAGGCCCCACTCAAAACGCGACTTCATGCGGTCCTCGAAGCCGGCCAGCAGCTTGGGCGGCTGGTCCGAGGTGATGACCACCTGCTTGTTGTTGTTGTGCAGGGCATTGAAGGTGTGGAAGAACTCCTCCAGCGTCCGGTCCTTGCCGGCCAGGAACTGGATGTCATCGATCAGCAGGACGTCCACATTGCGGTAGGTCGTCTTGAAGCTCGTGCCCTCATCATCACGGATGGAGTTAATGAAGTCGTTGGTGAACTCTTCGGAATTTACGTATCGGACGCGGATCCCGCTGTACAGGCGCCGGGCGTAGTGGCCGATGGCGTGCAGGAGGTGGGTCTTGCCCAGACCGGAGTCACCATAGATGAAGAGCGGGTTGTATGCCTTGGCAGGTGCTTCGGCAACAGCAACGGCGGCAGCGTGGGCGAAACGGTTCGAGGAACCAATCACGAAGGTGTCAAAGACGTACTTGGGGTTCAGCCGGCCGAATTCGTGCGAGGTGCTGGGCAGCATGGGCTGCGGTTTCTGCTCGATGACCTGGTCCGGTGCGAAAGCCGGCTCGACGATGGGTTCGGGTTCCTCGTGGAGGGGGACCAGATCGGTGTCCACATCGATGGCGCAGCGGATGTCTTCGGAGAAGACATTGTGCAGTGCATCGTCGAGGGCTTCCTTGACCTGGGTCTGGAGCACCTCGCGGGTGAGTTCGTTGGGTACGGCGACCAGGAGCGTGGAACCAATGAGGCCCTGCGCCTGGGCGAGGATGACAAAGCCACGCTGGCGCGGTGTTACGCGGTGGTCCTGTTCCAGCAGGCTGACAACCCGGCGCCAGGAACTTCCGACAGTATTGGCGTGGTTGGCTTCGTCTACTGTCATCAATCGGTTCCCTCAAAACTTGCTATGCCTGCATTGCCTGCAGCCCCAAGTCCGGAACCAGGGTGCTGGCCCAGCTTAATCCACAGGGTTATGCACAGTCCGTGGATAATCGGCTACTGGGACACTCTAGGGGATGAAAAGCCTAGAAGATAGCTGGCTATCCGGCTGTGGATAATTACACGGTTGTGGTTCCGGAAGCACCCCTG
The DNA here is from genome assembly GCF_040702325.1 of Pseudarthrobacter sp. 902506025. NCBI lineage: Bacteria > Bacillati > Actinomycetota > Actinomycetes > Micrococcales > Micrococcaceae > Pseudarthrobacter > Pseudarthrobacter sp. 902506025. The sequence continues at coordinate 37,009 of NZ_JBFBKW010000005.1, forward strand.
TGAGCCACTTCATCCACAGGCTGTTGGGGATAGTTAGGAACAGCTGGGGACAGCCGTGATGGGCCGCCCCGGTTTGACTCGGGCTTGCAGATTGCCCTAACGTTGTGAAGTCCTTTGTGTCCGCTTTTTGGCCCCATCTGAACATCCAAGCGCAACGCGCCTGGAGCAGCCGGGGGAAGCGTGCATATACAAAACTTAGCGTCGGCCAGTTCTTCCCCATTACTGATCGGGTGGGCGCACCTTTGATCCACTGGAGTAACTAACGTGAGCAAGCGGACTTTTCAGCCGAATAACCGCCGTCGAGCCAAGAAGCACGGCTTCCGCCTTCGTATGCGTACCCGTGCCGGCCGTGCCATCCTGGCAGCCCGTCGTGGCAAGGGCCGCACCGAACTGTCGGCCTAAATAACTGGCTTATCGGTAGACATCCCTTTGCGAGTTTAAGGTGCTGGCCACCCGCAACCGCCTGAGGACCTCAACTGATTTTTCAACAACTGTACGTTCCGGTGTCCGCAATGGGCGCCGGAACGTAGTGTTATATGCGGCAGCCATTGCTGCCGACGAACCCAGCCGGATCGGGTTCATTGTTTCCAAGAGTGTAGGGAACGCTGTGGTCAGGAACCTCGTTAAGAGGAGACTGAGAGAAGCGGGTGCTGCCTCGTTGCGCGAGCACGGCACAGGACTCGCTATCGTGGTGCGGGCGCTTCCTGCGTCCGCTTCCGCCAGCTGGGACCAGCTGCTATCGGACTACAACGCTGCACTGGAATCTACGCTGAACCGGCTGGCCGGCCGCCCTTCGCGGGCTGCTGCCAGGGGTTCAGCCGGTACAACACAGGAGGGGACACCGCGTGCCTAACGCCACCGCCGTCGTCGCCCGTCTCCGCACAGTGTTTGCCGCCGTCGGGAAGTTCCTCTGGAACCTGCCCCGGAACATCCTCATCCTTCTGCTGATGGCCTACCGCAAGGTGGTTTCTCCCTTGTACGGTCCGGTCTGCCGGTTCTTCCCTTCATGCTCGGCCTATGCCCTTGAAGCGGTCACCGTCCACGGCGCGGTCAAGGGAAGCTGGCTTGCCGCGCGCCGGCTTGGCCACTGCCACCCATGGAACGCCGGTGGAGTGGACCACGTCCCCGCCGGCGGCCGGGAATGGCCTCCAGGCCAGACCCCCACAATTGTTGTGCTGAACAATCCGGACAGGTACCTGGTTGCTCGGACTGATGAAGAAGGCCGCAGTGCGGCCTGACGAATAGGGATAAGTATGGACTTCTTTGGAACAATCATGGCCCCGTTCAAGTGGCTGGTTTCCATCATCATGATTGGATTCCACGATGGCCTGAGCGCCATCGGGATGCCCGCCGCGAACGGCTGGACGTGGACACTGTCCATCATCGGACTGGTGCTGGTGATCCGTGCCGCACTGATCCCGGTATTCGTCAAGCAGATCAAGGCCCAGCGCGGCATGCAGTTGCTGCAGCCGGACCTGAAGAAGCTCCAGGACAAGTACAAGGGCAAGACTGACCAGCTGTCCCGCCAGGCGATGGCCCAGGAACAGATGGCCATGTACAAGAAGCACGGGACCAACCCGTTCTCGGCGTGCCTGCCCATGCTGATCCAGATGCCGTTCTTCTTTGCCCTGTTCCAGGTGCTCTCCGGTATTTCCGCCGCCAAGGACCAGGGCGCAGGCATTGGGGCCATGAGCCACGAGCAGGTAGTGGAATTCGATGCGTCAAGCATTTTTGGTGCTCCGCTGTCCGCTTCCCTGCTGCACGGCGGGGGCGGCAGCGGCCAGGTCGCCGTCGTGGTGCTCTCCATCGTGATGATCATTGCCATGACGGCCTCGCAGTTCATCACCCAGAAGCAGATCATGGCCAAGAACATGTCTGAAGAAGCCATGGCCAGCCCGTTCATGCGCCAGCAGAAGATGATGCTGTATATCCTGCCTCTCGTCTTCGGCGTGGGTGGCATCAACTTCCCCATCGGTGTGCTGATCTACTGGACCACCACCAACCTTTGGACCATGGGCCAGCAGTTCTTCGTCATCCGCCGCATGCCGACGCCGGGATCCCCCGCAGCCAAGGCCCTCGCCGAACGCCGTGCCGCCAAGGGCCTGCCGGCCCTGTCCGTGCTGACCGGGAAGCGGGATGAAGAAGCCGACGCCGCCGCGGCGGCCGCAGTTGAGATCAAGGCGCAGCGCGTCCAGCCCCAGCGCAAGAACAGGAAGAAGAAGTAATGTCAGCTGAGAGCACCGAGCAGGCCTATTCCGAAGAGATCGAAGATCAGGCCGGGTCCGTGAGCGAGGACGATTCCGCCGCCAAGGGTTCCGCTGCCAGCCGCCTCGAAGAAGAGGGCGACGTGGCTGCCGATTACCTGGAAGAGCTGCTGGACATCGCCGACATCGACGGCGACATCGACATTGAGGTCCGCAACGGACGGACCTACATCTCCATCGTCGCCGAGGATGAGGCCGAGGGGCTGGAAGGCCTGGTTGGCGAGGACGGTGAAGTCCTGGAAGCTTTGCAGGAGCTCACCCGCCTGGCAGTGCTGTCCGCAACGGAGAACCGTTCGCGGCTTGTCCTGGACATCAACGGCTACCGGCAGGAACGTACCGGGCATTTGCAGAAGATCGCCGAGGACGCCGCGGCTTCCGTGAAGGAAACCGGCAAGTCGGTGGCCCTTGAGCCGATGAGCGCCTACGAACGCAAGATCGTGCACGACGCCATTGCCGATCTCGGCCTGGTCAGCGAGTCCGAGGGCGAAGGCGCCGGACGCCACATTGTTGTTTCCGCAGACTAGAGAATGCTGACCCAATAGTTATGGTTGACATCACGGCAGCAGAGCTTCGCGCTGCTGAGAAGATCTTCGGCGACCGCCTCGAGCTGGCCAAGCGGTACGTTGAGCACCTCGCTACGTCCGGGACGGAACGGGGCCTGATCGGCCCGCGCGAGGTTCCCAGGCTGTGGAGCCGCCACGTGCTCAATTGCGCGGTCATTGAAAGCGAGATCGCCCACGGGAGCCATGTGGCCGACGTCGGAAGCGGCGCAGGGCTGCCTGGCCTTTGCCTCGCCATCGCGCGTCCCGACCTTGAACTGACCCTCATCGAACCGCTGGAGCGCCGGGTGATCTGGCTCCAGGAAGTGGTTGATGACCTCGGCCTGGACAATGTCACGGTGATGCGTACCCGGGCCGAGCTGGCCGTGGGACACGTGGAGGCCGACGTTGTGACCGCCCGCGCCGTATCGGCATTGACCAACCTTGCCGGCCTTACCATCCCCCTGTTGGGAGGGCACGGTGAAGTGGTGGCGATCAAGGGCCGCAGCGCCGGCGAAGAGATCGAGAAGGCGGCAAAGACCATCCGCAAGCTGGGTGGTGTGGAGACCTCGGTGTTGACGGTGGGTGACAACCTGCTGGAAGAGCCCACCACGGTGGTCCGCATCGTGGTGAACAAGTCCCAAAAGAAGTCCTAACGCGGGCCCGCTGACGGCTGTCAGCAGGTGCGAGCAGTTAGGCTAGACAACGGCAGCAAAATTGGCTGAACGAGAGTGAGTGTGCCCCAGTGACCAGTAGTGAAGCCTCCGCACAACGGATCCCGCCGTTTGTGTCCTTGGGGTCGGCACGTTCTGTCGCTGGGTCGGGACTGGCGGGCACCGCCATGGCTCCGGGCCGGGGCGGTAATCACCCTAAGACGGTTGCCTCTCCCTCGTCCGGTAGCGCGGTTTCACGTGAAACAACCTCCGGCGGTCGTTCCAACGTCATTGACGCCATTGACGACTCGAGTCCCATCGCCCGCGAGCTTGCCCACGAGACGAAGCGCCGTGAGCGCCTGATGGGACGAAAGCTCCCGCGCCCTGAGAAGACCCGGATCTTCACGGTGTCCAACCAAAAGGGCGGTGTGGGCAAAACCACCACCACCGTGAACATCGCCGCCGCGCTGGCTGCTGCCGGACTCAACGTCCTGGTCATCGATATCGATCCGCAGGGCAATGCTTCCACTGCCTTGGGGATCGAACACCACGCAGACGTGGACAGCATCTACGACGTACTGATCAATGACGTCCCGCTGGCTGATGTTGTTGCCCCGTGCCCGGACATCGGGAAGCTCATCTGTGCGCCGGCCACCATCCACCTTGCCGGCGCGGAAATTGAACTGGTGTCGCTCGTGGCCCGCGAACAGCGTTTGCGGCGGGCCATCGACGTCTACGCGAAGGTGCGCGAGAAGAACGGCGAAGAGCGCCTGGACTACGTCTTCATCGACTGCCCGCCGAGCCTGGGCCTGCTGACCGTCAACGCTTTTTGTGCGGCCAACGAGGTACTGATCCCCATCCAGTGCGAGTACTACGCGTTGGAAGGCCTCAGCCAGCTCCTCAAGAACATTGAGATGATCCAGAAGCACCTCAATGCAGATCTTGTTGTCTCCACCATCCTGCTGACCATGTACGACGGCCGCACAAACCTCGCTGCACAGGTAGCCGCCGAGGTGCGCCAGCACTTCCCCGAGCAGGTGCTTTCGGCCGTCGTGCCGCGGTCTGTGCGGATCTCCGAGGCCCCCAGCTACCAGCAGACCGTCATGACGTACGACCCTTCCTCAAGTGGTGCACTGTCCTACTTGGAAGCCGCTGCTGAAATAGCCGAACGCTAGAATCTTCAATACCGCAACGCACGGAGCCAGGCTGGTCCTGGGTCTACCACTGGAGGGATTTACCCATGAGCGAGAAGCGACGGGGCCTAGGCCGCGGTCTTGGCGCGCTGATTCCTAGTTCCGCCGCAGCCAATGGGTCCTCCGGTAACGGTGGGGCGGTGTCCCGGCCCGTGGATCTCTTCTTCCCCGAGGGCCGGAAGAAGACTGAACCGTTGGAGCAACCTGCGACGCCTGCCGCGCCCGCCGCTGCCAAGACCCAGGCAAAGGATTCCGCGGGTTCGGGCAACCGGTCCTCAGCCAGGCCGGCGGCTGCCAAGTCCACTGGGGCCAAGGTCAGTGAAGACGGCAAGAAGGAGGCAGCATCAGCTGCAGCTACCGCTCCAACGAAAAGGGCTCCCGCCAAAAAGGCGCCCGCACCCAACCCTGAGGTGAAGGCAGCAGCTGAAGCTGACCCCTCAGTGGAAGCATCTGCTGCCATGGCAGAGAGCAACGTTGATCCTGCTGCCGCCGAGGTAACCGGTCATGCGGACTCCGGTGTCGAACTCGTGGAGGTTCCGGGCGCCCGTTTCGCGGAAATCTCCGTTGCCGATATCCATCCCAACCGGAAACAGCCCCGAAGCGTCTTTGATGAAGACGACATGGCTGAGCTTGTTCATTCCGTGCGGGAAATCGGCGTCCTGCAGCCAATTGTTGTCCGTACTTCAACCGAAGACGGTAGCGAGCCCTATGAGCTCGTCATGGGTGAGCGCCGGTGGCGTGCTGTGCAGGCAGCAGGGCTGGAAACCATTCCCGCGATCATCCGTGACACCACGGATGACGACCTCTTGCGGGATGCCCTGCTCGAGAACCTTCACCGTAGCCAGCTGAACCCCCTGGAAGAGGCGGCGGCTTACCAGCAGCTCCTGGAGGACTTCGGCACCACCCACGAGCAGCTGGCGGACCGTATCGGCCGTTCGCGGCCCCAGGTGTCCAATACACTGCGCCTCCTCAAGCTGCCCCCTCTGGTGCAGCGCCGCGTGGCCGCCGGTGTGCTGTCCGCAGGCCATGCCAGAGCCCTTTTGTCGCTTCCGGATGCAGCAGCCATGGAACGGCTGGCCCAGAAGATCGTGGCGGAAGGAATGTCCGTTAGGGCAACAGAGGAAGCAGTGACCCTCTACCAGGATCCTGCCAAGCCGGCCAAAAACAACATTCCACGCCCCGGTGCCAGGCACGAGCGGCTGGACTATCTTGCATCCTCGCTCTCCGACCGTCTTGACACCAACGTCAAGATCTCGCTGGGCGTCAGGAAAGGCAAGGTCAGTATCGAGTTTGCCAGCGTTGAGGACTTGAACCGGATCATGGACGTCCTGGCTCCAGGTTCCAGTAACTAATCCCTGAGAAAGGCCCGATTCTTTGTGAATCGGGCCTTTTCTATGTCTTAGGTGGCGCAGGAGCTCATCCAGCCCGCCCAGCGGCCTGCTGTTAGGTGTAGATGCTTATACCTGCAACCCCTTACCGGCGTCTTGTGGTTTCGATGCTCCTTGTCCGCGCAGGGGGGGTGGATTGCGTCAGGCACCGTCGTCACCATACCGGGTTCGGATGACCGAGAGGCGTGGAGCAGCCCGCGCCCGCCCCCGTCGGAACCGTGTGGAAATGAATGTTTGAAGGACTCCTGGTCGAGGAGTTTTTCGCCGGGATTTACGCGGACAGGAAGCGGTTCATGAAGGCTCCGACCCGCGCTTCTGCGGTTCCGTCACGCGTGCAGGATCCCGGCGGGGATTGCGTTTCACCGCGTCAACGCCCCGCGTCGACGTTTCACGTGAAACCCCTGGTAGGCCAGAACTACCGAGTCCTCTGACCCAGCCGTACTGGTCTCAGCCGTACTGGTGCCCGCACCCCCAAATACGAAGCGTTTGTTGTATAAAGAGCGACACTGTGGGCCTTTTTGCCGCCCTGTGGTAGGGGCAAAGTGCGTTGTACAACGGACATTGCAGTCGCCTAGGAGAAGCGGCGACGTTCGGCGCCCACTTGAGCGGGTGTAGGCACAGGCCGGGATCTCGCAAGTACACGCTCGACCGCGGGCAGGACATGGTCTGTGGGTCCCTCATGCCGTGAGTTAGCCCCTACTGTCGGCTCTAAAGGCCGTCTCCTGGTGCGCTGTACATGTCATCCCCTGTTAATCCGTACTGTAAACGGGAGTGCGCGGGATGAGCGCCCTGGCGGCCCATGAGCCGCGCGCTGATGCGGCCACCAGATCAAAGGAGTGCGCCGCATTCAGTGGCGTCAGAATGCAGTATTTTTCTGCCACTACCTGCCGCCTCGTCGTGGCGCTGTTGGCCCCCGGCGAGGCAGCGTGCGCTGCGCCGTAATCCGCTTTCGTAGTGTTCGGATGGTCTACTCTGCGTATCCGCTGGTACCCATCCTTTGCCGATTCTTCGAGAAGACGACGCGGATTTGGGGGACTTTCGCTCGGCAAAGAGACGGGGACGTTTGAGGGAAGAGCTTATGCTCGCCGGAGCGTGTGCCGGTTTCACGTGAAACATACGGTGACCCGTGGTGAGCGTGGACGTTTCACGCGAAACCTTGCACTGCATTGCGTTAAACCGTGGGCGGATGCCGCCCGATACTGGCGGCCGGGCGTGGGGTGGCCTCAAGAGGCTCGGCAAACCTCATCTGCCATGCACCGACGAGGACCCAACTCAGATGTCCACGACTGAAGTAGACGATCGGATGCATCTCCATCGGGTCGTTATGCTCGTGCATCTATACCGAGTACCCCGATTCGAGGGCTTGCGAGCGTTTCACGTGAAACAAGCGGAGCAGCCCCTCCGCTAGGAGTGGCGACTTACTAGCAGCGACCAGGGCATAGTGGGGCTGTGCTGCGTACTCCCCCGCCTACAAAGACCCATCAGGCGTCAAGCGGCGTCAGCACGCCTGCAGTCCTCCGAGTCATGGAGACTTGCTTGTCGGCTAGTCTCAGGCCCGAGGCACGTAGTATCGGCCGGGAGCGACAATAGCCATGCCTCTACACTCCGTGGCCCCGGTGACTGTCTGGGCTCCTAGCCGCGGCGACGTAGGGCTATTCGCCTTGCTGCGCTACTGCCTGCTGCCTTGCTGCGTTACCGCGCTGAAGCGCTGAGGGTTCGACTCACCTTTGAGCTTTCTCTGTTCCGGTCACGTTGCACTCCCCGGTATGCGGACCGCCGGCAGGTAGGAAGCCGCATACTTTGGGCCCTGTCTTTTTTACCGCGCTCTCCATGGTGTTGTTGTGTAGTCTGCGACATTAGTCCCACCAACTGGTGCACGTCATCGGTGCCGTTGGCACTTCGGCACTGCGCTCAGGAATGTAGCCCGCTACCGAGGGGAATGTCGAGCTCCCTGAGTGACCGGCTGCGCACTGCTGAGCCTCCGTGCCTGACATCCGGGGAGAGCCGCTAGGCGTGTTACCGGTCCAGTCGCACGGTTCCATTTCCTGTCACGCGTTGGTCCTCCCCCGTGGCGTCCTGCAGTCCCAGGGATGCGGTATAGCTGGTTGTCGGTGGTGAGCCTGCAGCAGTCCAGCCACGCGCGGGTAGGCGGGCGGCCTCTGCCGACGTGCAGTCCCCCTTTCGGGGTACGAGTTCCTGCCCGTCGCCTGGGAGGAACCTGTCTTCGACTGGAGTCACCAGCGGGCGGAAGTCTTCCAGGCAGCACTCCCGCATTCCTGGCCGCCCGGGCCAGGGCAGCAGAATCCGTTCCTGCCCTAACGGGAAGGGCAAGTGCACGGTGGATATCCCTGTGGATAACGTTGGGGATATCACGCGCCAGCATTGCACCGGGACTAACCCCTGGGAGTGCCGCAAAGGGTTGGTCACGACCGCACGACTAAGGCCGTGGAACCAATGACGCCGCAGTGTGTTCCCGGATGTTTCACGTGAAACAGCTGGGGCTGACCTTACTTGCGGGCCGACGATGCATAGACTATTCAAATTGGTTACGGAACGCCCTTGGGTGCGGGGCTAGGGGCCCCATGGATAGCGTGTCACGTCGGTGGGCTTATACTCCAAGACCTCAGTATGGGTCATGCCGGCCACGGGCCCCGCACTAGCTCCAGTGGACGCAGACTCGAAAGCGCCGGGAGCCTGTGGATAAGTGTGTGGATTACTGAGGCGCTATGTTGTGGATAACAGTGTGGATAAAATCACAGTCCCTTGCCGCTTATGGGTATGGTGCCAGTGACGGAGTCAGCGGACAGCTGCAGTATTCAGCCCTGTCTTTCGCGGCCAGTCCGTAAGTTTGCTTGGCCTTAGCGTGGCCCTGAGAGGCATAACGGTCTGAGCTGAGTGCTTCGAGCGGCAGCGTATTTGCTTGCTTGATGCATGTTCAGGGCAGGCGGCAGGTCCTCACCCAGCCCCCCCTACAACCTTGCATAGGACAGCAGATTCCAGTGGCGGACACTCAAGCGGGAGGAGCCGACGTTCCGGGCCCCCAGGACCCGCTGTGATGGCGGTCCTATTTGAATATGACACGCACTTCGTGGGCGCTTGCCTCCAGAGGCTGCGGGCGCTCCATCTTTACCACGCCGGTTGCCATGATGGGCAGCCGCATCCAGGGCGGGCTTCCGGCTGGATGGTGTCCGATCCCGTGTTAGCACGGATCCCGATTGTTCCGCCACTCGGCTTCGATACCGATCGCTTCCCGTTGCCGGGTGTCGGCGTCGTCCTGCTCTTTCTTCAGCGCAAAGACGAAGTCGCTGCGGAGGCCGTATTCGACCTGGCGCAGACCTCTGCGCCCAGTGTTCAGAGGCCGCCGTTTCACGTGAAACATGCCGGCTGTCGCCATGGATTGTTTCACGTGAAACGGCACAGGAGTAGCTGGAGGGCCGTGAGATTCCGTCGGAGTTGCCAAACGCGTGATTGCGTTGCTTCTGAATCTGTGAGTGGACATCAGGGGTCCACCGAGGGGCACGTGGGCTTTCAGATCGTTCACGCACGCTTCCATGGTGGCCACCCCAACCCCCAAGCGTGGCCCTGGCTGGCGCGCGCGTTACTGAGTCGCCCGCATTCATGACCCGCGCCGAGCCAACCTCTACGGATCCGTGCGGCTAAGCGTCTTGTACCCGGTAGACGCTTTTGGTACCCGCTATACGCACGGTGATCCTCAAACTATGGTGACCTATCGTCGCGATGGTGTGCTGCAGCATCTTTTGTACGCAACCCCAAAACACGCGCGCCCAAGCTACCAGGTTCGCCCGCCTGTGCACGTGCTGTCCAGCCACATCCAACATGGATGTAGGCGGCTGCGGGTTCCCTGCTCGGCGCTCGTCCTGTAGCCGACGCAGAAGGCCAGCATCCAGGTCCCTATACCTTCGACTCTGATATATGCGTCTCCGATGCGGGTACCTGCTTTCTGCAATGGCGCACGAAGCACGCTGGACAATGGATATTTGCATCCGGACGACCAGGCGCACACCTGTCGAATGTAGGGCAACTCTGTTCCGGCCGATCCGCCCCCAGGTGGAGCCTTCCCGTAGGCTGCTTCCGCTGAATGGTGACGTACTCAGGAGCGTAGAGGTTTGCCCGCCCCGATCTAGAGGCTAGATGTGGGCACTGTGTGCATGTTTCACGTGAAACAGGGGTCTAAACGTTGTCCCAGGCTCATCGGTAAAGACGTTTCGGCGGCCTTTGACGGTGCTGAGTGCTCTACGCTGCGGGCTCCCCAGACCTCGGGGCCTCAACGCCTCGCAAAGGTACCTTATGAATCTTCCCGTCGTCGATTTATTCCCGTCGTCGATTCGCCTGGCATGCTGCTGCCACTGCCAGAATGTGTTGCTCAATCAAAAAATATCGGTAGCTGACATATGACCTGCTGCTTATGAACAACACTGCCCGGCATAGGCCAGGTGGCTCGATGGTAGTGAATCGGCACGGTTGGCAGAGACGCGTTCCGGGCCGGTCGTGTTTCACGTGAAACGTACCGGCAACGGGCACCCAGGCGCAGGCTTCGGACCATCCGCACACCTGCACACACGTCTCATGTCTACCACCATGACTCCAGGGCTCCAGAGCTCCAGAGCTCCAGATCTCCGGAGCACAGGCAAAAAAGTGGCCACCACCCGAAGGCGATGGCCACTTTCCGTTAGACCCCGGCTAAACCCGCAGGGTCCCCCGATACTAGGACAGAACGTCAGAGAATTCCTTCTCGAAGAACTGCTTCGGCTTGGCACCGATAACGGTGTTCTTCACTTCGCCGCCCTGGAATAGGTAGACGGCCGGAATGGAAGTGATTCCGTACTGGGCAGCAATGGCGGGGTTGTCGTCGACGTTGACCTTGACGACGTTAACCTTTTCGCCGTATTCCACTGCAATTTCATCCAGAATTGGTCCGAGCTTGCGGCAGGGACCGCACCATTCGGCCCAGAAATCAACAATTACCGGCCTATCGGCGGACAGGACATCGGTGCCGAAACTTGCGTCAGTCACATCTTTTGCGTTGCTCATAACCTTATCTTTCTCTTCGAATAACAGTGGCGCAGATTATGCGGGCAGGTCTGCCAGGTAGTGCTCAACATCGATGGCCGCAACACATCCCGAACCCGAGGCGGTAATCGCCTGGCGGTAGGTGGGATCCACGACGTCACCGGCAGCGAAGACACCCGGGAGACTGGTGCGGGAGCTCCTCCCGTCCACGGCAATGGTTCCCTCCGGGGTCAGATCCAGAACGCCCTTGACGAGGTCAGTGCGGGGGTCATTGCCGATGGCGACAAATACACCGGTGACGGGAAGATCGGACAGGGAGCCGTCCAGGAGGTTCTTCAGCCGAAGACCGGTCACCTTCTCGGTTCCCAGGACGTCATCGACGGTGCTGTTCCAGACGAAGTTGATCTTTTCGTGGGCGAGTGCGCGGTCGGCCATGATTTTCGATGCCTTCAGCGAGTCACGGCGGTGGACAACCGTTACTGATTTCGCGAACTTGGTGAGGAACAGCGCCTCTTCCATGGCGGAGTCGCCGCCGCCGATGACAGCGATGTCCTGATCCTTGAAGAAGAAACCGTCACAGGTTGCGCACCAGCTCACACCGTGGCCCGAGAGCCGCTTCTCATTGGGCAGGCCCAGTTCCCGGTACGCAGAGCCGGTGGAGAGGATGACAGCCTTTGCCTTGAAGGTCTCCCCCGTAGCGATGGTGACCGTCTTGACGGGGCCGTCGAGCTCAAGGGCAGTTACATCCTCGAACTGGATCTCCGTCCCGAACCGTGCCGCCTGCTTCTCGAAGTTTTCCATCAGGTCCGGGCCCATGATGCCTTCCGGGAACCCGGGATAATTCTCCACGTCCGTGGTGTTCATCAGTTCGCCGCCGGCGGTTACCGAACCAGCCAGCAGCAAAGGCTTGAGGTTTGCCCTGGCTGTGTAGACGGCGGCCGTGTAGCCCGCCGGACCTGAGCCCACAATAATGACGTCGCGAACGTCCGACGCCGTCTTCTCTTCGATGGTCACTGGACCGTGAACCTCTTCCTTGTTCGACTCGCCTCCCGGTGGAGGCCGGCCACATGGCACAACTGTGTCCGGGTGCTGAATATTCCAGCGCCCGGACACCGTGGGCCATCGCAGGAGACAGAGGTCCAGCCGTCGCAGGGCGCTCTTTGTAGACTACATTCCCTGCTGCTGGGGAATGGATTCCAGCAGCAGGGGTGCACTATTGCGACTAAGCGCTACTGGACCTTGATTTCGGCGAGCCGGAGACCGTAGCCGTACCGGGTCTTGGGCGCCGCAAGTTTGGGCAGTGCATTGATCGATACGATGACGTACTGGGCCTGGACGGGTTCCGGGAGGGGCATGTTCAGGTCAGTGGACGTGAAGCTGTTCGTCCCGACTGCCTTGGCGCCGTCCATGGAAGGCTTGTCGTTGGTGTAAACGGTGATGTTGCCGCCCGATCCCCCGAGCTGGGAGAGCGTGATGGAAGAGATGGTGGCAGTGCCCTTCAACTTCACAACCAGCGGGACGCCCTGGGGAGCCAGGCCACCCCAGTTCTCAGTGGCGAACTCCATGTCCGACCAGTAGCTGGCGGCGTTGCCGTCATATGCCTTGACCAGGTCTCCGTCGAAGGTCGCGGCGAAATCAAAGTTCCCCTGGCGGGTGACACTTTCGATGGCCGGCGGGACCACCGGCGGCGCGGACGGGGCTGCCTGCGTTGCCGGTGCAGAATTCTGCGGGGCGCCACTGGTAACAGGAGCAGCCGTCGGCTTGGCCTGCGGCTCCGACGTGAAGAGGCTTCCCAGGTTGGTCACGGCGAAGATCAGGCCTGCGATGAGCACTACAGCCAGCAAGCCCCCAACGAGCCAGCGCATCGACCGGGGCTGGTTTTCAGACTCATCACGGTCATCGTTGTAGTCGTCCCGGTCAGCAAACGACACACCGGCGGCAGCGGGCGCCGCAGCGCGGGCGAAGAGCGCCGACTTGCTCCTGACCGGGCGGGATTCCTCCGGAGCATCGTCTGTGTCCTCGTAGGGGTCCTGATCCCCCGCCTGGGCGTAGTCGTCATTGGACCAGAGGGACACCTTGGGCTTGCGGTCCCCGGCGGAAGGCTGGGCAGCTGCCGCAGTGTGGGCCACGGCAGCGGTATCGTTCGGGCCCGTATCCGCCTCTGCGGAGGCTGAACGCTCCGACGAGGTTGCAGCATTGTGCGCAACAGGCTGCGCGGCGGTGGCATTGGGATCAGTCCGAGAGGAGCCAGTCCCCGTCTTCGACGCGGGGGCCGCGGCACCAGCAGCCGCGGCACCAGATACAGCGGCACCAGCAGCTGCCGCGGCAGCTCCCGCACCGGCGCCAGTGCGGCCGGTGGAAGCCGGCTGCTGGGCGGCGGGCCGGACCGGAGGCCTGGGCGGGACGGCAGGAGCCGACCGGGCAGGAGCAGGCCGGTCCGGGGCAGAGCGGTAGGGATCAACCTGGTTGGGGTGAGAGTCGGCGTAGCTGATGTAGCCCGCCTCGACGTGGTCTTCCTCGTCGTATGGTTCGGGCTCGTGCGACCGCGCCTGTCCGAAGATTTCGCTGCCCAGGGTGTCCGTGAAGAACGGCTCCACGTAGGGAGGATTGGGGGCCACCACCAGGTCCAGGAGGTCGGCGGCCGACGTGTGGTTGGTAATGAGGTAGGTGGCGTCCTCGGTCACGCCAAGGTCCAGGACCTGCACCGTTCCGGGACGTTCGCCGGTGGCCACTTCGCGGGCGCTCTGCGCAACCTGCTCGGTGTTCTCCGGTCCGGCAACCAGGATGCTGACCGGGCGGTTGAGGACCTGGTCCACACCATCCAGCACCAGATCGTGGTCGTGCGAGGCCAACACTGTGGCGGTGACCTTGTAGCGGCCGCCCAGTACTGATCCGACATCGATCGGGTTGGACACGTGTTCCTCCTAGACTGTCCGGGATTGCCGGCCTCGATGACGCAACCGCCCTTCAGGTGCCCGCGTCGCACGGCCTGCCCTGAATGCAACTACCCCTGTACCTGTTCGATCCTAGCCGATCCGCTCCCGGCGGCTGCGGAGAAGACGGGCGCCGCAGCGCACGGGATTTACTTTTTACGCTTGCGCCGGCTGCTGAAAAACGGGTTCTCGCCGGCCTTCCCCTGGTAGGTACGGCGGCCGGGAAGCGGAATCTGTTCGCTGAGCAGTCCTCCACGGGCCGTGCTGGGCTGGTCCTCACCCGGCAGGTAGGCGCCTTCGGCACCCTGCCGCGCGCCGGCGTCGTACGATTCCGGGCGGCGGGCCCCACGCTGGGGGTCCGGGCCCGCACGGAAGGAGACGGCGTCGAACTCGCCGGAAATCCGGGGAATGAGGCCGGTGTCCACGGAGGTGGTGGCACGCTCTGGGTGGTTCCCGCGGTCAGTGGAGGATCCCTCGGAAGGAGAGGGCGACGGCGCGTCCCCGGCTTCCGGAGCAGCGGCTGGGCCGCCCCGGCCGATCCGTCCCAGCAGGGGCCGCAGCATGTCGCTGAGTTCAGAGACACGGAACACCCGGAGGAGCAGGAAGTACACGGCCAGCATGACCGGTCCGACGACGGCGAGCGTCACGAGTGCCTGGAGGCGGCCGCTCCACGCGAAGCCGTCCGGGTTGTAGCTGCCCATGAGCCACAGGGCACCTGCGCCGGCAATGGCCGAGCCCAGGGCCGCGTACCCCATGCGGATGTAAGAGTTGGCGATCCGCGCCCCATCGAGGTGCCGCAGCATGCGGCGCAGGAAGAATGCGCTGATGACCACGGAGAGGATGTTGCCCACCATGTAGAGGATGGCGATGGCATAGATGATCTGGCCCACCGGCAGGAACTGGATGGCGAACGCACCGGCCACATAAACCACTGCCAGGAGCAGCTGCACGTAGAACGGGGTGCGGGCGTCCTCGTTGGCGTAGAAGACGCGGGACATCATGAAGTTGGCGCTCATGAACGGGGTGCTGAGGGCGAGGATGGTCAGCGTCTGGGCCAGCATGACGCCGTCCTGGCGCAAGCCTCCAGAGAAGAACATGCCCAGCGGCCCGGCCAGCGCAAACAGCGCCAGCGCACCGAAGACGGTGGCGACGGCCATGGTCCGCAGCCCATGCGAGAGCGCATCCCGCAGTTCGGCCCGGTTGCCCTCCTGGGAGGCGCGGGTCATGCGGTTGAACAGCACAGTGGCCAGGGACAGCGCGATGATCGAGTGCGGCAGCAGGTACAGCTGGCTGGCCACTTCAAGGACGGCGTTGCCGGGCAGGGTGGACGCGGCCGGGTCCCCCGCTTCCTGCAGCCGGATGCGTTCCGCGCCGGGAATGGTGGCGATGCGCATGACATACAGGAAGGCCAGCTGCCCGACGGCGGCGGTAAGCAGCGTCCACACGCTCAGCTTTGCGGCGTGGCCAAGTCCCACGCCGCGCCAGCCGAACCTGGGGCGGAGTCCGAGCTTCAACCGGAAGACCGGCACCAGCAGGATGGCCGTCTGCGACAGCACGCCAATGGTGGAGAACCCGGCCACCAACAGCGTCTGGGTGGAACCCCAGTTGTCCAGGGTGTGGGTATTGACGTCGTTGGTGCCGAAGATCCAGATGAACATCCCCAGGCCGGCGATGGCCACCACGTTGTTCAGGATGGGCGCCCACATGGCTGGGCCGAACGCGCCGTTGGCGTTCAGGACCTGGGTGAGCAGGGCGTAGAGGCCGTAGAAGAAGATCTGCGGCAGGCACCAGAACGCAAAGGTGACAGCGAGGGCCTTCTGCTGTGGCGAATACCCCTGCGTGGTCAGTTCGATGACCCCCGGCGCCGCCAGCGTAACCAGCGCTGTCAGGCCGAAGAGGAGCAGGACAGCCAGCGTCAGCAGCCGGCTGATGTAGTCCGCTCCCCTGTCCGGAGCCTTGCTGGCCTTGATGATCTGCGGGACCAGCACGGCATTGAACACGCCGCCGGCCACCAGGAGGAAGATCAGGTTGGGCAGGTTGTTGGCATTGATGAACGTGTCATTGACCGTTGAACCCAGGCCCAGGGCGGTGCCGAGCATCCAGGTCTTGGCGAAGCCCAGGAAACGTGACACGAGCGTCCCGGCAGCCATGATGGCGCTGGACCGGGTCTCGCTGACGCCTGCCGCTGCAGGCTCCGCAAGGTCCGGTGCCGCCGGCTCAGGGGGCACGCCGTCGGGCGCGGCGTCATCGGGCCGGCCGGACCGGTCGGAAGGAAAGTTGGTAGCTGACATCGACTTCATCGTCTCACCCGCGCGCACTTAACACCGCAATGGCGACGGCGGCGTCCGGGCTTAAAGGTGTCCGGGCAGGACCTCGCGGGCGAGGTCGGCGATGCGGCGTTCGTTGGGGAAGGACAGCTTCCGGGCCAGCTCCTGGATGGGCACCCAGGCCACGTCCACGGCTTCCTGGTCGGGATCGTTTTCGATCGTCAGCTCGCCGCCCGTGGCACGCAGCAGGTAATGGTGCACGGTCTTGTGGACCCGGTGGCCGCTGACGGTGAACCAGTAGTCGATGCTGCCCAGCGGTGCCAGGATGATGCCCTCGATGCCGGTTTCCTCGGCGATTTCCCGGACGGCGGCCTCTTCGTTGTTTTCCTTGCCCTCCGGATGGCCCTTGGGCAGGCACCACTCGAGGCGTCCACCCCTGTTAAGGCGGGCGATAATCGCCACCCTCAATTCGGCGTCGGACGTGTCCACCACAACGCCGCCGGCTGACACTTCCTCAACCGTGGGCAGCGATGCCGGTGCCGACTGCTGGGCAGGGGCAACGTGCGCACCGATTGCCGACGGCAATGGTGCGTTTGTCCTCCTGCCTGGAGCGCTCGGTACTGGATGGGCCATGGAGTCCACTCTAACGACTGTTGCCCTCCCGTGATGACCGGAACATGACACCAACATGGACGGGATATGACGCACTTTCCGGAGGGGAACACGAATCAGCGCGGATCGTGACGCTTTTTTGGACTGCCAAGGCGCTGGTTTCTGCCAAGCTTAAGGAACTATGGCGCACGCACATCACAAGATTGATTCCCACACTGTCGACTTCAAGGTGCCCCCGGTGGTCCTGGAGCTCGGACAGCGCTTCGTGGACGCCGGCCACGAATTGTCCCTGGTGGGCGGTCCCGTGCGCGACCTGTTCCTTGGCCGGACCTCCCCCGACCTCGACTTCACCACTGATGCCACCCCGGACCAGACCGTGGCCCTGGTCAAGAAATGGGCGGACAACTTTTGGGAGATAGGCCGGGCTTTCGGCACCATCGGCATGCGCAAGGCCGGTTTCCAGATCGAGATCACCACCTACCGGGCCGAGGCCTACGATCCTGATTCCCGCAAGCCGGTGGTGGCGTTCGGTTCCTCCCTGACGGATGACCTGCTGCGGCGGGACTTCACCATTAATGCCATGGCGCTGAAGCTGCCCTCCATGGAGCTGGTGGACCCCTTCGGAGGTGTCCGCGACCTCCACGCCTCCGTGCTGGCCACGCCGGGAGCGCCGGAAGCGTCCTTCTCCGACGACCCCTTGCGGATGATGCGCGCCGCACGCTTCGCCGCCCAACTGGGGGTCTCGGTCCACGATGACGTCCGGGATGCCATGACGGGCATGGCCGACCGGATCAAGATCATTTCCGCGGAGCGCGTGCGGGACGAACTGGTCAAGCTGGTCTGCGGGGCCCGGCCGCGGACAGGTATCGACCTCCTGGTGGACACGGGGCTGGCCGAGCATGTGCTGCCCGAGGTGTCCGCCCTCCGCCTCGAGTCCGACGAGCACCACCGGCACAAGGACGTCTACCAGCACTCCCTGCAGGTGCTGGAACAGGCGGCCGAGCTTGAAACGGACGCGGACGGGCCCGTGCCCGGGCCGGACTTCGTGCTGCGCTTTGCAGCCTTGATGCACGACGTCGGGAAGCCGGCTACGCGCCGTTTTGAACCGGGCGGCGCGGTGAGCTTTCGGCACCACGACATGGTGGGTGCCAAGCTCACCAGCAAGCGCATGAAGGCGTTGCGGTTCGATAATGACACCACCAAGGCCGTAGCTCGGCTGGTGGAGCTCCATATGCGCTTCTATGGGTACGGCGACGCCGGCTGGAGCGACTCCGCCGTCCGCCGCTACGTCACGGACGCCGGGCCACTGCTGGAGCGGCTGCACCGGCTTACCCGCTCCGACGTCACCACCAGGAACCAGCGGAAGGCCGAACGCCTGGCTTTCGCCTACGACGACCTCGAGTCACGGATCGCAGCCCTGCGTGAGCAGGAGTCCCTGGACGCGGTGCGCCCGGACCTGGACGGTGCCCGGATCATGGCCCTGCTGGACCTCAAGCCGGGCCCCGTGGTGGGCCGGGCCTACAAGTTCCTCCTGAATGAACGCATGGAGCACGGTCCGCTGCCCGCCGGGGAGGCGGAGGCGCGCCTGCTCCGCTGGTGGGCCGAACAGCCTGAATCAGCACCTGCCGGCCCCGGGGCCGAAGCCTCTCCCGCCGTCGTCGAACCTTCACCCGTTGAGGAGTCCAAGTGACCAGTCCCGCCCTAGCCCCGCGCCCCCAGCTCTGGATCCTCCGCCACGGCGAGACCGAATGGTCCAAGAGCGGACAGTACACCGGCCTCACCGACCTCCCGCTGACCGTGGAAGGTGAGCAGCAGGCCGTGGAGGCCCGCAAGGTGCTGGACGGCGTCGATTTCGACCTGGTGCTCACCTCCCCGTTGCGGCGCGCACGGCGAACCGCCGAGCTGGCTGGATTCCCCGATGCCCGGCACGAGCCGCTCGCCGTGGAATGGAACTACGGCGACTACGAAGGCATCAGCTCCGACCTGATCCGCAAGGACAACCCCGATTACCTGATCTGGACGCACGGCGTGCCCAACGGCGAGACCCTGGACGAGGTGGCCGCGAGGGCGGACAAGATCATTGGCCGGATCCTGGAATCCGGGATGGATAACGTGCTGATCGTGGCACATGGGCATTTCTCCCGGATATTGACCGCCCGCTGGCTGGAATTGCCTCCCACGGAGGGGCGGCACTTTGTCCTGGGGACGGCCAAGGTCTGCACCCTGGGATGGGATAAGAAGACACCCGCTATTGTCCGCTGGGGCCTCTAAAACTTATTTTTCGGGAAGTTTTACTCTTTCCTGGTAAATTGCTGGCAATTCACGGAATCCTGCGGTACCTTTATTCCTGACCCCACGGTGATCCACCTGGGCTCCAGACCGCATCGCAATCCACGCAGCGGACAGCAGAAAAGGAGGTTGGGATAATGATGACTTTGACTGGCGAATGGAATGCCCCCATCAATGCGTTCCCGGCCTTTGCTGATTCCGCGCGCGTTGCCCCGGTCAATGCCGGCATGGGCGGCCCCGTCGCCCTCCCAGGCCTGCTGCGGCGCCGCTAACCGGCACCAGCTTTCCCCGCCGGGACTGCCGCTGCGGTATCCGGCCAGTTCCTCCCGGCAGCAGACCGTTGCGGTTCCCCGCTGACTCCCCGAAGCAGTTCTTGGCGTAGCCACGTGCACTGCCTTCAAACGGTCCTTGCCCGGAGAAACTGGCATTCGGCTTTTGCAGTTCCGCAACTGCCTCTTTCGCGCCGCCCTGTCTAATTGCGCTGATTCGTGCAATTTGCACTGATTCCTTTTGTGGAATTCCCGCACCGTTTTTGCATGCTCTTTTCTGCCATAAAACGGTGCTGATTCTTTGTGCCCTTTTCCATTCCTGATTATCAAAGAAAGGAGGTGGCTCCCTTGATACGACGAATCCTGGGACTCCTGTCCCGGCCCCAGCAGCGCCGCAGTTCCTTGAACAGTGCCCTGCTGGAACAGCACCGGAACGACGTGTTCGTGCTGATGCACCAGCAGTTGGGCGGACTGCGCTGACAGCTGGCCCCAACCTGGGGGAAGGGGCCGGCTGTAAGCTCGATTCCATGCACGAGACCCAGCCGCCGGAGGATGCACGACGGCCCCGCATCGTGGTGCCCAGCCGCAGTGATTCTCTGCTGCGGAATTTCACGGAGGTGATCGGCGGCCCGCTGGGGACCAGCGCTGATCCCGGCGTGGTCACACCGGGCATCTTCACCGTGGAGCGGGTGCTCATTGTCCTCACGGCGCTGGCGGCCCTGCTGGGGATCCTGCTGAAGGGTTACTGCAGGGTCAACGGGTGGGCGACGCCCACACAGTTCTATGCCACCTGCTATTCAGACTTCCCGGAGCTGTTCCGGAACCGCGGCATGGCGGCGGGACTCTTTCCCATCCTGGGCAGCGGCAGCCAGTTTGAATACCCGGTGCTCATCGGTTTGATCGCGGGGCTGACAGCCTGGCTGGTGCCGGGTGGAGATACCAACGCCCAGGCTCTGGCCTACTTCGACATCAACGCCGTCCTGCTGGCGGCGGTTGCCATCCTCACCGTGCTGGTGACGGCCCGCATGCCCGGCCGGCGTCCCTGGGACGCGGCCATGGTGGCGGTGGCGCCGGGAATCGTACTGGCCGGAACCATCAACTGGGACCTGTGGGCTGCGTGCCTGCTCGCGTTGGGAATGTACTTTTTTGCCCGGCAGCGCCTCGTTCCCGCCGGAGTGATGATCGGCCTGGCAACAGCCACCAAGGTGTATCCGCTCCTGGTGCTGGGGGCCATCCTGCTGCTTGCGGTACGCACCGGGAGATGGCGCCCCCTGCTGGTAACCGCCGGCAGCGCGGCTGCCACGTGGCTGGTGGTCAATCTGCCCTTCGCTGTCGCCAACCCCTCCGGCTGGGCCTATTTCTTCCAGTACAGCGCCGACCGGGGTGCCGGTTACAGCTCAGCATGGTTCGCGTACAACCTTGTGGCTGACCGGCTGGGCTGGTCCGGGCTTGGTGCCGACGGCGTCAGCATTCTGTCCACGGGACTCTTTGTGCTGGCATGCGCCGGGATTGCCGCTGTTGCCCTGACGGCGCGGCGCCGCCCACGGCTGGCACAACTCGCCTTCCTGGTTGTGGCTGCCTTCATCCTGACCAGCAAGGTCTATTCGCCGCAGTACGTCGTGTGGCTCATTCCGCTGCTGGCCCTGGCCAGGCCGCGGTGGCGCGACTTCCTGGTGTGGCAGGGCATCGAAGCCCTGCATTGGGCCGCGATCTGGATGTACCTTGGTCAGGTGACCAGCGCCGGTTCCTCCCAGCACAACCTGGACATGCCCTACTACGTCCTCGCCGTAGCCGCGCACATGGCCGCGGTGGGCTACCTCATGGCACGGGTGGTCTGGGATATCTACGATCCCGCGTACGACCCCATCCGCCGGCACCACCTGGATGACCCGCACGGCGGCCCATTCGCGAATGCGCCGGACCGGTTCCGGCTGCACCCATTCCGGCCCGGCACCCCGCTCCTTCCTCCGAAAGTAAGGTCCCATGCCTGATGTCGCGGTAGTAGGCTCCGGTCCCAACGGACTTTCGGCGGCAGCGGTCATGGCGCGGGCCGGGCTCTCAGTGGAGGTCTTCGAGGCTGCAGCCAAAATTGGCGGTGGAACCCGGACCACGGAGCTGATGCAGCCGGAGCACTTCCATGACGTCTGCTCCGCGGTGCATCCCATGGCTATTGCATCCCCTTTCTTCCGTGCCTTCGAGCTGCCCCGGCGGGTGGACCTGGTCACTCCGGAAATTTCCTTCGGGTCACCGCTGGACGGCGGCCGCGCGGCGCTGGCCTACAAATCGCTGGACAGGACGGCATCGGAGCTGGGCCAGGACGGCCCCGCCTACCGGCGGCTCATGGAACCGCTGGTCCGGCATATCGACGATGTCATGGACTTCACCCAGAACCAGCTCCTCCGGATCCCCCAGAACCCCCTGGTGGCGGGGATCTATGGACTGCGGACCCTGGAACAGGGGACCGGGCTGTGGAACGCCAGGTTTTGGGACGACCTTGCCCCTGCCCTCCTCAGCGGCGTGGCCGCGCACGCCATCTCCCATTTGCCCTCCCTCGCAGCCTCCGGAGCCGGACTCATGCTCGGCGCCCTGGGGCACGCCGGCGGATGGCCCATCCCCCGCGGCGGCTCGGCGTCCATCGCGGCAGCACTTGCCGATGACATCCGGGCCCACGGCGGGGTGATCCACACCGAAACCCCGATCGACCGGCTGGAACAGCTTCCCGCCGCCCGCGCCACCCTCCTGGACGTGGCGCCCGCAGGGCTGCTCGGCATGGCGGGCAAGGCCCTTCCCGCCCACTACCGACGGGCCCTGGAGCGCTTCCGCTACGGCAACGGCTCCTGCAAGGTGGACTTCATCCTGTCCGGGCCGGTGCCGTGGCAGGCCGCCGGGCTTTCCGACGCCGGCACGGTGCACGTGGGCGGCACGCGTGCAGAACTGGCCCGCTCGGAGAACGAGGTCAGTTCCGGACGCCATCCCGAACGGCCCTACGTGCTGGTGGCGCAGCCTTCCCGCTTCGACTCCAGCCGCGCTCCGGCGGGCCGGCACACGCTGTGGACCTACTGCCACGTGCCCTCCGGCTCAACACAGGACATGACCAGCCAGGTGGTGGCCCAACTGGAACGGTTCGCGCCGGGCTTCCGTGACCTGGTGGTGGAATCGCACGTCATCACCGCGGCGGAGTTGGCTGAGTACAACCGCAACTACATCGGGGGCGATTTCAGCGCCGGTGTGATGGACGTCCGCGGGCTTATCCAGAAGCCGGTGGTGTCCCCCGTCCCGTGGCGGACCCCGCTGCTGGGTGTCTACCTCTGCTCGTCGTCCACACCTCCCGGCCCCGGGGTCACGGGAATGCCCGGGATGCACGCGGCAAAGTACGCCCTTAAGGACATCTTCAAACTGCCGGTCCCGGATCTGGGGCTTTCCTAGAAGCACCGGTGACGGCCGGTGCAGGCGCCGGGAATGGCATTTCCAGCGCCCGGGCCGGGGGATAATGGCGCGATGGGGAAATCAACAAAACTTTCGCTTGCCATAGCTGGACTCATCCTTGGTACTTCGCTGGTGGCCTGCGATGACGGAAAATCCGGGGCGGAAGCCGCGGCACAACAGCTTGCCGGCGCGGTCTCGGCGCTGGACGTAGGGTCTGTGGCTTTCGAAGGCAAGGACGCCGCCGCCGCCAACGACCAGCTGCACCAGGTCTTTGCCGCCCTGGACCCGCAAAAGCCCGAGGTCCAGGCCGGTGCACTGACGCTGGACGGAGACAAGGCGTCCGCGCCTTTGAACTACACCTGGAAGCTCGGCGATGCCGAATGGAAGTACACCATCGGGGCCAACTTCAAGAAGTCCGGGGACAAATGGCTCACCGTCTGGGACCCGGCCATCCTGGCACCAGGCCTCGCGGACAGCGAGATTGTGACCAAGGGATCCCAGTCCCCCCAACGCGCCGACATCCTTGGCGCCGGAGACGTCCCGCTGGTGACCTACCGTCCCGTGGTGAATGTGGGCATCGACAAGCCCCAGCTGGGCGCCGCAGACCCCGCCGATTCCGCCGGAAAGCTGGCAGCACTGGTGGGAGTGGACCCCGCCGCGTACGTGCAGCAGGTCAAGGCGGCAGGGGCGCAGGCCTTCGTTCCCGCCATCACGCTGCGTGAAGAAGGCCGCACCATCTCGGACGAACAGATCGCGGCCATTCCGGGCGCCCGCGGCATCCCCGCATCAACCCCCCTGGCCCCGAGCAGGACGTTTGCCCGCGCAGTGCTTGGCTCCGTTGGCGAAGCCACCGCAGAACAAATCGACGCGTCGAAAGGCGTTCTCACTGCTGGCGACGTGACGGGCATCGGCGGGCTCCAGCAGCAGTATGACGAACAGCTTCGCGGATCAGACGCCGTCGTGATCCGCGCGCAGCGGGCAGACCTGACCCGGGAACAAATCCAGTCCGCGGGTACCGATCCCCGGCGGGTCCTTTTCCAGGTGGCGCCCAAGCCCGGGACGCCGTTGAAGACCACGCTCGATCCCCGGCTGCAGTCGCTGGCTGAAACCACTCTCGAAAAAGTAGGCCCGGCCTCGGCAATAGTGGCCCTGCGCCCCTCCACGGGCGCCGTGCTGGCAGCGGCCTCGGGGCCCGGCAGCAACGGCTACAACACCGCGATGCTGGGGCAGTACGCCCCGGGCTCCATTTTCAAGATGGTGGATTCCCTGGCCATGTTCCGCAACGGAATGACGCCTGATTCCACCGTCCAGTGCACCCCAACGCTAGCAGTGGACGGACGGACCTTCAAGAACTCCGAAGGCTATCCCGAGACCTCCCTGGGCGCCGTCACGCTCCGGGACGCCTTCGCGCACTCCTGCAACACCGCCTTCATCTCACAGCGCGACGCGGTTTCACAGGGCCAGCTTGAAGCGGCTGCCACGTCCATGGGTGTGGCGGTCGAGGCACCCAAACTTGGTGCGGAGGCGTTCCTGGGATCCGTTCCCGGCCAGGCCCAGGGCACGGAACACGCAGCCTCCATGATCGGCCAGGGCAAGGTGCTGCTCTCTCCTTTGGCAGCAGCGATCATGGCCGGGTCCGTCGCCAAGGGCGCCCCGGTCTCTGCGCAGCTTGTCCTGAACCCCGACGCCGGCGCTCCCGCCGCCGGGACAACGGCGGGTTCCACTGCTCCAGCAGCCGAAGCGACGGCGACGGCCACGGCCGAGGCGCCCTCCACGGCGTCGGACAAGCCCATCACCGCAGCGGAGGCGGCCTTGCTGGCCGACATGATGCGCGCCGTGGTCACCTCCGGACACGCGGGCTTCCTTTCGAGCGTCCCCGGGGCTCCGGTGGGAGCCAAGACCGGAACGGCCGAGTTCGGCACGGAGAATCCGCCCAAGACCCACGCCTGGATCGTGGCCGTCCACGGCGACCTGTCCGTGGCCGTCTTCGTCGAGGACGGCGGCCTGGGCGCCACCACCTCCGGCCCGCTCCTGAAGCAGTTCCTCACCGCCGCCGGCTAGGTACGGCATGGGAGGATTGACGGCGTGGCCCATATTGACGTTTCCGGCATTGACTACTTCCTCTCCGACGGCACCCAGCTCCTGAACGGGGTGACCTTCAAGGTTCCGGACGGTACCAAGACCGCCCTGATCGGCCCCAACGGGACAGGCAAGACAACCTTGTTCCGGATCATCGCGGGGGACCTGGTTCCGGACGAAGGCGTCATTGGCCGCTCCGGCAACATGGGCATCATGCGCCAGTTCGTGGGCCAGGTCCGGGACGGCTCCACCGTCCGGGACCTCCTGGTCTCTGCCGCTCCCCCGGCCCTGGCGGCCGCTGCCCGCGAGGTGGACGAGGCTGAGCTGGCCATGATGGAGCACGACGACGAACCCACCCAGATGCGGTACGCCCAGGCGATCGTCGACTGGGGCGATGCCGGGGGCTACGACGTCGAAACCGTCTGGGACGAGGTCTGCATGGCCGCGCTGGGACTCCCCTTTGACCGCGCCCAGCACCGCCCGGCGTCGACCCTTTCCGGCGGGGAGCAAAAACGCCTGGTGCTGGAAGCACTCTTCGCCGGCCCGGACGACCTCCTGCTCCTGGATGAGCCGGACAACTACCTGGATGTCCCGGGCAAGCGCTGGCTCGAGGAAAAGCTGAATGAGTCGAAGAAGACGGTCTTCTTCATCAGCCACGACCGGGAATTGCTGAACAACGCTGCCGGCCGCATCGTCACCCTCGAACCCGGAATCAACGGCGCCGCGGCCTGGATCCATGGTGGCGGCTTCGGCTCCTACGTGGAGGCCCGCGCGGACCGGAACGCGCGTTTCGAGGAACTCCGCAAGCGCTGGGACGAGGAGCACATCAAGCTCAAGGAACTCGTCAACATGTACAAGAACAAGGCCGCCTTCCGCTCTGACATGGCCAACCGCTACCACGCAGCCCAGACCAGGCTGGCCAAGTTCCTCGAAGCCGGTCCGCCCGAGGCGCTGCCCATCGAGCAGAACGTCCGGATGCGGCTCAAGGGCGGCCGGACCGCCAAGCGGGCCATCGTGGCTGAACGGCTGGAGCTGACCGGGCTGATGAAGCCGTTCTCCACCGAAGTGTGGTTTGGTGACCGCGTGGGCGTCCTGGGCTCCAACGGCTCGGGCAAGTCGCACTTCCTGCGGCTGCTGGCTACGGGCGGCACCGACCCTGAACGCGAACACCTGCCGGTCTCGGACGTGGAGATCGCCGAGGTGCCGCATGAGGGAACCGTGAAGCTCGGTGCCCGGATCCGGCCCGGCTTCTTCGCCCAGACCCATGTCCGTCCGGACCTGTTGGGCAAGACGCTGCTGGAAATCCTGCACCGCGGGGACGAACACCGGTCCGGACTGGGCCGCGAGGCGGCCGCCGGCGCGCTGGACGGCTACGGCCTGGCGGGGCAGTCGGAACAGAAGTATGAGTCCCTCTCCGGCGGACAGCAGGCGCGGTTCCAAATCCTGCTCCTCCAGCTCAGCGGTGCCACGCTGCTCCTGCTGGACGAGCCCACGGACAACCTGGACCTGCATTCGGCCGAGGCGCTGGAACGCGCCATCGACCTTTTTGAAGGGACCGTCCTGGCAGTCACCCACGACCGCTGGTTTGCGCGGACATTCGACCGGTTCCTGGTGTTTGGCTCGGACGGGAAAGTGTACGAATCCCCGGAACCGGTGTGGGACGAGCAGCGGGTAGAGCGCGCACGCTGAAGCATGATCACGTAATGATTAAATGATCATCGCTTGATAGCATTTGATCATGAAGACCGATGAGCGGCACCGGGCCATAGCCGAGGTCCTCCGGCGGCAGTCAAAGGCCAGCGTGGAGGAGCTCATGCAGGCCTGCGGTGCCTCCGGCGCGACCATCCGCCGCGACCTCGAGGTACTGGCCGGCCACGGCGTGCTGAGAAGGGTCCATGGGGGCGCCAGGAGCCTGATCGGGCAGGGGCAGAACCCTGGCTACGGACAGCGCGAGCTGGAGGAGCAGGACGGCAAGATGCGTATCGCGGCTGCGGTTGCCGGCCTCCTGGCTGACCGCGAACACGTCTGGTTGGACAGCGGAAGCACGGCCACTGCCGTGGCCCGGGCCCTGGCCGGCAGGGAACTGACGCTGATGCCCATGTCCCTTCAGGCCCTCAATGCAGTGGCCGGGAGCGGGGGCACCGACGGCTCACGCCCGGCAGTGCTGTTGCCCGGGGGCAGCGTGGTGCCCGGTGAACTCTGCTTCCGTGGACCCCTGGCCGAGTCCAACATCAGGTCGCTCCGCTTTGACACCGCCGTGCTCACGCCCTGTGCCGTGGACTTCAAGGACGGCCTCCTGGCCCACGACCTTGACGACGCGGCAGTCAAGTCAGCCGGCCTCGAATCAGCAGCACGGGTGGTGGTGGCCGCCTCCGCTGCAAAGTGGCAGGCACATGCAAGGGTGCTCGTGGCCGGCCTGGCCCGGGTGGACGTCATCGTGACCGACCGGAAATTCAGCGCGCAGGACAATGCCGAACTCGAAAAATACTCAGTGGAAGTAGTGAGCGTATGAGCACCAACACCGGTACGGAACAGCAGGCAGGCCTGAAGGCTGCCGCTGTGGCAACATTCGTGGTTTTCGGCATCAACGGGCTTGTCTTTGCCAGCTGGGCGGCCAGGATCCCCGCCGTCACCCAGACGCTGCAGATCACCTCCGGCCAAATGGGCACCCTGCTGCTGTGCACGGCCGTTGGCTCCCTGCTCGCGCTGCCCACCGCCGGCCTGGTGGTGGGCAGGATTGGAACGGCCAACACGGTGCGCTTTGCCGGACTCCTGGCCGCGGCCGCAGGCGTGGGCATCGCCATGTCGCTCCTGGCGACATCCATTCCCGGAACGGCCGTGTCACTGTTCTTCTTCGGCATTGGAATTGGCCTCTGGGATGTGGCGCAAAACATCGAAGGGGCTGACGTGGAGCACAAGCTCCGGCGGACCGTCATGCCGCAGTTCCACGCAGCCTTCAGCGGCGGCGCCTTCGTGGGCGCCCTGGTGGGGGCGGGACTGTCAACCCTCGGCGTGGACCTGCCATTGCACCTCCTGGTGATCGCAGCCGTGGTGGTGCTGGTGGCGCTGACGGTGCCACGCTACTTCCTCCCCCACGTCTCAACTGCCCCTGTGGACGGGGAGCCGAAACAAGCCAAGGGACCGTCCGCCTGGCGGGACAGCAGGACCCTGCTCATTGGTGTGGTGGTTCTCGGCGCCACGCTTACCGAAGGCGCCGGCAACGACTGGATCGCCAAGGCCTCGGTGGACGGGCTCGCCACCTCCGAATCCACCGGCGCCCTCATGTTCGCTTTGTTCGTCCTGGCCATGACGGCAATGCGGTTCCTCGGGGGCCGTGTCATCGACAAATATGGACGGGTAGCGGTATTGCGCGCCAGCATGGCCGCGGCGGCCGCAGGACTGGGTCTCTTCGTGCTGGCTTCCAATATCTGGCTGGCCGGCGTAGGTGCCGCCCTGTGGGGAATAGGTGCCGCCCTGGCCTTCCCCATGGGCATGTCGGCAGCGTCAGATGATCCGAAGCACTCAGCGGCCCGTGTTTCCGTAGTATCCACTTTGGGGTATATATCGTTCCTGGCCGGACCGCCGCTGCTCGGCTACCTCGGCGACCTGACCGGCATCCATACGGCACTGCTGGCAATCATGGCGCCCATCCTGGTGGCTCTGCTCCTTGCGGGAGCGGCCAGGCCCCTGCGCGTTGAGCCGGAGTCCGCTGAAGGGCAGTAGCTGTGGGGTTAGGGTGATCACATGCAAAGCACCAGGCGCAGGGGCCGGACGTGGATCAGCCGCCTCGATAGATACCTTCTAGGGCATGTTTCCAATTTGCCGGGAGGGAACCACGACGATTTCTTCCGCCGCCTTTCCGCCTCGGCAAACCAGGGCAAGCTCTGGATAGGAACGGCCGCGGTCCTGGCGCTCTTCCCCGGCAAGACGCGGAGGGCGGCGGTGCATGGCCTGATCGCCCAGGGCGTGGCATCCGCCGTCACCAACGTGGTTTTCAAGACGCTGCTCCCCCGGACGCGTCCACTGCCCGAGCACCTGCCCGTCTTCCGCTTCGTGCACCCGCAACCGACCAGCTCCTCCATGCCGTCCGGGCATTCGGCGTCGGCCGTGGCATTCGCGGTGGGAGCCGGACTGGTGCGTCCGGCCCTTGGTGCCGCCCTGGCCCCGGCAGCCCTGGGTGTGGCGTACTCCCGGGTCCACACCGGGGCGCACTGGCCTTCGGATGTCCTCTTCGGTTCGGCGCTGGGTGCCGGTGCTGCCCTCATAACCCGCCACTGGTGGCCGGTGCGGCCGCCCATCCCGCAGACCACGCGTATGTGGACCAACGCCCCAGCGCTTCCTGACGGCGAGGGGCTCAGCATTGTGGTGAATACCCTCGGAGGCTCCTTTAAGGAGGAGACCGCATCGGCGCTCCAGGAAGTATTCCCAAAGGCGCATATAAACACCGTGCAGCCGGACGAAGACCTGGTGCAGCGCATCAGGGCCACTGCCGACTTTCCCGGGACCCGCGCCCTGGGTGTGTGGGGCGGCGACGGGACTGTGGGCGCCGCGGCCGCCGCCGCCGTCGAACGCTCCATTCCCCTGCTGGTCCTGCCCGGCGGCACGCTCAACCACTTTGCGCGCGACGCGGGAACCGGAAGCCTGAAGGATGCGGTCGAGGCTGCGAACAAGGGCGAGGCTGCCCTGGCGGACGTTGGCGTGGTCACTGCGGAACGCGGGCTGGCCGGAAACCCTGAAGTGTCGGAGATGGTCATGCTGAACACCTCCAGCGTCGGCCTTTACCCGAATTTTGTGCGCAGGCGGGAGCACCTGCAACCGGCCCTGGGAAAGCCGCTGGCCGGGGTCGTGGCCATGTTCCGGACGTTCGCGGCCGGCACGCCCATCACACTGACCGTGGACGGCGTCCGGCACAAGGTATGGATCGCCTACCTGGGCCGGGGCCGTTTCTACCCGCGTGACCACGCGCCGTTGATCAGGCCCGTGATGGATGACGGGGTCCTGGACGTCCGCCTGATCACCGCTGATGAACGCTTTGCCCGGCTCCGCCTGCTCTGGTCCGTGCTGACGGGAACGGTGGCAAGCTCCGGGATCACGCACCTCCGGGAGGCAACGGAAGTCCGGATCGACGCCGGCGGCGCCCCGATGGCACTGGCTGTGGACGGAGAAGCGCTGGCCGGGGTGCGCAAAGTGGCCTATGAAGTACGGCCCCGTGCGCTGACCTACTATTCGCCCCGTCCGTAGCGGGGCCGGGATGGAGACTTACCCTGATTCGCCCCTGAATCATCCCTGAGAAGCGGCGAAAAGCGGCGGCGGGCTCGGTACCGTGGGGAAGGTACCCGAACCCCACAACGTCTGCAGCCGTCCGCTGCCGTTCAAAGGATGATTCATGATCGAGGTAAACGGGCTGACCAAGGTCTACGGCGCCAAAACCGCCGTAGCCGGTGTCAGTTTCACCGTCCGGGCCGGGCAAGTTACCGGCTTCCTTGGCCCCAACGGGGCAGGAAAGTCCACCACCATGCGCATGATCATGGGCCTGGACCGGCCGACGTCGGGGTCCGCCACGGTGAACGGCCTGCCCTACGTCCAGCACAGGGCTCCCCTGCGGGAGGTGGGCGCCCTGCTTGATGCCAAGGCAGTCCACACCAGCCGCAGCGCCTACAACCACCTGCTGGCCATGGCGGCCACCCACAGCATCCCCAAAGCACGGGTGCACGAGGTGATCGAGATGACCGGACTGGAAGCGGTGGCGCGCAAAAAGGCCGGCGGGTTCTCGCTGGGCATGGGCCAGCGCCTGGGAATCGCGGCTGCCCTGCTGGGCGACCCGCAGACGCTCATCCTCGACGAGCCCGTCAACGGTCTGGACCCCGAGGGCGTGGTGTGGGTGCGCAACCTGGTCCGGTATCTCGCCGGGCAGGGGCGCACAGTGTTCCTCTCCAGCCACCTGATGAGCGAAATGGCTCAAACGGCCGACCACCTGATCGTCATCGGCCGCGGCCGGGTCATTGCTGACGCCCCGATCCAGGACATCATCACCGGCAAGGGCCAGTCCCGGGTCCGCGTCCGCACCGACCAGCCCGACCGCCTCCACCAGCTGCTCGCCGAACGGGGTGCTTCCATTGCCGTTCCGGAACGTGAACTGCTCGAGGTCACGGGCCTGGACCCGAAAGCCATTGCAGCCGTGGCCCTTGAAAACCAGGTCATGGTGTACGAACTCACGCCGCTTGTTGCGAGCCTGGAGGAGGCATATATAGAACTGACCAAGGACGACGTCGAATACCACTCCCTGCCCGCTGCGGAGGTAAGCCACCCATGAGCTCCACGACCACCGAATCCATGCCCGCGCGCGAGCCGGCGCCCTCCCCTGCCGGGCACGCCGCCCGCAACGCCGGACGGTCCCTTCCCGGCCCCACCTTTGTCCGTGTCCTCAACTCTGAAGTTATTAAGTTCCGCAGCCTGCTCTCCACGCTGATCCTGCTCGCTTCCACCGCTGTGGTCATGGTTGGCTTCGGCGCCCTCTCAGCATGGGGGACGGGCCAGTTCGCGGATGCGGCCAACCGGGATCCGCAGGCTGCGGCCAGGATGGCGGCCCAGGGCGGAGACCTTGCCGTCAGCGTGCCCACGTCGGGCATCGCCTTTGCCCAGCTGATCCTGGGGTCCCTTGGCGTGCTCCTGATGAGCGCCGAATTCACCACCGGCATGGCGCGGTCCACATTTGCTGCGGTGCCCCGGCGCCTTCCCGCCTTCGCCGCCAAGCTGGTGGTGGTGATGGTGACATCGTTCGCAGTCACTGCCGTCTCCACCTGGGTGGCGGGCCTGGCGGCGGTGCCCATCCTGGACAACTATGGGCTCAATCTGGACCTGGGCAGTTCGCAGTCGGTGAAGCTCCTCCTGGTTAACAGTGTCTATGTGGCTGCGGTGGCTGCCATCGGCATGGCCCTGGGCACCCTGATCAGGAATTCGGCCGGCGGCATCATGAGCCTGGTGGGCATTTTCTTCGTGGCGCCCATTGCGTTCCAGCTGATTCCCGGGGACTTCTTCAAGGAAGCCCGCAAGTACCTGCCCGGCAACACCGTGGAGCCGCTGACGGCTGCCCAGCACGTTCCGGACACCCTGGAGGCATGGCAGGCGGGGCTGGTCCTGGGCGCCTGGGTGGTCATCCCGGTTCTGCTCGCAGCCGTCCTGCTGAAACGCCGGGACGTGTAGCACCAATCCTGTTTCCGCCACGCGGCCGCGCCGGGCGCGTGGTTTCGGGCACATTACAAATATGCCTGAAGGGAAACTTTTATTGCTCCTGGGTGTTTCCGCTTGGAGTGCCGTCCTGTTGGCGGGAATCAGATCTGTTGGACTGCACAAAGCAAGGCGCATAATGGCGGATCTAGGGTGAAACGACGATGTGGTGCATCACACGGTCCGCCGGTGGTCCACCAAGGTACGTCGCTCAACCCATGCTATTTCCCAACAGGACGGCGCTTCCATGCATGCTGACCAGCAACTTTCAAAGTCCCTGAAACCCAGGCACCTGTCCATGATCGCCATCGCCGGCGTCATTGGTGCAGGCCTTTTCGTCGGCTCGGGGGCAGCCATCCAGCAGGCAGGCCCGGGCATCCTCGTGGCGTACGCGGCCGCCGGCCTGGTGGTCATCCTGGTGATGCGCATGCTGGGCGAGATGGCCGCAGCCAACCCTGAGACAGGCTCCTTCTCCACCTATGCAGACAAGGCGCTGGGCCGCTGGGCAGGGTTCAGCATCGGCTGGCTCTACGCCTGGTTCTGGATCATCGTCCTGGGCATCGAGGCCACCGCGGGCGCTGCCATCATGCACCGCTGGGTGCCGGGCATCGACCAGTGGGTGTGGGCCCTTGTCCTCATGGTGCTGCTGACGCTCACCAACCTCGGTTCCGTAAAGTCCTACGGCGAGTTCGAATTCTGGTTCGCCTCCATCAAGGTCGCGGCCATCGTCCTCTTCCTCATCTTTGGCGTCGCCGCCATCCTCGGCCTCATCCCCGGCGTCCCCGCACCCGGCCTGAGCAACCTGGTCAACAACGGCGGGTTCATGCCCAATGGCCCGGGAGCCGTCCTGGCCGGAATCCTCGTGGTGGTCTTCTCCTTCTTCGGCGCAGAAATCGCCACCATCGCGGCCGGTGAGTCCGAAAACCCCGTGGACGCCGTGAAGAAGGCCGTGAAATCCACTGTCTGGCGCATCCTGGTCTTCTACATCGGCTCCATCGCCATCGTGGTCACGCTGCTTCCGTGGAACTCCGCCTCCGTGGCCAAGAGCCCCTACGTGGCCGTCATCGAACTCTTCGGTATCCCCGGCGCCGGAACCATCATGGACGTCGTGGTCCTCACCTCCGTGCTGTCCTGCCTGAACTCCGGCCTCTACACGGCCAGCCGCATGCTGTTCTCGCTCTCCACCCGCGGTGACGCACCCCGTGCCTGGACCCGTATCTCCCGCCGCGGTGTCCCCGCTGCCGCCGTGCTCGCCTCCACCGTGGTGGGCTTCGTGACGGTTGGCCTGAACTACATTGCCCCGGACACCGTGTTCCTGTTCCTGGTCAACACCTCGGGCGCCATTGCCCTGTTCGTGTGGCTGGTCATCTCGGCCTCGCAGCTGGTCCTCCGCCGTCGGATGGGTGCCGCAGCCAAGGACCTGCAGCTGAAGATGTGGCTGTTCCCGTACCTCACCTGGGCGGCCATCATCAGCATCGTGGCCCTGCTCATCGGCATGGTGATCGTGGAATCCACCCGTGAATCCCTGCTGCTCTCGCTGGCACTGGCTGCCGTAGTGGTGGCAGTGGGCGTGCTCCGCTACCGGCGGAAGGGCGCGGAAGCCGCCGGACAGTCCGCAGTAGCAGCCGAGGCAGCTCCGGCGCCCGCAGAATAGGCGCGGCGCTAGACTCGGGACCATGCCTTTTCCTTCCTCTGCCGCAGACCACATCCAGGACCTTGGCGCGTATGTGAGCGCATCGCCGTCGAGCTTCCATGCTGCGCATGAGGGAGGCAGGCGGCTGGAGGAAGCCGGATTCGTCCGCCTGGATGAACTGCAGCCGTGGGAGGGTGGCGCCGGATCATTCTTCGTGATCCGCGACGGTGCACTGATCGCGTGGGTGGTCCCGGACGGTGCGGGACCGGCCACGGGGTTCAACATCCTCGGCGCGCACACCGATTCGCCGTCGTTCAAACTCAAGCCCAAACCCACCACCGGCGCCCACGGGTGGCTGCAGGCCGGGGTGGAGATTTACGGTGGACCGCTGCTGAATTCCTGGCTGGACCGCGAGCTCCGGCTCGCGGGCCGCCTGGTGATGCTCGATGGCACGGAGCACCTCGCGGCCACCGGACCGCTGCTGCGCTTCCCGCAACTGGCCATCCACCTGGACCGGGCGGTGAACGAGGGTCTCACCCTGGACAAACAGCGGCACATGAACCCCGTCTGGGGCCTGGGGAATCCCACGGACTCGGACCTGCTGGGTGTGCTGGCAGCTTCGGTTGCCGGCACATCCGTCGATCCGGCGCAGATCGGCGGGTACGACGTCGTCATTGCGGACACACAGGCACCGGCAGTTTTCGGGGGCAAGGGGGAGTTCTTCGCATCCGGGCGGCTGGACAACCTTTCGGCCACGCACGCCGGCCTGGCGGCACTGATTGCGCACGCGGGTTCCGCCGGCACCGGCAGTCCCATTGCGGTGCTCGCTGCCTTCGACCACGAGGAAATCGGGTCCAACTCCCGCTCCGGTGCGTGCGGACCCATCCTGGAAGACATCCTGGTGCGCATCTCCGACGGACTGGGTGCAACGGTGAGCCAGCGGCGGCAGGCCCTGGCGGCGTCGTTCTGCCTCTCCGCCGACGCCGGCCACGCAGTGCATCCGAACTACCCCGAGCGGCATGATCCCGCCAACCACCCCGTGCTGAACGGCGGTCCGCTGCTGAAGATCAATGCCAACCAGCGCTACGCCACGGATGCCTTTGGTGCGGCGTTCTGGGCGCGGCTCTGCGGCGAAACCGGGGTGCCGTACCAGGAATTCGTCTCCAACAACGTGATGCCCTGCGGCTCCACGATCGGCCCGCTCACCGCCACCCGGCTCGGGATCCGCACCGTCGACGTGGGCGTGCCGCTGCTGTCCATGCACTCCGCCCGTGAGCTGTGCGGCGTGGAGGATCCCCTTCGCCTGGCCGCCGTCACGGATCTGTTCTTCCGGACGGGCGCGTAGTTCTAATGTGTCCTGCGATAGTGAAACTCACTGGGGTCGATCTCGTGTGCGGGAACGCCCACCCACGTTTCCCCGTCGGGGACATTACTTAGTACAGCAGCGCCCATCCCTATGGTCGCGTAGGCTCCGACCGAGGTCCTTTCCCGAACACTGGAATTCAAGCCTAGAGAGGCACCTCTACCGATTCGTACTCCGCCCCCAAGGGAGACACCCGCAGAGAACGTCGCAAAATCGGATACGTGGTCGTCGTACGAGAACGTGACGGACGGCATGGCAGCCACGTGAGAACCAAGATTAACGGCGGCCGTGAGAGTGACGTTTCGTAAAAGTATGCTACCCCGCCCTATCCGGCACCCCTCTGGGTACTGGACGGAGGGATCCACTGCCGTGGCGTACTGCGCTTCGCTGACTCCTATTGCCGCAAGTCGCGTAACCATTGCCTCACGTTCCTTGCTGGGCATCACACAGACCAGGAAGAAGGCGTGGACGTAATTGGGTGCACTGTCAATGCTGCCCAGTACGGGCGCACCGTCCACAGAGCTCCCAGCCATTTCCTTGTCGTCGTCCAGCACGCCCACAACGTCGTATTGCCCACTGCTGCGAACCATTGCGAGCACCTCACGGGCAAGGCCGCCGCCACCTATCAGGATGAGTTCGCTCATAGAGGGGCCTTACTCGGGTGTGTCCCTGCCATTGCTGCACCTTTCCGCCCTCGCTTTCCTTGCCGGCGTGCTGCCAAGCTAGCCGCCAAAGTGGCAGTACACCATGGAAGGCGGGGCTAGTTTGTGCCTTCCCACGACGAATTGTGGGAACTGCGGGACCTGCAATGACAAAATCCCGGATTACAGGACAGGCAGGAGATACGGCTCGGTGGCCCCGGTTCCCTTGCCTGCGGCCAAGGCGGTTAGCTGCGCCCTGGATTCAACGCCCAGTTTGCGGTAGATGGCGGTGAGGCGCACTTCGACCGTACGTACGGATACATACAGGGTGGCGGCAATTTCCTTGTTGCGCATGCCCCTGGCCACCATCTTGGCCAGTGCTTGCTCGTGGTCCGCCAGCACCAGCATCGCCGGATTGCCTTTGGGACGGGCAGGCTCCATGCGTTCATCCAGCAAAAGGGCGTCCACATGCTGGGCCCACGCATTCGCGCCCACTTCATCGAACATTACCTTGGCCCGGAGCAGTGCGTCCCGGGCATCGCGCAGCCTGCCGAACGCGTGCAGTCGCTCCGCATAGCACATAAGAATTCTCGCCCTTTCAAGCGAATGTCCGTTCCTGTTCTGGAGAGCCTCACTGAAAAGCTGCAGCGACTGTTCACCGTCCGCGAGAAGCGCACGGCTCCGGGCAACAGCCATCATTAGCCACGGGGACCGCAGCCCCACAGAGCGGCTTTCGAGGCGCAGAAGCGCCTGTGTCGCCTCGTGGTGCCTTCCCAAGCGGATAAGAACCTCCACCAAGTCCGCTTCACAGCGAAGAAGGGTAGGGTTGCCAAACCGCATGCCAATTTCGGCGGCCCTGGACAGCTGGGCAGCGGATTCTGCTAAATCGCCCCGCAGCAGCGCGAAGTGGCCTTGGTAGGCCGCCAGCTGGGCCGTGATGGCGGGGTGGCTGTCCGCACCGCCATACCGAAGTGCCTCGGCTGCATAGGCATTGGCCTGTGCATCGTCGCCAAGGGAATGCGCGCGCCACACCCGGAAAAGGTGCCGCGTCCCGCGGTGGTACTTGAGTTCGGGGTCAGAAAGTTCAAGCTCGTCAATCATCCGGACGGCTGCGCGCACGTTACCGGCGCGGATTGCATTGTCCACTGCCATGTAGGCTGCGGTTCTTTGCCAGTTAACGTGGCCCGGTTCGTCGAAACTATTGAGCAAGGCGAAGGCCTCGTGGGCGCTTTCATAGTGCTCGGCATAAGTGTGGGTCCGGCCCTGCATCAGAAGGCCGACTATCCGGGCGGTGCCCGTTCGCTCCTGCTGGCGGCCGCGACTGACAGTGTCACCCCCGATCGATTCGATCAGCAGCTTGGCGCGATCGGCGATACCCAGGCACTGCGCAGATGCCGAACTGCGTAGCTCACTAAGGTGGCCTAAGAGCTCGGAGGCTTCCTGCAGTTCCCACCGTTCGGTGTAGTAAATTGCGCCGATGGCCAGCAGCCTGGCGGCATACGCTGGATCGTGGTGGCCGAATTCCTGTACGAGCCGGAGCACCATGCTTGAACGCACGGCAGCGCCCTGAGCGAACTGAATTTCGAATGACAAGCCGGTCAATCGCAGGATAAGTCCAGGGTTGCGGGTAATCCGCTGTGCCCATTCCAGGTAGCGGCGCGCGTAAACGAATTCACCCCGGTTGAACAGAAGTTCAGCCAAGCTGGTCAACCGCGCCGCGGTTTCGGCTTCGCAAGGGCTGATAGTGAGGGCGCGCTCAATGTACTCGACCGCAAAACTCACTTCACCGCCGTGGACCAGTTCAAGGGCGTGCTGCAGCAGCTGGAACGGGGTTTGCTGTTCCAGCGCAGTGAAGCTGACGTGCCACCTACAGGCGTTGGGGTCCGTGTCGCTTGCTGCTTCCGCGAGGACGTGGTGGTTGGCCATGCGCACGGCCGGTGCCATGGCCATGAAGACATATCCCCTTAGCAGTTGGTCGCCGATCCACAGATGAGACCCCCTTCGGGTGACCAAGCCGGCAGCCAGCAGTTCGTCAATGACCGTCCACACGTCGCGGTCGATCTTCTCAATCGTCGAGATGTCGCTGCGGAAGGAAAGGGCCAGCAGGTCCAGGATGTTGCGGGCGGCAGGGGTCAGCGCATTCAGGGCCGACGCGTACTCCGCGTCAAAGCTGCCCCCTGAAGGTAGCGGGACGGGCAGCGCGTATATGCCCTCGGCATGCCTCTCCAACAGCCGGTCGTAGAGGCCGATGGCTGCAAGTGGGTTTCCGCGACTGGCTGATGCAACCGCGTGGGGTGCCGCTGTCGTGGTCCGTTTAGCCGGGATGCTCTCCAACATCCGAACGGTGTCGCTGAAGTCCAATGGGCCGAGGCGAAGGGCAGAAAGGCCGCTGAATGGGCTTTCGGGGAGGTCCTCCCGCACGCTGACAATCAGGACGATGTCCGTACCTGCTAACCGCCTGGCCATAAATCCGATGACTGCCTGGCTGCCGGGATCCAGATGGTCGGCGTCGTCGATGACGACGATGGTGCGTGATGACGAGCGCTGGTGCAAGCCGTTGAGGAGCATGCTAGACACCGTTTGGGTGCTCATGGCACCGATGTCCCCCAGGAGCTCGTCGAGGAGGCGGTTCAGGACTGGATCGTCCATGTCGTTCAGAAGTGCGGTCAGCCCCGAATACGGCCAGTCCGATTCTGCAGCACTGGCGGCTAGGAACACGGTGCGGTAATCGGAAAGAGTAGGAATTTCCGACAGCAGGGCAGTTTTGCCTGCCCCCTTGCGTCCGACTACTGAGAGAACTGCTTCCTTTGGCCCGCGGATGACCGAATGGATGCGGTCAAGTTCTCTGTGACGGCCAAAAAGCGCCATGGCGTTCCCCAATCATCAAAGAAGGAGACCGCTTCCAGCAGAACCAATTTTCACTGCCCCGGCTCCCGCTCCCCAGCGCGGGCCTAGGCCGATATAGAGCGAATATAACGCCCCCACAAACAAGGACACCGCAGGGTTACCGCTGGATTGCATCAAGATTGGACGCTGCATTTGCTCAAGACGCGATCCCTGGACACGCGGCGGAACACCTCATCACGGGGGCCCTGACCGTTCTGCTCGGGAAGAACTCCGGCCCGCTTCGAGGTCGGATCGCAGATTCTAAATCAGGCTTTTCATTCGTGGACCGCTTCACCATTGTGAGCAAGTGGAACGATCTTGAATCGAATAGGCCCCGGTCCGCCATGCCGGCGGGCCGGAGCCGCTCCTTGTTCAGTTATTCATTCAGTTGTCTATTCAGTTATGGGTTCCACTAGGCCGCCGGCTTGAGGGCGGTCCGCCAGGCGGCAACAGCCCGTGCGGCACTCAGGGTCCACGTGGCCGTTCCGCTGGCGCCCGCCGTTGCCTGCGGTTTGTCCGCCTGCTCGGCGATCTGCCCAGCCGCTGCCTCCCAGCGTTCGGTCCAGCCCGACGGGGCTGTGACCACGGGTGCGCTGCAGTCGCAGGCCACCCCGCCAATCAGCATCGCGCCGTTGCTGGCCGTGGTGATGCTGCCCACCGTGATGCTGGTGGCCGAGTAGCTGGTGTCAGCGGCCGTCACCACCGGGCTGTCCAGGGGCGTGGTGTTGTTGACGCCGCGGTAGGCGGTGATGCCGCCACCCCACTTGGCCGCCGAACTGAGCGCCCAGCTGTACGTTCCCGGATCCGAGGCACCCACCACCTTGTAGTACGCGAACGCCCGTGCACCGGAGGTCGAGGTGCTGTTGATGGATTTTGCATTGACCATTGCCGTCCAGCCGGCAGGGGCGGTAAGGTTCGGGTTGAGGTCCGTGGTGATGGAGGCGACCAGGACGTCACCCGCCGCGGTACCGGCAGGAACTGTCAATGACGCAGTGGTCACGGCAGTCCCGGAGTTGGAGGTGCTGGAATTCACCACGGTAATGCCGCCTGTTGCCGGCGGTGGTGCCGAGCCAACGGTAATGGTGGCCGTCGCCGACGATGATCCCGTGGCATTGGTCGCCGTGAGTTTGGCGGTGTAGGTCCCGGCCGTCGTGTACGAGTGGCTGGGGTTCTGTGCTGTGGACGTGCCGCCGTCGCCGAAGGTCCATGCCCACGAGGTGGGTGCATTGGTGGACGTATCAGTAAAGGTCACATTCAGCGGCGCGGCACCCGACGTCGGGTTGGCGGTGAATGACGCTACCGGAGCCTGGCCCGCGGGCGGCGGGGTGCCGCCGAGCGACCGGTCCGAGAACCAGTAGCGCTTTGCTACGTTGTCGCTGGCCATGACCACCAGTCCGGTGGTGTTGTTCACGCTCTGCTTGCTGGTGGTCACGTCATTGATGTTCGACGACGACGCTGCCTGCATGATGGGCGTGCCGCGGCCGGAACCGAAGACGGGATTGTCCATGGACGCGGTCTTCTCATAGATGCTTCCCGCGACGCCGGAGTAGGCACAGCCGGAAACCGACGTTGGCGGTGCCGTGTGGAACGCCCGCACCAGGTTGTTCTGGGTGTCCAGGATGATTTGCGGCCGCGAGACGCAGTCGCCGGTCTTTGCAATCGTGGACTGAGTGAATGCTCCGGTACCGGGCTTGAAGACCAGGAGGATCAGCTGCGGCAGCGTCTTGTCGCTGGAGATGTCATTCAGGCTCGTCTTGACCGCCGCGAAGACCCGGCCGGTGGTGTCCGCCTGCAGCGTCTTGAGGTTCATGTGGTCATCGGACTGGCCGTTGCCGCGCAGGGCCGGCTGCAGTTTCCAGGAGGAGTTGGCAGCATCTGAATCCTTGTGCGTGGCCCACCAGACGGTGTCGGACTTGTGGTCACTCCACATGACACCGACCTGCCCGTTGCCGAAAGCCACCACCGCGGAGATGTCATCCGGAGCGGGGTTCGGGTTGCTGACGGGAAGGACGAAGGGGGTC
This sequence comes from Pseudarthrobacter sp. 902506025, assembly GCF_040702325.1. Classification (NCBI taxonomy): domain Bacteria; kingdom Bacillati; phylum Actinomycetota; class Actinomycetes; order Micrococcales; family Micrococcaceae; genus Pseudarthrobacter; species Pseudarthrobacter sp. 902506025. The sequence goes on from NZ_JBFBKW010000005.1 coordinate 77,723, forward strand.
CCCCAGGAGGTGCCGCTGTTGGTGGCGGCGTTCATGTACACGGTGTTGGTGTATCCCGACGTAGAGTTTCCGGCCACCTGCGTCCAGGTCGCCCAGACCCGGCCGGTGGTGTCCTTGTCGATCGTCATGGATTCACTGGAATTGTTGGTGATGGTGGTGGGGAATCCGCTGTCGAGCGTGTATTTGCCGCCGGCGTAGCTGTACCGGTAGAGCTTGGCCGGGGAGTTGGAAAGTGACGGCTTGGGTGTTCCATCGCCGGTGATGGTCACCACGTGGGAGGCAATGTAGAGGTGGGACCCGTCCCACATGGTGTCCGCCAAGGTGCTTCCCCTGGTGTCATTGACCACCCCGGTGTCCACCCAGCTGTTGGAGGCCCGGTCCAGCCGGTAGATGCTCCATCCGGTGCCGGACTTCCACATGTCGGCCCACCACGATCCGTCATTCCACCACAGCTTGCTTTGCGGCTTGTCCGACGTCGGCGGATTGGACACCCCTGAATACGCAATGCTCTGCGTGCCATAGACGGGATCCGCTAAGGCCGTACCGGGCAAACCGAGGATGGAGGCCGCCAGAACCATTGCAACGGCAAGGGCCTGGCCTGTCCGGCTGAAAAAGTGTCTGCGTCTGAGCTTCATAAGGGAACTCCTGGGGCATAGGAAGAATTCGGGGAACGTCTGCCCGTTTGGCCCAGTCACAAAGAGCTCTCAGCCCCCAAGTACCGAGAAGCGTATGCCCGGACAGGAGCTGGGGCAATGCAAGTGCCATACCTAAATAGGGGTTTCTCCCATCCCCCTACCTAACGTTTTCCCGGCACCCGGTTCCCCCTATACCTAATCTTTTCGGCCTCCCCCAAGCCCTTTACTTGCCTAACAGGGGGTAAACCCCGGGTAAAAAGTGAGTACCTACTACTCGTGATACCCGCATTAGGTAGGGGGTAGTCTTCCGGAACGGCCAGAGGATTGGCGACGGTTTGCTGGGGGGTCAGCGACCAGACCATGACCGGATGAAGCGTTAGTGCCACCGCCATAACGGCCGGCGGCCTTGTCAAGAATCCGAACTGTCATGAAGTGGTGAGGCAATTGTCGATTTCCCCCCAACTTCCAGCTCTCTTTTCCGAGCCGGGACATTTATTTCCACAAGCCTCAATCAGCGTGGTCATTCCCACCCTGAACGAGGAAAAGAACCTCCCCTGGGTTCTCCGCCGGATGCCCTCTTACGTCGATGAGGTGATCATCGTCGACGGCCGCTCGCAGGACAAGACTGTTGAAGTGGCCAAGGCCCTCCGCCCGGACGTGGTGGTGGTCAATGAAACCCGCAAAGGGAAGGGTGTGGCCCTCCGCGCCGGCTTCAACGCCGCCAAGGGGGACATCATCGTGATGCTGGACGCGGACGGGAGCATGGACCCCCAGGAGATTGGTTGGTTCGTTGCACCCCTCCAGCACGATTTTGATTTCGTGAAGGGCTCCCGGCACGTCACCGGCGGCGGGTCGGAAGACCTGACCCGGCTGCGGAAGGCCGGCAACCGGGCGCTGACCGGACTCGCTAATGCTGTACTGCACAGCAACTACTCGGACCTTTGCTACGGGTACATCGCCTTCCGCCGGGAATGCCTGCAGGTGCTGGAGCTGCAGTCGGACGGCTTCGAGATCGAGACGGAACTTATCGTCAGGGCCGCCAAGGGCGGGCTGAGGATCGCCGAGGTTCCCAGCCTTGAGCTCGACCGGATTTCGGGAGCATCCAACCTCCAGACGTTCCGCGACGGGTGGCGGGTGCTGCACACGCTGGCCCGGGAATGCACCCTGTGGGAGGCACCCACGGCAGGTGCCCGCCCGGAGGCGCTCCGCCGCGTGAAGTACACCTACTCCAACGTCCACTTCCCACGGCTTCCGGTGGATCCGCACAGCGTCCTCGCCCCGGCCGTAAAACAGCATGACACCCTCGTCGCGGCGGTGAGCCGGCATGCTTGACCGCATCAAGCCACTGTCCGTGACAGTGGTGATCTGCGCGTATACCTCCGAGCGGTGGGGAATGCTGCTCGACGTCATCGAATCAGTCCGCAACCAGACGCTTGCCCCGGACCAGGTGCTGGTGGTCATCGACCACAACGAGGACCTCTACGAGCGGCTCATCGAGATCGTCGACGACGTCACGGTGGTTGAGAGCGAAGGCCTGCCCGGGTTGTCAGGGGCCCGCAACACGGGCGTGGGGCTCGCCGAATCGGACATCGTCGCCTTCCTTGATGACGACGCCGAGGCGGCGCCGGACTGGCTCGAACGCCTGGTTGCGCTGTACGACGATCCGGATGTCCTGGGTGTGGGCGGGAAGGTGGTCCCGCTGTGGGAATCCGGCCGCCCGGGGTACTTCGCGGAGGAACTGGACTGGATTGTGGGCTGCAGCCATCGCGGCCTGCCCCGCGTCGCTTCGGAAGTCCGCAACGTGATCGGCGCCAACATGTCCTTCCGGCTTGAGGTGCTGCGCCAGGTGGGCGGCTTCAACCAGTCGCTGGGCCGCAAAGGCACGCTGCCACTGGGATGCGAGGAGACCGAAATCTGCATCCGCTCCCGGATGGGTTTGCCGGGTTCGCGGATCGTCTATGAACCCGCGGCGCTGGTACACCATCATGTTCCCGCATCCCGTGGGACATGGCGCTACATGATGTCCCGGTCCTGGGCCGAGGGATTGTCCAAAGCCCAGGTCAGCCAGTTGGTGGGCCACAAACGGGCACTCGGCCCGGAACGCCGCTACGTCCGCAGCGTGCTCCCGCGCGCCGTGTTCACCGGCCTGAAGTCGTGGGGGCGCGATGGCAGTCCCGACGGGCTGGGCCGTGCCGGCGCGGTCATCGCGGTCCTGGCCTGCACCGCGGCCGGGTACTTCCAGGGGCGCCGGCTTCAGCATTGGACGGGCCCGGAGGAAGAGGACGTGGTCCTGGTCCCGGCCGGGGCACAGTGGAGGGAAGTGCAATGAGCGAAGGTGCCGGCCAGGTGCTTGAGGATCTCCAGGGCGAGGCGCTGATCCTGGTGCCCGCCATGGAGTCGCTGTTGCCGCCGGCCTGGCCGGGGGCGCGGTGGATCGGGTCGGTGGACCTGGAAGACCTCGCGGACTGTTCGCGCTTTGAACTGGAGAACCATGCTGGATACGAGCGGGCACGGCTGCTGGTGCGTGCGTCGGGGGCTGTGCGGGGATTTGTCGACGTGCCGTCGCCGGCGGGAATCGTGGATCGGACTGTCTTCGAGGACGCCCTGGCGGCCCTGCCGCCAGTCGCATCGTTCCCGCCGGCGGTGACCACCCCGCACATCACGGTGGTGGTGTGCACCAGGGACCGCACCCTGCAGTTGCGGGGTGCGCTCCTGACCATCCTTGCCCTGGACTACCCGCACTTTGACGTGGTGGTGGTGGACAACGCCCCCGCCACGCAAGCCACTGAAGAACTGGTCCGGCGCGAGTTCAGGGACCAGCGGGTCCGGCTGGTGACCGAACCCGTTCCGGGCCTCTCCCACGCCAGGAACACCGGCCTTCGGCACGCCAGGGGAGACGTCGTAGCCTTCACCGATGACGACGTGGTGGTGGACAGGTCCTGGCTGCGGGAGATCGCCGCCGCCTTCGAAGCCGTTCCCGGGGCTGCCTGCGTTACGGGGCTGGTTCCCGCGGGAGAGCTCCGCACCCCCACCCAGGGCTATTTCGATTCGAAGGTCAGCTGGTCACGGAGCCTGGTTCCGCAGGTCTACTCGCTCGCCAACCCGCCCGCGGCGCTCCCCAAGTTCCCGTTCAGCCCCGGTGCTTTCGGTACGGGAGCCAATTTCGCCCTCAGGCGCCAGCCGGCACTTCGCCTCGGCGGGTTCGATCCCGCCCTGGGGGTGGGAACTCCCACGGGCGGCGGGGAAGACATCGACATGTTCACCCGGGTCATCCTCGCGGGGCACGCTTTGGTGGTCCAGCCGGCCGCCATTGTCTGGCACCGACACCGGGACGGCCTCGAAGACCTGCGGGTACAGGCGCGGGGCTACGGCAACGGCCTCGGGGCCTGGATGACGAAGGTGATGATGGACCCCCATACCGCGAGGCTGGCCCTGGCCAGGAGCTGGGGCGTTGGACTCGAGTTCCTGAACCGGCGCCAACAGGCCGGCCAGCCGGCGCTCCAGGGGCCGCCGATCCACAGTTCGCTGGAGGCCCAGGTCGACCGGCTCGTCTGGCTGCAGCTTCTGGCTGTGGCCCTGGGCCCCTACAAATATCTGCAATCGCGCAGGGCTGCCGCGGGCAGCTAAGACAACAGTCCACAGTCGGGGCCGTTGGCGGAGGGTCGCTCCACCGGCGGCAAGCAATCCAGGAGTTGAAACAGTATGGCGCTTCTCATCAGGGGTGACGTGTCCGGCCCGATGAACTCCCGCCCTTCACGCCGGCGCAGGCCAGGGTATTCCGATTACGTCCTGGCACTGCTCGGTGCCGTGACGGCGGTCCTGATCGTGTTCGACGTCGGGGGCGAGTCCATTGCGGGCGCCAAACTCCTGGTGTGCCTCCTCATTCCGGGCTGGGCACTGGTGCGGTGGGTCCGGAATGTGGACCCGGTGGCCCGCCTGATCTTCACCGTCGTCGCCGGCGCCACGGCACTTGCCCTGGCCGCCGCCGTCATGGGGTGGCTCCAGCTCTGGAATCCCCGGCCCGCCGCCGTCGGCATCATGCTGGCCTCCGCGGCCGCCCTCCTGGTGCCGGGGCCACCCAGCCCCCGGGCCGCCGCAACCCGGCTGCCACGTCCGGAGCTCAAAACCTATGCACCCTGGCTGGTTCTCCTGGCCGCCATGGTCACGTGGGCCGCCACACTAGGGCTCACAAACCCCCACCTCGGCGACCTGGGCCTGCTCGCCGCCTTCCCTGTCACCTGGTACTTGGCGCTGGCCGTCGTGGTGGCACTCTGCATCTGGAGCATCGTCCGGCAGGGCGAGCACTCCGGGTGGCTTACCGGTGCCTCGATCACGGGCCTGGTGGTCATCCTTTATTCTTCCGCCGGGCTGCTGGCCAACGTCCCGCGGCTGCCCTGGACCTACAAGCACATAGCCGTCACCGACTTGATCCAGACCATCGGCCAGTTCGACCCGGACATCGACATCTACAACCGCTGGCCCGGCTTCTTCCTGTTCAGCGCGTTCCTGGGTGAATCCAGCGGCTACAAGGACGCCATGGCCTACGCCGGATGGGCCGAGCCGGTATTCGCGCTGATAAACGTCGCCCTGGTGCTTGCCATCGCCCGGGCCCTGACAAAGAACCCGCGGATCTACTGGACGAGTGCGCTGGTTTTCGCCCTCTCCAACTGGCTGAACCAAAACTATTACTCGCCGCAGGCCTTCGCCTACACGCTGCACCTGACCATGTGCCTGCTGATCCTCACCTACCTTCGCGGCAACCCGGCCCCCTGGGTACTCAGGCTTGAGGAGCGGCTGTCCGGCCGTTTCTCAAAAGAGGCCCCCGAGCCGGAGGAGGTCAGGACCTACAGCGGCCGCCAGCAGGCACTGGCCATCGCCGCAGTCCTGGTCCTGCAGGCAATGATTGTAATGAGCCACCAGCTGACCCCGTACCTGGCCATCCTGGGGCTCTTCCCCCTCTTCCTGGCCCGCTACTTCAAGCCGGCCTGGGTAGCGCCCGCGCTGCTCCTGATGGCCCTGCTCTACCTCCTTCCCAACGCCGAGTTCGTCAAGGACAAGTACGGCCTGCTCAACGGCTTCGATTTCCTCGCCAACGCCGGCTACAAAGCCTCCAGCGGCGCACCAGGACCGTCCCTCCTCTCCGGACGGTGGCTGGCACGCGAAGCCTTGGCGTTGTCCCTGTTCACCGCCCTGCTTGCCGGGTTGGGGTTCATCCGCAACATCCTCCGGGGCAATGTCCGCACCACCCTGATCGTGGGAACGCTTGCGGCAACCCCCATCATTGGCCTCTTCGGCACGTCCTACGGCGGCGAGGGCAGGCTCCGCGTCTTCATGTTCGCCCTTCCGTGGCTCGCCATCGGCGCGGCCTGGCTCTTCTGGTCCGGGAAACTCCCGGGCAGGAAGGCCGTAGTGGGCGTAACCTCGGCCATCTCGGTCATGGCCGTGCTGTTCACGGCCGTGTACTTCCAGAATGAAGCCAACGTCCGGGTACCGGCCGCAGACGTATCGGCCAGCCGCTGGCTCGACTCCAACGTCCGCCGGGGTGACGCAGTGGTGGAAACGAACTACCACCTGCCGCTGCTGGTCGGCTCGCACTACGCCTTCTACCTCCGCACCGGGCAGCTTGTTTCGGTGGCGCCGAAGCTGCACAACACCGCCCAGCCGTTCACCGGGGATGACATGCTGGCCTACGTTGACAAGACCAGGGCAGCAGCCAGGCTGCGCCCCTCGGACCGGGTCTTCGTGGTGGTATCGGACCTGCAGCAGCGCACATCCACCGGCGTTCCACGCCAGTTCCCCAAGGATGTCCTGGTCCCGCTCGAGCATGACCTGAACGTGGCCAGGGGCACCGAGCTGGTGTTTGAGAACAAGTCGGTGCGGATCTACGAGGTTTCACGTGCTGACTGGGGAAAGTAGCGGACGGGTGTACCAGTTGTCGCTCGTCACGGTAACGTCGTTGTCCATCGTCGGGGCGGCGCTGCTGGCCCTGCACGCGGATTCCTCGAAGGTTACCGGGGCTCCGAAAGGGGATCTGCCGTCCTGGCGGCAGACCATGGTCCAGGACTTCGACGTCCCGGCCCCGCTGGGGGCGGTGGGCCAGGTGTACGGGCCGGACATGCGTGGATATTCCGGTTTTTCCGACTCATCGGGCTTTGGCACGTACACGCCCGACGATGTCCTTTCGGTCCATGACGGCTACCTCGATTTCTACCTTCACTACTCGGACAGCAGTCCGCGGGTGGCCAGCGTCATTCCCTTCGGCTACACCGGCCAGACGTACGGAAGGTACTCGGTGAGGTTCCGGTACGATTCCATCCCGGGCTACAAGATCGCGTTCCTTCTCTGGCCGGCCAGCGACGACTGGAACGAAGGGGAGATCGACTGGCCGGAAGGAGCCCTGGACGGGTCCCTCTACGGGAACTCCGCCATCAAAGGGACCCGCACCACCGACGGGATGGAGTTCGACCCCGCCGACAAGAAGTACTCGGACTCCCGCGCAGGCCAGTGGCATGTTGCCACCATCGAATGGAGCCCCGGCCTGGTCCGGTGGTTCCTGGACGGCGGGCTGGTGGACCAGACAACCAAACCCAAGGGTGTGCCGAACACGCCCATGCGCTGGACCCTTCAGGCGGAGACCGCCGATGACGCCAAAGCAACCTTTCCGGCCGCCGGCACGGCAGGGCACCTGCAGGTTGATTGGGTGGCCCAGTATGCCTACACGCCGTGAACGAACCAAGTGCCGCGACCGCGGTTTAGGACGATTTGGGGGATTGCACCATGGAAATCACCAGTGACCTTCCGGTTCCCGAAGAGCTGGGTCACCCGGGTGCCCTGACGGAGCCCGACGTCGCCGGAAGGCAACAGATCCACCCCCGGGTGGCAGCGGTCTTCGACACCCTCGACGGGACCGGGTTGCCGTGGCTCCTGCTCCGCGGCGAGGACGATCTGGCCCTGCCTGCGGGGGACGTGGACATCCTCGTGGACAAGCACCTCCTTTCCCGGCTCGACGACGTGATGGCGGCAGCAGGGTTCTGCAGGGTCCTTGCATGGGGACACGGCAGCCACAGGTTCTACTTCAGCTACTCACCCGGCGACGGAGCCTGGATCAAGCTTGACGTCGTCTCCGACCTGGCATTCGGCTCCTGCCAGCAGTGGCGTACCCCGTGGGCGCCCCGCTGCCTGCGCCGCAGGATCCGGCATGGCTCCTACTGGATGCCCGACGCCGCGGACCAAGCCTGGCTGCTGCTGCTGCATCTGTTCATGGACAAGGGTGGAATCACGCCGGCGCGGCAGGAGGCTGCGCGGGCGGCTGCCAAGGTGGCGGCCGACGGCGGCAGGATTGCGGAGTCGGTCCGGCGCAGGGTGGGTGCGGGGCTGGCAACCGACATGTTGAACCTGGTCCTCGCCGGCCGGTTCGGGGATGCTCCCGCGATGGCCTCCAGGATGAGGGCGTCCTGGAGTGGCGGGGCGAACCCTGCGTTCATGGAAGCGGTCAGACGGACACTGAGGCGCTCGGGCGCCCGGCTCCGGGGGCACACTCCCTTGCTGGGCGTCATGGCTCCGGACGGAGCGGGAAAGACCACCCTGCTGAACGGACTCCACGCCGACGTGCCGCTGCCCACCAAATACGTATATATGGGCCTGTGGGGCGCGGGGCCTTTTGATGCTGTGCTCAACCGGATTCCCGGCGGAAGGACGGCCAAGAAGGTGTACCGGCTGGTCCGTGGCGGGATCCTGGCCAGGTTCTACCGCCGCATGGGCAAAGTGGTGCTGATGGACCGCGTGGCGTACGACGCGCTGCTGGCCGGCCCCGGCGGCGGTCCCCTGGCACGCATCAGCAACGCCCTGGCCCTGGCCGTCATCCCTGCCCCGGACGTGCTCCTGGTGCTTGATGTTCCCGGCGCGGTGATGTTCGAGCGTAAAGGTGAACACAGCCCGGAGCTCCTGGAGTCCTGGCGGAACGACTACCTCCAGCTGGCGGGCCGGCTCCCCGGCAGCCGGGTGGTTGATGCGGCCCAGCCGGTGGAGGCCGTGCAGCGCGTGGCTACCGGCATCATCTGGGACACGTGCTCCCCGGCTGCCGGGAGGGCAACCACCCCAGGACGGGCCCCGCACCGCACCACCGCCGTCGGCCCCACTTCCCAGATCCCGGCCGCGGCGGAAACCGTCGCCGGGGAGGCCCTGTCACTGCACCTGTGGCGGCTCCTGGACTGGCGGTTCCTGCTTCCGGTCCTGCAGCCGCGCACCCTGGGCTTCGCCGGAAGGGTGAGCGCGGAAACAGAATCGGCGCTGCGCCTGCTGGACCCGCAGGCTGTGCGGCTGGACGAGCCGGACACGAGGCCGGCCGGCAGGACATGCGACGTGGTGCTGCTGGCCTCGCCGGGCCCCGGCCAGATCGAAAGCGCAGGCTTGGCACTGGAACCGGGAGGCTGGATCTGCGTGGAAGCCAGCCGGTCCCTGCTCCAGCGTTCCGGACCCCGGACGCTGCGAGGGTGGAAGCGGACGCTGGAACGCCGGGGGTACCAGGACGTTGCCTTGTACTGGAACGCCCCCAACCGGGAGCGGACAGCCCGGCTGGTTCCGGTGCGGTCCGGAGTATCCATCCGGGACACCCTGGCCCTGCGCAAGGATGTGCGCTTCGGGGCCCTCAAAGCGGCTGCGGTGCACATGGCCCTGGCGCTGCACGTCTTCGACCTCCTGGTCCCCGAGGGCACCGTCACCGGGCGGCTTCCGGAGAGGAACGCGGCGCAATGAGCTTCATAGACCAGTTCCTGCGGGACCACTTCGACGAGTTCTCCCTGGACCAGTACGGCCTGGGCAAACAATGGGAGACGCTGCTGCTGACCCCGCGGTTCGCAACCTCCCGGCACGTGGTGGCCCTGGTGTTCCCCTCCCGGCACAGCGAACCGGCCCTGGTGGTGAAGGTGCCGCGGCAGCCCGGGGACAACAGCGGCGTCCGCCGTGAGGCGGCCATGCTGGCCCAACTCTCCGCCGCCGTCCGCGACTCAGGCGCCGGTGTTCCACGACTGGTGGGAATCCGGGACGTGGGGCCGTACACGGTGCTGGTCGAAACCGCGCTGACCGGCCTGCCGCTCGATCCCAGGACGGTGGCAGCGGACCTTCCTGCCGCCGTCGCCACCGGGGCCGCGTTCGTGGGGGCACTTCCCTGCACGCAGCCCGCCGCCGGCAACGTGGACTGGTACCAGCGCGCCGTCGCCGCGCCGTTGGCGGCCCTGGAAGGATTGGCCGGCCCGGATGCCCGGACAAACGAACTCGTTGGGCGCACGCACGAACTCCTTGCCCCGCTGCGCCGCTCGCAACTGCCCGCGGTCATCGAACACGGCGACCTGAGCCATCCGAACCTCCTTGTTAAACCCGGCGGCGCCCTGCAGGTCATGGACTGGGAACGCTCGCTCACGGATGGAGTGCCCGGGCACGACCTGGTGTTCTACCTCCAGTACTTGAGCGAATCCAGTGAACAGGCGTTCGCCCGGGAGGCCCAGATGGCGGCCTTTGACAAAGCCTTCGGCAAGGGCGGCTGGGCGCTGGAGCCGCTTTCCCGCCACCTTGGCATGAGGGGAGTGGACCACTCACTCCTCCCGCTGCTGGTCATCGCCACGTGGGCGCGGTCCACCGCCACGCTCGCCGACCGGCTGGCGCAGGAGGCGGAGGCTGATCCGACGCAGGGAAACGGGAAAGTCCGGGCCGCCCTCCAGGCGGACAGGGACTTCTGGTTGTGGCGCCATGTTGTGGAAGCCGCGTAGGGCGGCCACCCGCTAGGAGGTCCGGCTGTCCGCCGCTCCCGGGTTTTCGTGGGTGCGCCGGAAAAGGCCCAGGATCTCGTCGTGCAGGTCCCGGTAGCCGAACCGCAGCACCGCGTACACCGCGCCCACTCCGGCCACCACCATGACAGCCAGTGTGGGGACCGGTCCCAGGGCATGCCGTGCCAGGTTGACCAGGCCCACCAGGCCAACCGCGGCGCCGCACACCAGGCCCGGAGCGGCGGCCCGCATCATCCGGCGCATCCTTGTCCCCATGACCTTGGCGGCTACTGCCTGCATGCCGAACGCGAAGACCACGGCCACCACCATCTGGGCGCAGGCGACCCCCACGATGCCCCACTGGGTGGCAAAGACCAGGGCCGGGAGGAGGACCACCAGGCGGACCACGGAGATCCAGATGGAAAGACCGGGCCGGCCCATCGCCTTGTAGACGTCATTGGCCCCGGCGCCCAGGGAGCGGGCGGCCGCGTACAGGGCCAGGAATACCAGCGGCGTGACCGACTCCTCCCATTGCTGCCCGAAAAGGACCGGGACCAGGACGGGCGCCACCACGGCCAGGCCCACACCTGCCGTGATGCCGTAGAGCGCCTGCACGGTGACACTCTTCAGGTAGCCGTCCCGCAGCCGCTGCCGGTCGCCCCGGACCTGCGTGTACAGGGGGAACAGGACGGTGGACAGCACAAAGAACACGTTCAGGATCAGGGCCTCCGGCAGCCGGAAGGCGAGGGTGTAGAGACCCAGGGCGTGTGCGCCCAGCACAATGCCGATGACCAGGTAGTCGACGTCGAAGATCGCCCGGGCAAGCATGGTGCTGCCGGCGACGGGGGCACCGAAGCGGACATTTTCCCCGATGGCGCTTTTGCTCACGCGCCAGATTTGCCAGGGCGCCTCGCGGCGGACCAGGAACCAGCAGGTGGCGGCATAGGCCACCGACCCGGCAGCCGTTCCGACGGCGAGTGACCAGGCGCCGTGGCCGGTGAAGGCCAGGTAGAGGGTCACCGTTCCCATGGTTGCGGCGCGCAGTACAGGAGCCGCCGTGAGCTGCCTGAACTTCAGGTCCCGGCGCATGATGGCTTCCGGGACGGCACCGCAGGCCGTGGCAAGCACCGAAACGCCAAGGACCTGCACCAGCGGGGCCACGCCGTCCAGCCCAAGGAGGTCCTCCACCGCGTCAGCAGCGAGCAGGGCCGCCACGGCCAGCAATGCGCCCAGGGCAACGGAAAGCAGCAGCGCCGACCTGGCGATGACCGGTGTCTTGGGCAGGTAGACCAACGCCTGACCCACCCCGGCATCGGCGATGGTCTCGGCGTACGCCATCAGCACCAGCGCCAAGGCGACGAGGCCGTATTCCTCAGGTGAGAGCAGCCGTGCCAGGACCACCGTGGTCACCAGCACGATCACCCTGCCCGAGGCGAAGGCCAGCCCCTGCCACAGGGCTCCCCGGACTCCCTTCCGCTCCAGTTCCCCCGGCGCGTACGTCATGGTTGCCTGTTCGTCCGGGTAAGCTCCCCCGCCGGGGATGAACCGGCCATGGCCGCACGGACTTCCGCCAGGTATTCGCCTGCCACGGTGTCCCAAGTGCGGACTGCGCCTGCGGCGGCCGTTCCGGCAGCGCAGTGGGAAGGCCCGGGCGGTTGCTTGGGGGCGGTGAGGTGCTCCACCACCTCGCGGACAAGGGCGTCCTGGCTGTCCCGAACCGCCAGCAGCGGATGTGCGGGAAGTTCCCTCGCGGCCACAGGCGTGGCCACCACGGGCAGCCCCGCGGCGAGGGCCTCCAGGACGGAGTTCCGGATACCCACGCCGTGTTCGTCCGGGAAAACCGCCACATCCGCGCCCTGGAACACGTCCAGGATGGAAGGCACGTTGGCCAGGATGTCCACCCGGGGTCCGGCCAGCGCCTGAACCGCCGGTGTGGGGCGCCGCCCTGCGATGACGAAGCGGGCGTCCGGGACCTCCCGCCACACCAGCGGCGCGATCCTGTTGACCAGTACCGTGGCGCTGTCCACGTTCGGCGCGTAGTTCAGGCTGCCTGCGAAGCACACCACCGGGGCTTTCCGCTCCCGGCGGGGACCGGTGGCCACCGCCGTGCCGTTGGGGATGCTCGTGACTGGCCTGCCGAGCGTGGCGGACCAGGCCGCTGCGTCCTGGGCTCCGACGGTCAGGAGCCTGGCCCGGGGCGGCAGCTGACGTTCAGCGCGGGCGGCCAATTGTTCGCGCAGCCGGTAGGCGGGCCGGAAGGTACGGGCGATGGCGGTGTCCATGCCGGCCCGGATGGACCAGGGGTCCACTGTCTGCAGCACCAGGGGACCGGTGACGCAGTGGGACAGGAAGAGGGCATGGGGGCCATGGATCAGGGTGGCGTCCCGGATTGCGGACAACCGGGCCGCGGCGGCGCGGGCGGACGGGGTGGACCGCCGGTGTTTTCCCAGTCCGGTGAGGCCGCCCACGGAGCGGGCAAAGGCCGAAAGTTCTTCGCGCCGGGCCAGTTCGTACACGGTATCGCAGCGGTTCCTGATCTCTGCCGGAACCGGAACAGGACCCGAGAAAGTCAGCAGCGTGACGGCAACGCCAGGGGGGAGGTGCAGGATCACTTCGTACGGGATCATCGAGCTTCCATCCCCCAGTTCCGGATCCCGGTTGGGCACGCTTTCCGTCACGTACAGGAGCTTCATTGCAAGAGTGTACTGGATCACATCGTCCCCGGAGGGTTGCTTTAGGCAACCTTGAGGGAAGCCGAAAAAGGGCGACGGCGGGAGGTCCCGCCGTCGCCCTTTCACCTGGGTGCGTGGCCTGCTACTGCCAGGCGCGCACGTAGTCCACCATCATCTGGGACGGCGCGCCGTAGGCCGGGTTCGTGGAGGAGGCGCCGACATTCAGCACGATGTACTGCGGGGCATTGCCGTCGTCGGTGGGGTAGGACTTGACCTTGACGCCGTCGAAGTACACGTCCGAGGAGTTTGCCATCCGGTGCAGGCCAAAGGTGTGGTACTCGTTGGCCCAGTTGCCGCCCACGCCGCCCTGGTTGTGGGAGCCGGAACCGGAGTGGTAGTTCACGGTCATCTTGGCCTGCAGGACCTCGGCGATGTCATTCTCGCCGGTGGCCGGCCACGACTGTCCGGTGGTCCAGAAGGCAGGCCAGTTGTAGAGGCCGTTGGCGTTGCCCGGGAACTTGATCCTGGCCTCGACGTAGCCGGTGGTGAACTGGAAGCCGGTCCCCGCCCCGCCCTTCGGGTTGGTGGATACCAGTCCGCCGGAGGTGGATGAGCTGAGCCCCAGGGCCAGGTTCCCGTTGGCCACGGAGACGTTCGCCGGGCTGGTGGAGACCTTGTTCATGGTTCCGCAACCGGGGGAGAACCAGCAGCCGGACCACTTCGCGGTGTCCAGTCCGGCCCCGTTGAACTCGTCGGCGAAGGTCATGGTCCAGTTCCCCGGGACCCCGGCGGGCGCAGGCGTCCCGGTGCTGGCCAGCTGTGCCGCCGCAGGCGCCACGGCGATGGGGGCCTCGGAGGGAGGGGCAGGGGCAGCGGGTGCCGGTACTGCTGCGGGGGCAGGTGCCGGTGCCTCTGCCGGGGAAGGAGGGGCGGCAGGAGCGGCATCAACTGCCGGGACCGGCGCTGGAGCGGGGACCCGAACGTCGGGAGTTTGGGTGGGTGCGGCGCTGCCGGCATCCTCTGCACTCGCCACCCGCGCCACGTCAGCGGTTCCGTCACCGTGGGTCAGGCCCAGGCCAAGGGAACCTGCTCCGAGGAGTGCTGCGGCAAGACCGGCGGCAAGGGGCCAGCGGCGGCGCGCCCGGGCCGGAGCACCGGACTTGGAGGCCGGGGATGTCCCGGCGGGATCTGTCTCATTTTGATAACGGTGCGCTCGTGTGGCGCTGCCTTTGCGGGGTGCGGGCATGGGGATGCTACCTCTCGTCGCCTGCGGAGTTAGCTGTCGGGTTCGAATGAGGGCATTCGGCCGCGTGCTGCGGCTTCACCCCAAGGGCAGGCGCGTGGCCGTGCCCGGGACGCTTGGGTCCCCCGCCTCTGCCTGGAATCTGGTGAATCACGGACGCGGCAGAGTTGGGCGGCATCCGGGACTGGAGCCGGCTGGGGGCGGCCCCCGGACGACCGTACACGAAAAGGGTCCAAGAATCACAATTAGGTAACGGACCTCACTGAGTTGGCGTGGCGCTCCCCAGTCGGCAAAAGTGCATTGGTAATAGGCGCCACTGACGGCAGGGTTTTCCACATGGCTGAACCTACGGCTGCTGCCCACCTCCACCGGGGCTAGCCTAGGGTCAGGCGCGAATCGCCTATCGGGTCCAAATGCACTAAGATATTGAAGTCTGTGCTGCGTCCTGCCTCCGTTCCGGCGGCAAGGCATTGCACGGAATCGCAAATGAACCTCCTGTTACGGAAATGCCGTAACCGCTTAGCCCAAAGGAGGTGGGTTCACATATGCGTCCTTACGAATTGATGGTAATCATCGACCCCGAGGTCGAAGAGCGTACCGTTGAGCCGTCGCTTCAGAAGTTCCTGAACGTCATCACCAACGATGGTGGAACCATCGAAAAGGTTGACATCTGGGGCCGTCGCCGTCTGGCTTACGACATCAAGAAGAAGTCCGAAGGGATCTACGCCGTGGTGAACTTCACTGCCAAGCCGGAGACCGCCAAGGAACTTGACCGCCAGCTGTCTCTTAACGAGACCATCATGCGCACCAAGATCACCCGCCCCGAAGAGCAGAAGGTTGTTGCTGAGTAATTCAGCACCGTCTTCATTCTTTACCCCGCAGGAAACGCACTCTTCACCCAGGATCGAACAAGGAGGCAGTAGATGGCAGGCGAGACCACCATTACGGTCATCGGTAACCTCACCAATGACCCGGAATTGCGGTTCACACCGTCAGGTTCGGCAGTAGCGAACTTCACCATCGCTTCCACCCCCCGCACCTTTGATCGCCAGTCCAACGAGTGGAAGGACGGGGAAACCCTGTTCCTCCGCGCTGCCGTATGGCGTGAAGCAGCCGAGAACGTCGCCGAATCCCTGACCAAGGGCATGCGCGTCATCGTGACCGGCCGCCTGAAGAGCCGTTCCTACGAAACAAAAGAAGGCGAAAAGCGCACCGTTATCGAGCTTGAGGTCGACGAAATCGGCCCCAGCCTGCGCTACGCCAATGCCAAGGTCAACCGCACCCAGCGCTCCGGCGGACAGGGTGGCGGCGGCTTCGGCGGCGGCAACAGCGGCGGTGGCTTCGGAGGAGGCAACTCTGGTGGAAACCAGGGCGGCAACTCCGGTGGAGGCTGGGGCGGCGGCAACCAGCAGGCTGCACAGGACGATCCCTGGGCTACGCCCGGTGTCTCCAACGCAGGCGGCTGGGGCAACGGCCCCGATTCCGAACCTCCCTTCTAAAACCCAAATAACGGCCCGGCGCCGGGACTGCCCGGGTGCGAAACGCACCCAAGGCACTGCCGCCGTCGGACCACCACCATCCCGTGGATCAATATCCACGGGCTCCCTAGAATAGGAGCTCCACGATGGCTAAGGCTGAACTCCGTAAGCCCAAACCAAAGTCCAACCCCTTGAAGGCCGCTGACATCACTGTCATCGACTACAAGGACGTAGCATTGCTGCGCAAGTTCATCTCCGACCGCGGAAAGATCCGTGCCCGTCGCGTCACTGGCGTCACGGTGCAGGAACAGCGCAAGATCGCCCAGGCAATCAAGAACGCCCGCGAAGTTGCTCTGCTGCCTTACTCCGGCGCTGGCCGCGGCTAAGGAAGGGATTAACTAACATGGCAAAGCTCATTCTGACCCACGAAGTCACCGGTCTCGGTGCTGCCGGCGATGTTGTCGAGGTCAAGGACGGTTACGCACGTAACTACCTGCTGCCCCGTAACTTCGCCCTGACCTGGTCGAAGGGTGGCGAGAAGCAGGTTGAGTCCATCAAGGCTGCCCGCGCCGCCCGCGAGCACGCTTCCCTGGAAGATGCTCAGAAGCAGGCCGCTGCACTGTCCGCCAAGCCGGTCAAGCTGGTCGTCAAGGCCGGCGAGTCCGGCCGCCTGTTCGGCACCGTCAAGCAGGGCGACGTCGCCGACGCTGTTGAGGCCGCTGGCCTTGGCAAGATCGACAAGCGCAAGGTTGAACTGCCCGCACACATCAAGTCGGTCGGTTCCTACCAGGCCAACGTCCGCCTCCACGCTGACGTTGCCGCTGTGATCGAACTGGACGTGGTGGCAGGAAAGTAATTTCCCCACTCCACGTCACGACCCCCGTCGCCGGACTCCGGCGGCGGGGGTCTTTCGTTTGTGCGGTGGTAGCCTGCTCCGGTGAACCCGAACCCCCGCCCCCGCCCCTTCCACCAAGTGGATGTTTTCGCCGGCCTGGCCTACCGTGGAAATCCGCTCGCCGTCGTGCTTGATGCCCAAGGCCTGGACGCGGCAACCATGCAGCACTTCGCCAACTGGACCAACCTTTCGGAAACCACCTTCCTGTTGCCTCCCCGGGATCCCCGCGCCGATTACCGGGTCAGGATTTTCACCGGGAGCGAGGAGTTCCCGTTTGCGGGCCACCCGACGCTGGGCTCTGCCCATACCTGGCTGGAAAGCGGAGGGGTGCCGAAGTCCGACGGCTGCGTGGTGCAGGAATGCGCGGCGGGGCTTGTCCGGATCAAGCGCGACGGCGGGAGGCTGGCTTTCGCGGCGCCGCCCCTGACGCGATCCGGCCCCGTGGAGGAGCCCGTCCGCCGGCAGCTGGCAGCGGCGCTGCGCGTGGCCCCCGGCGACATCGTCGACGCGTGCTGGCTGGTGAACGGGCCGGAATGGATCGGTGTCCTGCTGGAGTCCGCCGGGCAGGTGCTGGCCCTGGAACCGGACCACGCAGCCATGGGCGACCTAAAGATCGGCGTCATAGGGCCGCACGCTCCCGGCGTCGGCGCCGACTTTGAGGTGCGCACGTTCCTGCCCGGTGACGCGATGGCGGAGGACCCCGTCACCGGCAGCTTCAATGCCGGTGCAGCCCAATGGCTGATGGGAACCGGCAGGGCGCCGGAGCAGTATGTGGCCTCGCAGGGGACCGTGCTGGGCCGGGCCGGGCGCATCCATGTGAGCGCTGAGGGCGGGGACATCTGGGTGGGCGGCGAATCGACCACGTGCATCCAGGGAACCGTCCTGCTCTGATCAGGGTCCCGCAGAACCTCCGGGAATACTCCGCCACCTGCGGCAGTTCAACGGTATAGATGCAAACGCATGTATGATGATTTGAACGAGCACCAGGAGAATGCCATGGAAACCCGCCGCATCACCGTCCTCTCCGCAGGACTTGGCGTACCCTCATCCAGCCGGCTGCTGGCCGACCAGCTTTCAGCGGCTGCTGCGAGGCAGCTTGAGGCAGGCGGCTACCAGGTGGCCGTGGACGTCGTCGAGCTCCGCGACCTTGCGGTGGACATCGCCAACAACTTCGTCACCGGCTACGCCGCCCCGAGGCTGGCGGACGTCATCGCGGGTGTGGAGGCATCGGACGGAATCATCGCCGTGACCCCGGTCTTCAGCGCCTCCTACAGTGGCCTCTTCAAGTCCTTCATCGACGTCCTGGATCCCAAGTCGCTGGATGGCAAGGCCGTCCTGCTGGGCGCCACCGGTGGAACGGACCGGCACCAGATGGTCCTGGACTACGCTCTTCGGCCCCTGTTCAGCTACCTTCGGACGCGCATTGCGGCCACCGGCGTCTTCGCTGGGCCCCAGGACTGGGGAACCGCCGAGGAAGGCGGGGCATCCCTCGCGGACCGGATCGAACGTGCTGCCGGGGAGTTCACCCGCCTGCTGGAGGGCCTTCAGCCGGGCCGGAAGTCCGCCCCGCTGGAATCCCTCCCGTTCGAGCAGTTGCTGGCCGGTATTTCCGGATCCCGCTAGTCGTCCAGCAGCGCGATGAATTCCCGTGCCTGCTTGAGTGAGATATCGGAGTGCCGCGTCAGCGCCGTGGCCGCCGCCTCGGTGTCGCCGCTCCGGGCCAGCGTGCGGATCCTTCCGTAGATCTCGTCATTGAGCATGTTGCTGCTGACTTCCCGGGTCACGTCGCCTTTGCTGGCGATCGCCCGGTAGCGGTACGGGAACCGCTGCGGCTCGTCGTCGTCCTCCTCGAGGACCGGTACGGGCTCCTTGCCCACGTAGGGCTGGGGGTGGGCCGCCAACGCGCCCACCGCATCGCGTGAGGCCCGCAGCCCTTCACCGGTGACCTCGTAGTAGAGCTTGATGGCGGCCATGGCCTGGCCCTGCGCGATCAGGGCGTAGATCCGCCGGTGCTGTTCCTCCGTCAGGCGCCCGGCAGCTGTCCGGGCCAGTTCCTGGGGTGTGGCGGCGGGCTGGGACGGGGCGGCGCCGCGGGCTGCTTTGCGCCTGCGGGCGGCGCTGTATGCCACCAGGACCCCCGCAATCACCGCGAGCAGGATGAGGACCGGGGCCACAAGGGATTCCATTTTCATGAGCCGTTCTTTGTACTTCCTGGCCGTTGCCAGGTGCGGTTGCTTTGCTGGCCACCCGCCCGGATATATTCCTGCTGCTGGTTGTGCTGCTGGGCGTTCTGGCTGGGGTGGGTAGCCGCCGCCAGGCGGGCCCTGGCAGCGGTGGCAGCCTGGACCTGGGCTGCGTAATGGCGTGCCGAGCGCTCGGCAAGCTCGCGCTGGTATTTGTCGGCTTCCGACGTTCCCGCATCACGCGGCCGCAGTGCGGTGGCAATGCCCCAGATGAGCGCCACTAAAGCTATCGCCGGCAACAGCACCAGCAGGAGATCGCCCATACGTAGAGCTTAATCCAGATTGGGTTTATCCACAGCAATATTCACGTGTGCGCATACAGGCCCTGGCGCGCGGCAGTCAAACTTCCGGCACGGAATATGAGGAGCACCACGGGCCTGCGGAGAGGGACGCTCCGGGGACCCTGCAGCCCTCCTGCCGCTGCACATCCCCTTCAGCGCCTGTGGATGAAATTCCTTGGAGGAAATATTTACTCCACAAGCAAGCCCTCCTGTTTCCGCAGGTCAGACGCTGAAAGTGGGCCAAAAAAATTTTGTATCCACAGAGTTCCCCACAGGCTGTGCACAAGCTATGCCGCATACTGCACAGGTTATCCACAGGGCCTGCGGCATGCTGGCTTTGCGGGTGGCGCCGTGGCGGCTAGCGTAGCGGGGTACCTGTTCTCCACAGTCGAAACAGGGTCCCTGGGTCGGTTTTCGGGGCCCTTCGCGCCGCCTCCCACGTCTTTCTGTGGAAAAGCTGTGGATATTGGGGATAACTCCGGCCCGGAGCTGGTTTCCGGACCCCGGAGCTTGATTGTCAGGGCCTGCGGGTAGACCTGGATGGGTGGCGGATCCGGTTGTCGGAGGCCGTGAACAGGATGGACCACCGGGCCGCACGCCCGGTACAAATGGAGGACGGCAGCTTTGTCAATCGCGCATCTGGACCCTGTTGAGGCAACCCGTGGATCGGACGCGAGCCGGAAGCCGCCGCAGGACATCGCCGCCGAACAGTCGGTTCTTGGCGGCATGATGCTGTCCAAGGACGCCATCGCGGATGTTGTTGAAATCCTCCGCGGCCAGGACTTCTACCGCCCGGCGCACGAGACCATCTACGAGGCCATCATCGACCTCTATGGCCGCGGGGAGCCCGCGGACGCGGTTACGGTATCCGATGAACTGACCAAGCGTGCCGAGATCAACAGGATCGGCGGCCCTGCCTACCTGCACGAGCTCATCCAGACCGTGCCTACTGCAGCCAACGCCGGCTACTACGCCGAGATCGTCGCTGAACGTGCGGTGCTTCGCCGCCTGGTGAACGCCGGCACCAAGATCGTCCAGTTGGGCTACGGCTCCGACGGCGAGGTGGAGGACCTGGTCAACCAGGCCCAGGCGGAGGTTTACGCCGTGGCTGAACGCCGCACCGCCGAGGACTACGTGGTGCTGAAGGACGTCATGGAGTCCACGGTGGACGAAATTGAGGCGTCCGGCCACCGCGGGGAGGGCATGACCGGTGTCCCCACCGGGTTCTACGAACTCGACGAGCTGACCCACGGACTCCACCCCGGACAGATGATCGTCATCGCCGCACGCCCCGCCGTTGGTAAGTCAACGTTCGCCCTGGACTTCGCCCGGTCCGCGGCCATCAAGAACAACCTCTCCACGGTCATGTTCTCCCTGGAAATGGGCCGGAACGAGATCGCGATGCGGCTTTTGTCCGCCGAAGCCACCATTGGGCTCCAGGACCTCCGCAAGGGAACCATCAAGGACGAGCAGTGGTCCAAGATTGCCACCACCATGGGCCGGATGAACGATGCCCCGCTGTTCATCGATGACAGCCCCAACATGTCCCTGATGGAAATCCGGGCCAAGTGCCGCCGCCTGAAGCAGCAGCATGACCTCAAGCTGGTTATCCTCGACTACCTGCAGCTCATGAGCTCGGGTAAGAAGGTGGAGTCCCGCCAGCAGGAAGTTTCCGAGTTCTCGCGTGCGCTGAAGCTCCTCGCCAAGGAACTCCAGGTTCCCGTGATCGCCCTGTCCCAGCTGAACCGTGGATCGGAACAGCGCCAGGACAAGCGCCCCATGGTGTCGGACCTCCGTGAGTCCGGTTCCATCGAGCAGGATGCCGACATGGTCATCCTGCTCCACCGCGAAGACGTGTATGACAAGGAATCACCCCGCGCCGGCGAGGCGGACATCCTGGTGGCCAAGCACCGTAACGGCCCCACCAAGGACATTGTGGTGGCGTTCCAGGGCCACTACTCCCGCTTTGCCAACATGGCGGGCGACGCCGGCGGCGGTGGCGGCTTCTAGGGGCCTTCGCTCCCGGAGCGGGACGCGGCGCTGCCGGCAGGTCCCGCTGCGGCGAGAAGATGGTTCGGCAGGCGGTTCCCCGGAGCCGTACCCCGGATCTCGAGGAGTTCGCGGGCGTGTGCGTGGAGCCGCTTGTCTTCCTCGCTGACCGGCACCCATGCCGGGACGGGCACTGAGTTTCCTTCGTCGTCGCGCGCCACCATCACGGTGAGGCAATAGGTGGTGAGGTTCAACTCCCGGCCCTTCGGATCGCCGGAACGGACGTGGACCGCGATGTGCATGCCCTTGGTCCCCGTGTAGACCAGCCTCGCCTCCACCTCCACAACATGGCCAATCAGCAGGGGCCGGTAGAAGCGCACGCCGCCGGAGAAGACCGCCACGGTGTCCCGGCCGCAGTACCGGGACGCGCAGACGTACGCGGCTTCGTCGATCCACTTCATAACGATGCCGCCGTGCACCTTGCCGCCCCAGTTCACATCGGTAGGGGCGGCCATGAAGCGCAGCGTTACGCGTTCGGCCGTACCGGCATCCGTATATTCCTGCCGGTTCATGGCTTCCACAATCTGCTCGCGGACCTTGATCCGGGCCAGTGCGTGGTCGCGTTGCTCGATCTCGGCAGGGGTGGCGGGTTCGAACTGCTGCACCGGGATGGGCTTGCCGTCCGCCCCCACCGCCACGAAGATCACCATGCACTGGCTGCGCATTGTGGCCGGGCCGCCTTTCGGATCCCCGGAAGAGACCACCGTGTGGATGTGCATGGAGGACCGGCCCGTATAGACGATGGTCGCTTCCACCTCCACCATGTCCCCGCTGTTGACGGGATCGGCAAAGTGGATGTTTCCCACATAGGCAGTCACGCAGTAGGACTTGGCCCACCCCACCGCTGCGGCGTAGGCGGCCTTGTCCACCCACTCGAGCACCGTGCCGGCATCCACCGAGCCGCTGTGCCCCACGTCGGTGGGAGCGGCGAGGAAGCGGAGGGTTACGGAGTTGGGACGGCCGGACTCAGTCATGCTGCGATCCTACTGGCGGCCCCGGTTACCGGCCGGTTGGCGCTGCAACAAAGCCAAGGCGCAGCTTAAAAGTCCGACGGCGGCAGGGCACCCTGGGTGCCTTGCCGCCGTCGTTCGGTCATGCAGGAGCCGCTAGGCGAGGACCGCCAGGCGGGACTCCGGGCGGCGGCCGAACAGGGCGCGGTCCAGGGAGAGCCGGCCGGCTCCGGTGAGGGCCAGGGCGAAGGATGCCGCAGCCAGAAGCAGCACGAGTTCGTAGCCTCCGTTTGCCGCGAACACGCCGGCAGGCGCGTGCACCAGGAACAGGGCGCCCAGCATGTCCAGGACGAGGAGGGCGGCCACCACGCGGGTGAGGATCCCCAGGATCAGGGCAATACCGCCGGCAAGTTCCAGGACCGCAATGGCGGGCGCCATGACGTCGGCGGCCGGAACTCCCATCTTGGCGAAGGAAGCCTGGGTGCCGGCGATGGTCCATTCGTTGAACTTCTGCCAGCCGTGGGCTGCGAAGAGAAAACCAAGGATGATGCGGAGGGCGGCAAGGGCAGTAGTGGTCAGTGCTTGCTTGTTCATGCCCTCCACTGTTCCCGATATCTAGTTGAAGTGTCAACTAAGTT
This sequence comes from Pseudarthrobacter sp. 902506025, assembly GCF_040702325.1. Taxonomy (NCBI): domain Bacteria; kingdom Bacillati; phylum Actinomycetota; class Actinomycetes; order Micrococcales; family Micrococcaceae; genus Pseudarthrobacter; species Pseudarthrobacter sp. 902506025. Next base: position 100,568 of record NZ_JBFBKW010000005.1, read on the forward strand.
GCCCTGGTTGTGGGATTTGTCATGCCGGAGGCGGTCCGGCCGGCAGGCGCGGTTAAGCTGGCAGCGTGCCCCAACAACCTGCCCTTGCCGCCGCGGCCGGCACCCGCGCCCCCGCCCGCGAAATTCTCCGCCTCGCCGTCCCTGCCTTCGGGGCGCTGGTGGCTGAACCCCTTTTCCTGCTGGCGGACTCTGCCATCGTGGGGCATCTCGGCGTCGCCCAGCTCGCGGGGGTGGGGCTGGCATCGGCCGTGCTGCAGACCGCCGTCGGACTGATGGTCTTCCTGGCCTACTCCACGACACCCGCCGTGGCCCGCGCCATCGGCGAAGGGCAGCTGGGCAAGGCGCTGGCCGCGGGGCGCGACGGCGTGTGGCTGGCAGCCCTCCTCGGCGTACTGTTGGCGGTGGCCGGGTTCGCCGCGGCCGAACCGCTCATCGACCTGCTGGGCGCGGAGGGCAGTGCCCGCACGTTTGCCGTCGACTATTTCCGCTGGTCCATGCCGGGCCTGGTGGCGATGCTGCTGATCTTCGCCGGCACCGGCGTGCTGCGGGGGCTGCAGGACACCCGGACTCCGCTGGTGGTGGCAACGGCCGGATTTGGCGTGAACATTGTGTTGAACCTGTGGCTGGTCTATGGCCTGGGCTTGTCCGTGGCGGGCTCGGCGATCGGCACCAGCGTGGCCCAGTGGGCCATGGCCGCGGTCTATGTGGTGATGGTGCGCCGGAACGCCGTCCGCCACGGCGTAAGCCTGCTGCCCAGCTGGCGGGGAATCCGCAGCATGACCCGCGTCGGATCCTGGCTCATGCTGCGCACGCTCAGCCTGCGGGCAGCCATCCTGGCCACGGTGCTGGTGGTGACGGCCCAGGGTGAGGTCAACCTCGCCGCCCACCAACTTGCCATGACCATTTTTTCCTTCCTGGCGTTCGCCCTGGATGCCCTGGCCATCGCCGCGCAGGCGCTCATCGGGAAGGAGCTGGGTGCTTCGAATGCCGGCAGGGCCAGGCTTCTGACCGGCACCATGATCAGATGGGGCGCGGGGTTCGGCGTGGTGACCGGCCTGCTGCTGGCCGTGGTTGCCCCTTGGGCAGGAGCCCTGTTCACCCCGGATCCCCAGGTGCAGTCGGCGCTCATGGTCGCCCTCTGGGTCCTGGCTGCCGGGCAGCCCATCGCGGGTTACGTCTTCGTCCTGGACGGGGTGCTGATCGGCGCGGGCGACGCCCGGTACCTCGCCCTCGCCGGGCTGGTGAACATCGCCATCTACGTGCCGCTGCTGGCCTGGGTGGCATTCTCCGGTGCCACCGGCGCCGCAGGGCTGGGCTGGCTGTGGGCCGCTTTTGGCGTGGGATACATGGCCGCGCGGGCACTCACGCTGGGCGTGCGCGCCCGGTCCGACCGTTGGATGGTCCTGGGCTCCGCCTGAATCGAGTGCCGGCAAAGTGGGCGCAGTGCCCGGTTCGACCTTCCGGCAGCCCCCACTAAACTGGACCGGTGACGCAACCATCCACCCCTGCGGGCGCTGCCCCGGGAACTGCCCCCCGTAACGACCTTTGGAAGCCGGTCCTGCTGCGCTCGGCTGCTGCCCTGGCATTCGGTGCCGTGACGGTGTTTTGGACTTCGCCTTCCGTGGAGGTCATGGGCTGGGCCGGCGGCCTGTATCTCCTGGCCACGGGCGTGGTTTCCCTCCGCGCCATCCCTGCCGCGGGGATCGCCCCGAAGTCGCTCTCCGGCAAGCTGCTTTCCGGCGCCGGCGCCGTCCTGGCCGGCGCAGGCTTTGCGGTGCTCCTGTTGCACAGCGACCTGCTGTTCGGGGTGATTGCCGCCCTGGGCCTGGGGGTGGCCGGTGTCCTCGAGCTGGCCTGTGGCCTGCAGCGCCGGGGCCGCCACGTCCTGGCGCGCGACTGGATAGCGTCCGGGATCATCGGGATTGGAACAGCGGTGCTGCTGCCGTTCTTCATCAACCTCGGCGCCCACGCCCTGCTGGGCGTGGCCGGTGGAGGGGCGATTATTTCCGGCGTCCTGTGGGTGCTGTCCGGCCTGACCCTGCGGCACGATGCCCGGGGCGGCGCAGGAAAGCCGTAAACTAGGAGGAGCGCCCTTCTACTTTCTGTAGAAAATCGGGTGCGAAAATCGCAATTCGTACACCAGGCCGGCCGTGCGCCGCCTGCAGGGAGGAACCACCGTGGCTGACCAGCATCAAGGAAAACCGCGCAAGCTGCGGACCTCGGTGAAGGGGCCGCTGATGTTTTCGGCCTTCTGGGCCGTCGTCGCCTTCGTTGCAGTGTTGATCTTCGCCTCCGGGGGAAGCGCCCGGGCGCCCCGCTTCGACCTCGCCTTCACGGCGGCCGGCATCGCCTTCATCGTGACCCTGGTAATCGCGGCCATGCTCTCGATGAGCTACAAGGAGAACGCCGAACACCTGGGCAAGGGTTCGGGCGTGAACCTGAGCTCGGCGCCCAAGGCATCCCCCCATGGAGGATCCGGCCACGGCTTCGGTGCTCCGGGCAGCCAGAACCCGCCGGCATCCGGCGACGGCGCCGACGGCACACCCCAGCGCTAGGGCCACACCGGCGCACAACGGAACGCTGGCCGCGCCGGCCTGCTAGTTCGCGGCCGCCTGCCTGGCCCGGTAGGCCGCAACGTGGGCCCGGTTGGCGCAGTTTCCCGTGTCGCAATACCGCTTTGACCGGTTGCGGCTCAGATCCAGCACGGCGGCATCGCAGTCGTCGGATTCGCAGGTGCGCAGCCGCTCCCTCTCCTTGCCGCGGATCACGTCTGCCAGCGCCATGGCTGCCTCGGTACTCATCCGGTCCGCCAGGGGAGCCTCCGGTGCCGTTGCATGCAGATGCCAGTCCCAGCCGTCGTGCTTCATCAGCTGAGGCAGTGCGTTCGCGTCCCGCAGGAGCCGGTTGACGGTGTCAACGGCGGCATCCTCATCTGCTGTCCACACCGCCGCCAGTTCACGGCGCAGCTGCCGCACACTCTCCAGTTCCGCGGCATCCCGGGCCCGCCCTCCGGAAAACCCCTCAGCGGCCAGGAAGGCATCCAGGTCCGCAACCGAGGACAGTCCTTCCCTGCCATTCGCAGCGGTATTGATGAGGTTTACCACCGTCCGCAGCGCCACCTCAGTGTCAGGGGCGAAAACCATGTTGACTCCTTACAGCACCCGGGCGTAGTGTCATGGGCATTACCCCACTTTACTCCTGACAGGAGGCGACGTTGCCTGCCGCCAACAACCACACCACCACGGGGCTTCCCACCGGGCGGCCCGGCTTCCTGGCCTCCGGAATTGGGACCGCGCTCTTCTCTTCCGCAGTCTTTGGCCTGTCCGGATCGTTCGCCAAGTCACTGCTGGAAACCGGCTGGTCGCCGGGGGCGGCCGTCACCGCCCGCCTGACGGGTGCCGCCCTGATCCTCGCCCTGCCCGCCGCCTGGGCGCTTAGGGGCCGCTGGCACCAGCTGCGCGACAACTGGCTCACCATCATGCTGTTCGGGCTCATCGGGGTCGCGGCCTGCCAGCTGTTCTACTTCAACGCAGTGGCACGGTTGTCCGTGGGAGTGGCACTCCTGCTGGAGTACCTTGCCCCGGTGATCATCGTCCTGTGGCTGTGGGCGGCCAGCCGCCGGCGCCCCCGGCTGCTGACCTCCGGCGGAACACTGCTGTCCCTGGCCGGGCTGGTGCTGGTCCTTGACCTCACGGGAGCGGTGAAAGTGGACCTGGTGGGCGTCCTCTGGGGCATGGCGGCGGCAGTCTGCCTGGCCATCTACTTCTTCATCACGGCCAGGGAAAACGACACCCTGCCGCCCATCGTGCTCGCATCCGGCGGTCTCCTGACGGGCGCGGCGGTCATGTGGCTCGCTGCCGCCACCGGCCTGCTGCCCATGGCGTTCAGTACCGCGGACACCACGCTTGGTCCCTGGACCACTCCCTGGTGGGTATCCCTGGCCGGGCTGGTGGTGCTCGCCACCGTACTCGCATACACCTCGGGCATCATGGCCGCCCGGGCCCTCGGCTCCAAGGTGGCCTCCTTCGTGTCGCTCACCGAGGTCCTGTTCGCCGTGCTGTGGGCGTGGCTGCTGCTCGGGGAACTTCCCGGCGCCATCCAGCTCCTCGGCGGAGTCCTCATCGTCGGCGGCGTCATCCTGGTCCGGGTGGATGAGCTCCGGGCCCCCGCCCCCGCCGCCGCCGGAGAGCGCGCCGGGGTTCCGCCATCACCCCTGGAACACGCGAACGACGTCGAACCCGTCCCCTAGGCGGACCTGCACAGCCAGGCGCCGGCGTCGGACGCCAACAAAAGATGCAACAAAAAAGGGCAGGGACACCGGTTGGTGTCCCTGCCCCCGCCAGCGGCGGTAAGCCTAGTGGGAGGCCTGGCTCTGCTCTTCAGCGTTGCGCTTGGCCTGCGAGCCGGCTTCCTTCAGTGCCTCGGCAACCTTGGTGAGCATCGCGGTGTGGGTACCGGACCACTCGTTGCGGAACTTGGTTGCGTCCGGGCCTTCCCAGTTGGTGCTGCTCAGAACCTTGGTGAGAGTGGACTTCTGCGTCTCGATCTCGGACGCCCCTGCCTGAAGCTTGCTGCCGAGCTGGCGAAGCTGCTCAACGTCTGCACCCCAAATAGCCATCAGTTTCTCCTTGTTAGGTTGTGGATCCGAACCAGATCGGCATCCCCAGCGGCCCCCCGGCTCATCCGGAATATCCATTGCCTAAAACCTATCCCGGGCCCCCAAACAGTGTCGATGGGCAGCCCTGCCCATGCCGGGCTCCCCATGGACGCCGGGTGGAGACCATGAAAAAAGGGGTCGATCCCAGGCGTTGGAAGAGCCTAGCATGGCGGTATGTGCCGGAATATCCGAACCCTCCACAACTTCGAGCCACACGCCACATCCGAGGAAGTGCATGCGGCCGCACTGCAGTATGTCCGCAAGATCAGCGGCAGCACCAAGCCGTCAAAGGCCAACCAGGAGGCCTTTGACGACGCCGTGCATGAGATCGCGCACATCACGCAGCATCTGCTGGATGCGCTGGTGACGCAGGCCCCGCCCAAGGACAGGGAGGCGGAGGCGGCCAAGGCCAAGGCGCGTGCCGCGGTGCGGTACGGCGCGGCCTGAGCCCCCGCCCGCACCCGCCGGGACTGCGGCTACTTGCCGAAGCTCCGCAGCCGCAGCGAGTTGGTCACCACCAGGACCGAGCTGGCGGCCATGGCGGCGCCGGCGATCATCGGATTGAGCAGCCCCAGGGCGGCCACCGGGATACCCACCGCGTTGTAGAAGAACGCCCAGAACAGGTTGGTCTTGATGGTGCCCAGGGTCTTCCGGGACAGCTCAATGGCCTGCGCCACCTGGGCGAGGTCGTTGCCCATCACCGTCAGGTCCGCGGCTTCGATGGCCACATCCGTGCCCGACCCCATCGCAATTCCCAAGTCGGCCTGCGCCAGCGCCGCAGCGTCATTGACGCCGTCGCCGGCCGTGGCCACCGTGGCACCGCCGGCCTGGAGCTTCCGTACTGCCTCGACCTTTCCTTCGGGCAGGACGCCGGCGTAGACATCGTCCGGAGCGATGCCGACGGCGGCAGCCACCCGGGCGGCCACGGCGGCGTTGTCACCGGTCAGCAGGATGGGCCGCAGGCCCAGTGCCTTCAGCCGGGCGACGGCGGCCGCGGACCCCGCCTTGACGGTGTCCCTGAGGCTGATGATTCCGGCGGCTTTCCCGTCCACGGCGACGCAGATGGCCGTTGCGCCGCCCTCTTCTGCCGATGCGAGCGTGGCCTGCTGGGCGGCGTCCAGAATGATCCCGTTCTGCTCCAGCCAGCCGCGCCGCCCGGCCATCACGGCCCTGCCCTCAACGGTTCCCGACACTCCGCCGCCCGGCGCGGAACTGAAACCCTGCACGGATGGCAACGTGCCGGCGCCGGCCGTGGCGCCCGTGGACGGGACCGCGGCAGCTGCGGCAGCGATGGCGCGGGCCACCGGGTGCTCGGAGGCTGCCTCGACGGCTCCGGCAAGCCGGAGGACGGCCCCGTCCTGGAAACCGGTGAAGGCTGCCGTGGCGTCCACGGCCAGGACGCCGGTGGTGACCGTGCCTGTCTTGTCCAGCAGGATGGTGTCCACGGTGCGGGTGTCCTCCAGGACCTGCGGGCCCTTGATCAGGATGCCCAGCTGCGCGCCGCGGCCGGTGCCGGTCAGCAGGCCTACCGGCGTGGCCAAGCCGAGTGCGCAGGGGCAGGCAATGACAAGCACGGCGACGGCGGCCGTAAAGGCCTGCCGAAGGTTGTCGCCGTCAGCGGCGGGGCCTGCGAGGAGGAGCCAGAGCACGAACGTCACGACCGCCAGTGCCAGGACCACCGGCACGAAGACGGCACTGATCCGGTCGGCGAGCCGCGCGATGGGCGCCTTCCCGGTCTGGGCCTGCGACACCAGCCGCGCCATCTGGGCAAGGGTGGTTTCGGAACCAACCCGGGTAGCCCGGACCAGCAGGCGGCCGGACGTGCTGATGGTGGCGCCGGTGACACGGCTGTCCGGCCCCACCTCCACGGGGACTGATTCACCCGTCACCAGCGAGGCGTCAACGGCCGAGGCGCCGTCCACCACCACGCCGTCCGTGGCGATCTTCTCTCCCGGGCGGACCACCAGGACGTCGCCCACCTGCAGCAGGTCGGCGGGGATCCTCTCTTCCTTGCCGTTGCGCAGGACCGTGGCATCCTTGGCGCCCAGGTTCAGCAGTGCCTGGAGGGCGTCACCGGCCTTCTGCTTGGCATTGGCCTCCAGGTACCGGCCCAGGAGCAGGAAGGTGGTGACAACGGCCGCCACCTCGAAGTACAGGCCGCCGGACATGCCCTCCATGCCAGGGTGCTCAGTCATGCGGGGATCCGCCAGCAGCTGCCAGGCCGAGAACAGGTACGCTGAGGCGACCCCGAGGGACACCAGGGTGTCCATGGTGGAGGCGAAGTGCCGCGCGTTGATGGCGGCCGCGCGGTGGAAGGGCCACGCGGCCCACGTGACCACCGGCAGCGCCAGCACCGCCGCCACCCAGCCCCAGTTGGCGAACTGGAACGCCGGGACCATGCTGACCAGGAACACCGGGACGGTCAGGACTGCGGCCAGGATGAGGCGCGGGCGGAGCAGGGATGCAGGGATTGCAGCGGGCTCAGCCGCGGTGCCGGCTTCCGGGCCTGCGGGGCGCTGCTGGCGTACCCGGGCCTTGTAGCCGGCGGCGTTGACCGTATCCACCAGCTGCTCGTCGGTGACGCCGTCCGGGACCGTGACGTAGGCCGACTCGAGTGGCAGGTTGACGGTTGCAGCCACGCCGTCGAGCTTGCCGAGCTTCTTCTCCACGCGGTTGACGCAGGACGCGCAGGTCATCCCCTCGATGTCGAGTTCGACGACGCGGGTGCCCGGCGGGTGGAGCAGTTCCTGGTGGCTCATTGTCAGCTTTCCGGTGGTGGAAGGATTTCTAGGCTTCGTTGGCAACCACCAGGTAGCCGGCTTCGGCTACGGCTTCGCCGATTTCCGCGGGGGAGAGTTCCCTGCCTGAAGTGATGGTCACCGTGGAGATGCCGCCGGCGTTCAGGTCCACGGCCACTGCTTCAACGCCGTCGATGGCTTCGAGTTCTTCGCTGACTGCCGACACGCAGTGTCCGCAGGTCATGCCCGAGACGCTGATGGTTGTGGTGGTGGGTGAGGTGGTGCTCATGGCTTGCTCCTTCATGTGGTGCCGGCGGTGGCCGGGTTGGTGTGGGGGTGTGTCAGCGAAGCAGCCGGCCGATGGCGTCGGCAGCTTCCTTTACCTTGGCATCGATGGCTTCTGCGCGTGCGTCGGGGTCCGGCTCGGAGGCCGCCCCCACCACGCAGTGGCCGATGTGTTCCTCGACCAGCCCCAGGCTGACGGCGTGGAGGGCCTTGGTGACGGCGGCAACCTGGGTCAGGATGTCGATGCAGTACTTGTCCTCATCCACCATCCGGGCAATGCCCCGCACCTGGCCCTCAATCCGCTTCAGGCGCCGCAGGTATGCGTCCTTGTTACCCGTGTACCCGTGCTGTGGGGCAGCGCCATCCTCCACAGCCGGCTGTTCGGCGGCCGCAACGGCTTCTTCGGTAGCGTTCATGGAGCCAACATATACCCCTTGGGGGTATCAATGCAAGTACCCCCTGGGGGTATCTGCAGAAGGGCCGCGGCACACGCAAGGCCCGGTCCGTCAGGGCATAAAAAAGCTCCGGAGTGCGTTATTGGGGGATACGCACTCCGGAGCAGCTCTTGGGCAATTCCGGCTTCCACCTGGGTGGATCGGCCTTGCTTGAATCAGCTTACTGGCTGGTACGGGACTGCGCCAGCACCGCGAATAACTACTTTCGCTTTACTTTAATCACGCCCGGAACGGAGGCATTTTGCCCTGGATGCGCCGGTCATGGCCGGTCCTCATGTGCGGGCATCCGGTAGGGAACCACCAGCACCGGCCGGCTTTGATGGTGGCTGAGCCACGCCCCAACGGACCCACCCAAAGCCTCGGAAAGGCGATGGGACAATCCACGTTCCGAGGTTCCCACGATGATCATGGGGGCATCCACTTCCGCGGCCAGCTGTCCCAGCGCACGGGCTGCGTCGCCCGTAAGGGTGCGGAAGGACCAGTCAGGGGGGCTGCCACCGGGCAGCTTGTCCACGGTGGCCTGGACCTGTGCTTTGAGCTCCGTTGCGAGTTCCAGCATGTCGTCATCAGCGTCCGGGTGCCGGGAAAGGCGGTGGGCGGAGCGGGCCGGATCCCACTCCACGAGGTAGCTGGCTTCGTCCACGTACGCGCAGACCAAGGGGGCGCCCAGCCGGGCAGCCAGGGTGGCTGCGGTCTGGATGACCTCCGGGTGCTGTTTGGGCATGATTCCCACCAGCAGCGGGGCCCCGTCGAAATGTTCCCACGTCATGCTGCCCATTGTCCGCCCGCCCAAGGCCGCCTGAACAGGTACGTTAGGCCCGGGCAGGTCCCGGAGCGCCGGGCCCGGAGCTAGGGAACTGCGGGGTAGGCGGTGACAACCACGTTCCTGCCCCACGGATCTTCCGTGTAGCAGCTGATGAGGACCAGCCGGTTGGGCACCATGTCCCAGACCGGGCTGTCCTTGAGGCCGGTCTTCAGGTAGGTCGTGACGCTGTCCACGCGGTAGCTGATGGTTCCGGCCGGAGTCTGGACATCAAGCAGGTCGCCAATGGCCGCGGCGGAACTGAGGTGGTTGAACGGGGCGTCCGCGCCCTCCCAGCTGTGGCCGATGACGTAGGTGGTGTTGCCGGAGCCCTTCCCGGGGGTGCCGAAGGCCGTGAGCCAGTACCCGTCCTTGGTGGCAGGGGGTTCTATGGTGCGGCTGGCCTGGGCTTCTCCGTCCAGGTCCAGGGGTTGGACGGCTACGTCAAAGGCGGCGGCCGGGTAACGGATATGGATTGGCTGGGCAGCCGGGGGAAGGGCAGGTGTTGCCGCCGCCGGACGGGCCGGAGCCTGGGCGGCCGCCGCTGCCGGCTGTGGCACACCGGTTTCCGCTATCGGGGCCGCTGCCCCGGCAGGCGCCGCGGCGGCGCGGACGCCGAGAGTCGAAGTGGAGATGCCGGGGACGGTCATTACGGGTGCCTCGTGGAAGAGGGGTGCGCCCGCCGTAAACGACAGGAAGGTGAGGACGCCGCAGCAAAGGATGGCCAGATCGCCGCTGTTCCACCGCTGCCAGGTGGCGATGCGTCGCCCTGGCGCTGCGTGCCGGCGTCGGTCCTGTGGCATGGCATTTCCTCACGGGTGGTCGGTGAAAAGGAAGGAAGGCGCCCTGCCGGGCACTGGCAGGACGCCTTCCTTGTCGGGAAGCCACGGGAAGTGGCGGATGGCGGGCTAGCCGGCGGTGTGCAGTGGGCGTGGCCGGCGGCGTACTGCCACTGCTGCTCCTGCGGCAGCCAGCGCTCCCACACCTGCAAGCCAGCCGGGCGCGCCGTCGGCGGCGCCCACAGCCGTCTGGGCGTTGTAGCCCTGGTTGGTTCCCACGCTGGCGGCCGCTGCGGCGGGGGCTGCCTTGGGAGCGGCGGCGGCCTGCTGGGCAGGGGTTGCCTGGGCGGGTACGGCTGCCGGTGCCACCGCTGCCGGTGCCACTGCGGCCGGTGGCACCACCGCAGGGGTTTCCGCAACAGGGCTCTCCGCTGGAGGCTGCACCGCGGGTTGTTCCACGGGCTTGTCCACGACGACGGGCGTTTCGTTGGCCGGGGGAGTCACCGCCGGCGGTTGCTCAGCTGGCGGCGTGACCACGGGAGGGTCGACGACGGCGGGCGGGGTAACGACCGGCGGCGTGACGGGAGGATCGACGACGACCGGCGGATCCACGGGATCGAGCACCTCGCCGGGCGGCAGCGGCGCGCACTTGGCGACGTAAAGTGCCTTTCCGGCGCTGGTCCAGTTCTTGCCCGGCGATTTGGACGTCGGCGGAATGATGTCCAGCGGATGCTGGTCGTGGCCGCCAAGCCCATTGATGCTGAATTCCAATGGTGCCCAGGTGCTGCCGTCGCTGTGGCAAACGGTGACTTTCTCTCCCGCGGCCATGGCGGGCGCCGTGAGGCTGATCAGGCCGAGCCCAACCACCCCCAGTGTGGCTAAGGTGCGTTTCATGATTTCTCCCCATATATGTGTGAAACGGACCATGGCGGGGACGTACCAGCGGTGGCGCCGTATGCCCCAGCAGCACGGTCAGCTTGCCTTGAGATTTCAGGCTAGGGGCGCCGCCCGGGGCAGTCGCCAGTAGGGGGTACTTGTCTTTCACCGGGGCAGGCCTGCCAAGTTACCTGCCAGTACCCTAAAGCCGGGCCGCGCCACCTGCTTTCCGCGCCGGACCTTGTCCGCCGGGTGGGCCGCGCCTAACGTTTTAAGTGAAGCAAGGAGGGGAATCGTGGAAATCTTCATGTGGTGGCTGGACCTGGACCTCGCCAGCAAGGAGTGGCTGCGCCAAAACCTCCATGCAGAGGAACTGCCGCTTCCGGTGCTCCAGGGGATCGCAGAGGCGGGCGGTCCGCACCCCGGCAACCCCGCTGCTGTACTGACCGCCGCGGACTGGGACTTCATCGAGACCCAGTCGGAATTCGTGGACTGACCCCCAACCGCCGGCAGTTCGGGAGCTGAAGGGGGCCTGTACCCGTTGCGCCTTGGCCACTGCGGTGGTTGCATGGTCCGCATGGCAACGGCGGCAGAATCATTCCTCCTGGCAATCGGCACCAAGAAAGGGCTGTGGCTCGCCACAAGCCCGGACAGGCGGGAGTGGTCCTTCACCGGCCCGCATTTCCTCATGGCTGAAATCCCCAGCATCGGAATCGATACCAGGGAGGGCCGCACCCGCATCCTGGTGGGCGTCCGCAGCCCGCACTGGGGGCCCACGGTTGCACACTCCGATGACCTGGGCGCCACGTGGTCCGAGCCGGAACATGGTGCCATCACGTTTCCCGAGGACACCGGCGCCGCCCTGGACCGTGTGTGGCAGATCCACCCGGACGCAGAGTCCCGTCCCGGGGTGGTGTGGGCCGGCGCCGAGCCCATCTCCGTCTGGAAGTCCACGGACGGCGGCGAGCACTTCGAGTTGAACCGGGGCCTGTGGGACCACCCGCACCGCAGTGAATGGGGAGCCGGCTATGGCGGTGCAGCGGCACATTCGATCGTGGTGGACCCTGCCGGTGAAACCGTGCACGTCGCCATGAGCACCGGCGGCGTGTACCGCTCGCTCGACGGCGGCACGTCCTGGGAAGCGCGCAACAAGGGCATCTCGGCCTACTTCATGCCGGACCCCAACCCGGAGTTCGGCCAGTGCGTTCACAAGATCGCTGCCGATGCCGCGGTGGCAGGACGCCTCTACGCGCAGAATCACCACGGGGTCTACCGGACAGACGACAATGCCGACAGCTGGAACTCCATCGCCGAGGGCCTGCCCGCGGACTTCGGCTTCGTGATGTTGACGCATCCGCGCCGGGACGGCACCGCCTGGGTTGTTCCGCTGAAGGCCGACGGCGAACGCATTCCTCCCGACGGAAAGCTCGCCGTCCACCGCACGGACGACGCCGGGAACAGCTGGAAGCGGCTCAGCACCGGACTCCCCGGGCACGAATACAACAGCGTGCTCAGGGACGCCGCCTCGGTGGACACGGCCGAACCCGCCGGCGTCTACTTCGGCACCCGGGGCGGGTCCGTCTACGCGAGTGCCGACGAAGGGGAGACTTTCAGTGAAGTGGCATCGCACCTGCCGGACGTCCTCTGCGTCCGGGCGGCAGTGGTGGCCGGTGCCTGAAATCTCGCTGCTGCTTCCCGGTGTCCTGCAGCCGCTGGCCGGCGGGCAGGCCGTCCTATCCACCCGGGCCGACGGGCCGGTGACGGTGGCACACCTGCTTGACGCGGTGGCCGCGGACTATGCCGTGCTGGGCCGGCGGCTCCGCGACGAGACCGGGGCCCTGCGCAAATTCGTCAACATCTATGTGAACGGCGACGAAGTCCGGCGCCTGCAGGGCCTGGACACCGAGGTACAACCCGGCCAGGAAGTGCTGGTGATCCAGTCCGTTGCGGGTGGCTAAGCCGCGCCCGAAGTCCTGACCGCCAAACGATTCCAAAATCGTTGACAATTTCGTCCGCGATCCGTACCGTCGGTTTCGTGCAGTGGTGATCGACTGCACCCATTCCTAGCGATGATGCGACAGGAAGGTACAGGGTGGCCGCGAGCCTGAGCCTCAAGGACGTCAGCCTGCACTTCGGCGGGGTCAAGGTGCTGCAGGACGTCAGTTTCGACGTCGAGCCCGGCGTGATCTTTGGCCTGGTGGGCCCGAACGGTGCCGGCAAGACCTCCCTGTTCAACTGCATCAGCGGCCATTACCGGCCAAGCTCCGGTTCGATTTCCATCGACGGGACCGAGGTTTCCGGGAGCGCCCCGTCCCGGATGGCCCGCCTTGGACTTGCACGCACCTTTCAGCATCCGGCACTGCAGCTGAACGCCACAGTTCTGCAGAACGTGCTCCTCGGAGGGCACACGCGGCTGCCCGGCGGCCCGGTCTCGTGGGCGCTCAGGATGCCCTACACCGTCCGGGCCGAGCGCGCCGTCCGCAGCGAGGCGCTCGAACTCCTCGCCAAGGCCGGGCTGGGCTGGGCGGCGGATGTGCCTGCCGACGAACTCTCCCACGGGCTTCATAAAGGCATCGAGCTGTGGCGGGCCCTTCTTTCCAGGCCCGCACTGCTTCTTCTCGACGAGCCGGCAGCCGGGCTCTCCCACGGGGAAGTTGAACAACTCATCGCCACCGTGAAGCGCCTCCGCGCCGAGCAGGACGTCACCATCATCATCGTGGAGCACCACATGGGACTCATCTCCGCGCTCACGGACCAGGTGGTGGTCCTGGATCACGGGCGGAAGCTGATGTCGGGAACTGCCGCGGAGGCCCAGTCCGATCCGCGCGTCATCGAGGCCTACATTGGGAAGGACGCCGCTGATGACGCTGCTTGAACTCACGGACGTGACAGCGTCCTACGGCCCCGTGCAGGTCCTGGACGGGGTCGCGCTCAGCGTGCCGGACGGCGGGTCCGTGGGCATCCTGGGTGCGAACGGGGCGGGCAAGACCACCACGCTCCGCGCCATCAGCGGCAGCGTCAGGACCGGTGGACGGATCAGGTTCGATGGCCGGGACATCCGGGGCCTGCGGCCGGACCAGGTGGCCGCGCTGGGCATAGCCCACGTGCCCGAGGGCCGGGGCACGCTGGGCCAGCTGAGCGTGCGCGAGAACCTGATGGTGGGCTCCTACCTGCGCAAGGACCGGAAGGCCATCGCCGGCGACATCGACTACTGCCTGTACCTGTTTCCGCAACTGCAGGACAGGGTTGGCTCGCGGGCAGCGGCACTGTCCGGCGGCGAACAACAAATGCTCGCGGTTGGCCGCGCCTTCATGGCCAAACCCAAACTGCTGCTCCTGGACGAAGCCTCGCTGGGGCTGGCGCCGAGCACCGCCAAGACGGTCTACGAGGCCATCCGGCGGCTGCGGCTCGAATCCGGGATCGCCATGCTGGTGGTGGAACAGAATGCGAACCTCGCATTCTCCTTGGTGGACACCGCTACCGTCCTGGAAACGGGCCGGAACGTCCTCACCGGAACCTCGGCCGAACTCAAGGGCATGGACGAAATCCGCCGCGCCTACCTGGGGGGCTGAGCGTATGGGAACCTTCATCCAACTCGTCGTCGACGGCCTGGCCACCGGCTCCATCTACGCCGCCCTGGCCCTGGCCATCGTGCTGGTGAACCAGGCCACCGGCCTGATCAACTTCGCGCAGGGCGGCATGGCTGTGCTGTCCGCCTACATCGCCTACGTTTTCGTGCAGCTCGGCCTGCCGCTCATCCTGGCCATCATCATTGCCATTGTCCTGTCCTTCCTCTTCGGCGCACTGGTGGAACGCTTCCTGATCCGGCGGTTTGAACGGGGGGATCCGGACACCGCAGTGGTGGTGACCATCGGCCTGCTCACCCTGGTCACCGGCATCTGCGCGGTCCTTTGGGGCTACAACAACCTGGGCTTCCCGTCGCTTTTCCCGCTGACCAGCGTTGAAATCCTGGGGGCCGTGGTGAGCGTCAGGTCCCTTGCCACCGCCGTGACCATCGTGGTGATCATGGTGGTCCTGCAGCTGCTCTTCCTGCGCACCAAGCTGGGACTGGCCCTTCGCGCCGTTGCCGACAACCCGGCGTCGGCCGCTTTTTCCGGCTTGCCGGTGGGCCGCCTGCTCATGGTGGGATGGGGACTTGCCGCCACCCTGGGGGCGATTGCCGGCGTCCTGGTGGCTCCGCAGCTGACCCTCACGCCCGGCATGCTGGACACCGCACTGGTCTACGCGCTCGCAGCCGTGATCCTCGGCGGCCTGACCAGCCCCATCGGCTGCGTGGTGGCGGCATCGGCCATCGGTGTCCTGGAAAACCTGGTGGCGGTCTACGTTCCCCTCATTGGCCACGACCTCAAAATCGCCGTGCCCTTCGCGCTGATCTTCGTCATCCTCATCGTTCGTCCCCAGGGCCTGTTCGGCAGAAAGGTCGTGGTGAGGGTCTGATGAACGCCGTTGCCGCCACCGCCCGCAGGCCTTGGGTCCGGATTGTCCTCGCCGCCGTCGTGGCCGTGGTGCTGATCGTGGCCCCGCTGGCCCTGCCGGCCTTTGCGAACCAGACGCTGGTCCGTATCGGCGTCTATGCGGTGGCGGTGCTCGGGCTGAACATCGTCATGGGCTACACAGGCCAGGTCAACCTCGGGCAGATCTTCTTCGTGGGGTTGGGCGCCTATGTCACCGCGTACGGCGTCAACCATGGCTGGAACATCCTGCTGGTGTTCGCCGCCGCCTGCGCCGTTGCCGGCGTGGTGGGGCTGCTGGTGGCCCTTGCCGCCGCCCGCCTGGGCGGCCTTGCCATCGCGATGGTCACCATCGCCCTCCCGATCGTCGGCGTGCCCCTCGCCAAGCGCCTCTCCGAATTTACCGGCGGCTCGCAGGGGATTTCCGCGCGGTTCACGGACGCCCCGGACTGGTCCGGGCTGGACAACGACCAATGGCAGTTCTACATCGTCCTGCTGGTGGCGGCCGCGGCCTTCCTGCTGGCGCGGAGCCTGGTCCGGGGCAAGTACGGGCGGGCATTTGCGGCCGTCCGGGAAAACGAGGCCGTTGCGGCCTCCATGGGCATTTCGCCCTACCGGACCAAGGTCCTCGCCTTCACCATCGCCTCCATCTTCGGCGGTGCCAGCGGCTTCCTGTACCTCGCGGCCGTGCAGTACACCTCGCCTGAGACCCTTAGCTTCGGCCACTCCATCAGCCTCCTGGCCGCGATGGTCATTGGCGGGGCCGGAAGCATCGCCGGTTCCCTCCTGGGAGGCGCCTACTACGTCTTCGTCCCGCAACTGACCAACGCCATTGACCCCAACCTCACCACCATCAGCCAGGGCGCCATCCTTCTGGCGGTGCTGTTCCTGCTGCCCGGCGGCCTGGTCAGCCTGCCCCGGGTGGTGCGGCGGCTGGCCCGCCGGACCGATGCCGCCCGCGGCCGCTCCACCGGCCGTTCCACCGCGGCCCTTCCACCGCAGACCTCCGAGCAGAACGCTCCAGCGCACCATCCGGTACCGGACAGTGCGCTGGATGGACACGAACAAACAGAGAGGCAGGATGGACCATGAAGATGAGAAAGAAGCCCGGCGGGGTACTTGGCATCGTTGCCGTGACGGCCGCCGTCGCGCTTTCCCTGTCCGGATGCAGGGGTGACAGCGGCGGCCAGGGCGGCGGTTCGGCGTCCTCCCCGGGGATCACGGACTCGGCGATCACGCTGGGGATCACCACGCCGCTCAGCGGCGCCACTGCCGGGCCGGGCAAGTGCACGGTCGCCGGGGTCTCGGCGTACTTCGGGGCCGCGAACGCCGCCGGCGGGGTGAAGTTTGGTGACGGCAAGACGCGAACCGTAAACATTAAGTCCTACGACGACGCCTACGACCCACAAAAGTCCCTGGCCAACTTCCAGCAGATGGTGTCCGACAACGTGTTTGCCGCCACCGCGGGCCTGGGGACGCCCACCAACAGGGCATTCCGTGACGCTGCCATCAGCCAGAAGGTCCCGCAGGTGCTGGTGATGACCGGTGACCCGCTCTTCAGCGACCGGAAGCAGAGCCCCTGGCAACTGGGCTTCGTGCCCGTCTACCAGAATGAGGGTGCCGCGTTCGGAAAGCTCCTGGCGAAGTCGGGTGCGCAGCACAAGGTGGCCATCCTGTCGCAGAACGATGACTACGGCAAGGGCTACGTCTCGGGCTTCAAGGAGGCCATCCAGGGGGCGTCCAACATTTCGGTGGTGGGCGAGCAGACCTATGAGGCCACCGACACGTCCGTTGATGCCCAGCTCACCCAGCTGGCCTCCTCCGGGGCGGATGTCTTCTTCAACGCCATGTCCATCACGCCGCTGACCATCGCCTCGTTACAGAAGGCGCAGCAGATCGGCTGGAAGCCCAGCTGGTTCCTACCCTCCAACACGTCCAGCCCCACAGCGATCCTCGAACCGGGTGGCGCCTCCGCCTACCCCGGCATCTACTCAGTGTCCTTTGCGAAGGCACCGCAGAGCCCGGCGTTCGCCAAGGACCCCGACGTCGTCAAATTCCTCGACGAACTGAAGAAGTACGGAAACTACCCGGACATGCCGGCCTTCCCGCACTGCATGTGGAGCTACATGGTGGGGGCCACCCTTGAAAAGGCGTTCCAGAACATGAAGGAGCCCACGCGGGACAGCTTCATGACGGCGCTGCGGGATATCAAGGACCTAAAGGCGCCACTGATGCTGGAGGGCACGTCGGTCAACACGACGGTGGATGGCCAGCCGGCCGTGTCCTCGGTGGTGGTGCAGAAGTACAACGGCAAGGGCTATGCAACTGCCGAGAACTTTGGCTGATCAGCCCCGGGTCTGATCAGCTCCGGGCGGCGCTTGGCACTGGCCTCGTGCCGCCCGAAGCTTCCAGGGCGTCCATCAGTTCCAGCCCGCGCCGGGCCCACGCGATCTCCACAAGCGCCCGGTCCACCAGGCCCTCGTAGGTGAACCTTTTAAAAGCGATGGTCCGTTCGCGGTCGGCCGGATCGGTCACGGCCAGGCGGCGCACCAGCATTGGGTTGTCCACCTGGTCGATGCGCTGGAGCTCACCCTCCCATTGGGCGAGTTCGGACTCCCATTGCTCCTTGTGCCGGCGGAAGAACGCACGGGCGGCCTCCGGCGACGCCGCTTCAAGGTAGGCGGCCCGCAGGTGGGCGGGGTCGCGGACCCGGGCGTACTCCAAGGGCGTCTGCATCCAGTCGAGGAAGGCCTGGTTTCCGGTATCCGTCACGTGGTACAGCCGCCGCGTGGCGCGCTGGCCCCGGGGCTGCTCCTCACCTTCGATGAGGTTTTCCGCCTCCATCTTGCGCAGCTCGGGGTAGATCTGCGAGTCGGGCGCGTGCCACACGTGCCCCACCGACATGGAGAACTGCTTCTGCAGTTCGTAGCCTGACAGCGGGCCCACGCGCAGCAGCGCAAGCAGCGCGTACCGAAGGCTCATGCGGTACTCCTCCAAGGGCTCAAGGAAGGTGCGGGGGCGCCTGCGCCCCCGCACTCCGGGGTCCCCAGCCTAGGCCGACTGGTAGTTCGTCCGCCACCCGCCGTGGTACGTGGCGCGCGCCACGGTGGAGTAGGGCACGGGGCTGACCACGGCCCGCACTTCAGTCTGCACATGGGGTTCGACGGCGGCCTTGGCGGTTCCGCCATTCGGCTCACCCCACACGACCTTCAGTTCCGTGCCTTCCGGGACGTTGGGATCGATGGTGGCCAGCGACAGGGCCCGGCGTTCGTTGGCGCTGTAGCCGGTGAACATCGAGTAGCCCACCACCGTTCCGTCGGCGTCCACCACCGAGTCGTAGTTGGCCGAGCCGTAGTTTGCCAGGGGCAGGTCAAAGAACTTGTAGCTGGGTCCGTCCACGTTGAACAGCGACGCGAAGATGGAGGTGACATCTTCCGCGTCCCAGGCCAGGGTGACCTTCTTGCGCTGGGCGGCGGGGTCGATTTTCTGGAGTGCGTCGCGGCCAATGAAGTCGTGGTCGAACTTGACGAACGAGCCGTAGCCCAGCTCCCACGGGGTCAGGTAGTAGTCCTCGATGTTCCCGGACACAAACGAGCCCGCCAGGGTCCCGGTGGCTTCGTAGCCGTCAGCGGGCAGCCATTCGCGGTAGCCGCGCTCCGCTTCGCCGGTGTAGATGGCGGGCAGCGGCGACGGGATCCAGCCGGACTCGAGGGTGTTGGACGGGTACGCCCGGGAACCGACGGGGACCAGCCCGAACTCGGCTCCGGCCTCCACGATCGCGTCGCGGATGCGGTCGTGGTCCGCGTACGGTCCCCACACCTCCAGGCCCGGTGCGCCGGCCATCCCGTGCCGCAGGGTGCGGACGGTGGTGCCGGCGATGGCCATGGTGGACATGTTGAAGAACTTGAGCTGCTCCAGTGCGCCGCCGTTGAGCTTTTCGATGACCTGCCAGGCATTGGGCCCCTGGATCTGGAAGCGGTAGTACTGGCGGGTCACGGGGTGGCCGTACGGCCGCGACGGTGAGCGCCGGTCCACAGTGATGTCCAGGTCCCGGTAGCCGCCCGTCTCGCCGTGGTAGAGCAGCCAGTTGGCCGCCGGGGACCGACCGACGTACACGTATTCGTCCTCCGCCTCGTGGAAGAGGATGCCGTCGCCGATCACGTGCCCGGACTCGGTGGTGGGCACGTACTGCTTGGCTTTGTTCACCGGGAAGGTGGCGGTGGAGTTGATGGCGGTGGCGGTGATCAGCTTGATCGCGTCCGGGCCCTTCAGGAACAGGTTGTCCATGTGGTGCGACTGGTCGTACAGCACGGCCGTCTGCCGCCACGCGGTCTGCTCCTTGATCCAGTTCTGGAAGTCGGCCGGGACCACCGGGTAGATGTAGGAGCCGATCTGGGAGTTGCGGAGGAGGTCAACCGCCCCCTTCGACGCGTCGAGGACTTCCTGCAGGTTTTTCGGTGCCACGTTGAACCTCTTGTTCTGTATCGGATTGGTGGTGGGTCTTTAGAAGACGATGGTCTGGTTGCCGTGCCGGATGACCCGGTCCTCGGCATGCCACTGGACGGCGCGGGAGAGCACCGCGCGTTCCACGTAGGCGCCGCGCGCCTGAAGATCCAGGGCGGAGTGCCCGTGCGTTACGCGGGCCACGTCCTGTTCGATGATGGGCCCCTCGTCCAGGTCCTTGGTCACGTAGTGCGAGGTGGCGCCGATCAGTTTGACCCCCCGCTCCTTGGCCTTGCGGTAGGGCGCGGCGCCCACGAACGCAGGCAGGAAGGAGTGGTGGATATTGATCAGCGGCACGGAAACCGCGTCCAGGAATCCGGGGGACAGGATCTGCATGTACCGGGCCAGCACCACGAAGTCCACGTTGCCCTCCAGCAGCTTCAGGATCTGGGCCTCCGCTGCTGCCTTGTCCGGCCCGGCGGAGGGGACGTGGAAGAACGGAACGCCAAAGGCCCGCACATCCTCGGCCGTGTTCGTGTGGTTGGAGATCACCATGGGAATGGTCACCGGCAGTTCACCCCTCCGGTGCCGCCAGAGCAGTTCCAGCAGGCAGTGGTCGGAGGTGGATACCAGGATGGCCATGCGCTTGGGGATGGAGCGGTCGGTCAGGGTCCAGGACAACCCCAGCGGGGTGAGGGTCCTGGCGAGGTCGGCTTCGATCTCAGGCATCGCGGCGGCCAGGTCCGGCCGGTTGAAGACCACCCGCTGGAAGAAGTCGCCCGACGAAGGATCACTGGAGTACTGGTCCAGGGAGACGATGTTTCCCCTGTTGCGGGTCACCAGGGCGGCCACCGCAGCCACGATGCCCGGCTGGTCCGGCCCGTGGACGATCAGGCAGGACTGGTCCTTGCGGGATTCAGTATGCAGGACCATCGGATGCCGTCCTAGCCCTCTTCCGCGGTGAAGTGCCGGACCCAGTTGGCCGTGGCCAGCAGGCCGCCAAACGTATAGAAGTGCAGGCCAACCTGCCCCGGGAGGTGCTGGTCCTGGCCGGGCGCACGGTCGGCAAGGACGGCGGCCAGGTCGTTCACGAACCGGTCCGGGCCGGCATCGCCCATCAGGTTGGTCAGCGAGAAGCCGTATTTCTTCACGATCATCGCGTTGGCGCCCACCCCGAAACGGCGCGCAAAGCCCAGGAGCCGTTTGACTCCCGCCGGGCCGGGGGTTCCCACGCGGATCGGTGCCTGGATTCCCCTGGCCCGGACCTCGGCGATCCACGCAGCCACAGGTTCGGTGTCGAAGGCGAACTGGGTGATGATGGAGGCGCCAAGGTCCTGCGCGGCGAGGGCTGCGGTCTTGTCCTCCAGCGCCCGCCAAAGGTCTTCCTTGCGGATGTCGGGATGGCCCTCCGGATATCCGCCGATTCCCACTTCCCGCACCCCGAACTGCTGCAGGAGGCCGGTGTTGACCAGCGCCAGGGAGTCTTCGTACGGGCCCTCGGGTTCTGCGGGGTCGCCGCCCACCACGAAAAGGTGCTCGGCGGCGCCCACTTCCGCCAGGCGCTGAAGGAACTTTTCGAGCTCGCCCTTCGATGCCAGCCGGCGCGCAGAGACGTGCGGCACGGGAATGAATCCCAGGTCCCGGGCGGCCTTGGCGGCGGCCACCCGCATCTCCAGGTCCTCGTTGCCGAGGAAGGTGACGTTAATGCGGGTGCCCGGCGGAATCCTGTCTTTTGCTTCGATGAGCGCGGGAATGTCCTTGCCGGTCATCTCCAGCGAGAAGTTGTTGATGAGTTCCAGGGATGCTGCCCGGTTGGGGGCGGGCATGATTCGAGTCGCCATCAGGTCATCCTTTCGGCGGGTGCAGCGGTGCACCCACCTCCAAGATTACCTATGTGCATAGGTAATGTCGATAGCTATTGATGGAATCCGGAACCTTCCGGTCCGCCGTCCGTTCCGGGCCTACCCCTGTGCTGCTTCCGGTTCCAGATGGGCGATGGCACGGGTGTCCTGGAAGGCCCGGACTCCTTCAATACCCTGTTCCCTGCCCATGCCGGACTGCTTCATTCCGCCAAATGGCGCGCGCAGGTCCAGTCGGGTTGCCCCGTGGTCGTTAACCCAGACGTAGCCGCAGACCAGGCGTCCGCCCACGCGGTCGGCCGCTGCCGGGTCGGCGGTCCACACCGAGCCGCACAGCCCCGCCCAGGTGGCGTTCGCCGCCTCCACCGCCTCGTCCTCCGTGTCGAACGGGATCAGGGGGATGACCGGCCCGAACTGTTCCTGGGTGACAACCCGCAGCGAGGGGTCCGGGTCGATGACCAGTGCCGGGCGCAGGAAGTTCCCGCCGTGCAGTTCAGGGTCCGAGGGAAGGGTGCCGAATTCCCTGACATCCGCGCCCGCCTCCTTGGCCTCCTCGATGAGCTCAGCCACGAAGGCCTTTTGTACGGGGGAGTGCAGCGGACCCATGGTGGTCCCGTCGTCGAGCCCGTAGCCAATGACCGCCTTCTCCAGCCGCTGCGAGAGCCCGGCCACCACCTCGTCCAGGCGCGACCGGTGCACATAGACCCGCTTCGCGTTCATGCAGATCTGGCCGGTGGTATCGAAGATCGCGGCGTAGAGCCGGTCCAGGTGGGTGTCATCGAGGACCGCGTCCGAGAGGATGACGGCGGCATCGTTTCCGCCGAGTTCAAGCGTTACCCGGGTGAGTGACTTTGAGGCCATTTCCATGATGCGCTTGCCGCCGCCCACGCTTCCCGTGAAGCAGACCTTGGCGATGTCCGGGCTGGTGATGAGCGCAGCCATGTCCGCGTCCTTGCCGGTCACCACGTTCAGCACTCCCGGCGGCAGCTTTTCAGCAATCCGCTGGACCACGCGTGTCGTTGCCAGCGGCGCGGTGGGTGGCGGCTTAACGATCGCCGTGTTTCCCGCCAGCAGTGCGTGCGGGAGCGAGGCCGCGAGGATGGCAATGGGCCAGTTGAACGGCACGATGACCGTCACCACGCCAAGGGGCTGGAAGGTGACCGACGTGGAGACGGGAATGCCGGGCGCGGGCGGCAGCACCTTGGCGGTGTCGACGTCGGGGGCCAGTTCCAGGGCGAGGTTCCACCTGATCTCGAACACCAGGGAGTCCACCCAGGCTTCCATGCGGATCTTGCCGTTTTCCTGCGAGAGGATGGCGGCATCCTCATCACGGAAATCCGCGATGCCCTCCAGTGCCTGCCGCATCCGGTCTGCGCGCTCCTGTGCACCCAGCGCCGCCCATCCGGGATAGGCCGCCTTGGCCGCGGCGATGGCATCCTGGACGTCGGCGGGGGCGGCCGCCGCGGCGTGGCCCACCACTGTGCCAGGCTTGCCCGGATCGGCAATGTCCATGGTGGCGGCGGCCTGGCGTTCGGTGCCTCCGATGAAGAGGCCGGTGGTCACCGGGGCGGACGTATCCACTGTGTTGGTCATGATGGTGCACCTCTCTGTGCGGTACTGCCGGGATCCTTTAATTTTCTCACTGGGGGATGTTTGGCGTTCCGTGGGTATGGAATGTCTCGATGGTTTTCATGCCCCAGGCCTGCCCTTTCCTGCGCTCCTCCTGGCTCCACTCCACCACGGGCGAGTCCGGGTCCAGCAGCAGGCGGGCACCGGCGTTGGCCAGTTCGATCCGATTGCCGCCGGGCTCCCAGACGTAGAGGAAGAACGTCTGGTTGATGGCGTGCTTGTGCGGACCGGACTCGATGTGGATGCCGTTTTCAAGGAAGATGTCCGCGGCCTTCAGGATGTCCTCGCGGGTATCCGGGGCGAATGCCACGTGGTGGAGCCGGTTGCCGTGCTTGAGCCAGTCGTCGGAGTAGACGATGTCATAGGACTTGTTGTTGAAGTGGAACCACCAGGCGGCATATCCGCCGTCGTCGAGCCGGATGCGTTCACTCTCCCGCCCGCACAGCGCGTGGGCCACGAACTCCCCGTTGGCCACCACGTCCTTGGCCAGGAAGTTGATGTGGTCCAGCCGGCGGGCGTTAACGCCCCGGCCGGGGAAGGCCGAGGCCTGGTTCTTCAGGGCGGGTTTGTCGTCCGTGGCCACGTACCGTTCGGTTTCGTAATAGATGCCCATGAGGTGCCCGTCGGGGTCCCGGAAGGAGTAGGTGGGCCCGGTGCCCACCTCGCCGTCTTCCCAGCCGATGCCCAGGCCGGTGGCTTCGATGGCGTTGACCCGGCGCTCCAGGGCCTCCTGGCTGGTGGTCCGGAAGGTGGTGCGCCCGACGCCTGCGTCGGCTGAGGCGGTGAGCTTGAGGGTGTAGCGCTGGTATTCGTCCCAGGTGCGAAGGTAGGCGGACCTCGTGCCAGCGCTGCCGGTCTCCGCTACAACGCGCATGGCGAGCAGGTCGCGGAAGAACCACAGGCTTTCCTCGAAGACGGGGGTCAGCAGTTCCACGTTTCCCAGGTGGGCGACGTCGAACGAGGTATACCCGGTCATGAAGCTGTCCTCTCTCAAGGGGTCGTTGTGCAGTGGTTAGGGGCGCGGGCGCGGGAAGACGCGTCCTTCGAAAATCTTCCGTGCTGTCCTGAGGGCAGTTGAGCGGGTCACCGTGCAGCCGTCCGGGGTCTTCTCGATGGCCACCTCGACGTCAAAATGGCCGGTGGGGTGTTCCACCCGGAAGGGTTCCCCCGGTGAAGGAAGCGCGGCCAGGTCATGGCCCACCGACCCCTCCGCCAGCACACCCGCCGCCACCGTGAGTGCTCCGAGCACGCCGATGGAGGTGTGGACCCGGACGGGAAGGAAGCTGCGGGTGGCAATGGCGCCCCCGGCCCGTGGCGGCGCCAGCAGCACCAGCTTGGGCACGGTGGCAGCGCTGACATCGCCCATGCCCATCAGGTCCGCCGCGGCGAGGCGGATCCCGGCCAGCCGTTGTGCCAGGTCTTCATTGGCCTCGAGGTCTGCAGGGGCCTCGTTCCCGGTGATGCCCAGAGCGGCGGCACGCATCAGGACGGTGGGCATTCCGTTGTCAACGCAGGTGAGGTCCACGCCCTCCGTGTGGTCCAGGGTCCTGCCCGTGGGGAACAGGGCGCCGGTCGAAGACCCCGCCGTGCCCTCGAAGTTGAGCCGGATGGCTGCCGCCGTCCCCGGAACGCCATCGATCGCCACCGCACCGCCTGCCGCCGGGCCGCCGTCGTAATCCACCACGCCGCCGGGCGTGGCAAACCGTGCGGTGGCCATGCTGCCGGTGTTCAGCATCCGGATGCGCACCTCGGTGTGGCCGTCGGCTGGCTGCACCAGGCCACGTTCCACGGCGAAGGGCCCGACGGCGGCAAGGATGTTGCCGCAGTTCTGCCGGCTGCTGACAAGTGCGGTGTCCACAGCGACCTGGAGGAAAAGGTAGTCCACGTCCGCGCCGGCGTCCGGAGACGGCGCGATGACGGCAACCTTGCTGGTCAAGGGGTGCGCTCCACCCAGTCCGTCCACCTGGCGGGGATCAGGAGAGCCCATGATCCGCAGCAGCAGGTCGTCGCGTTCTCCGGGGTCGGCAGGCAGGTCCGACGCCAGGAACAGGGCACCCTTGGAGGTCCCGCCCCGCATCAGGAGGCAGGGGATCCCCTCTGTATCGGGCATGTGCACCCTCGCGTTCCACGGCGGGCATGGTGCCTGGGCGGCCCATGGTCAGTCCTTTCCGGCGGACAGTGCCAGAAAACCACGCTCTGGAACTCTGGTCAAGACATCCGATACAATTTTGTTAGCAATCGTGTTGGTACTGGACGTCCCGGGCTGCTTTCCACCGTGGACCGAACGATGGAGTTCGCAGTGACAGGGATTTGGCAGTGACAGGGTCTTTGCAGGAGGCGCTGGACCAGGCGGCTTCACCGGTCCAGCTTTTGCGCGATTCGCCCGCCAGCCCCCACGTTTTTCCCGTGCGGGCCGAGTTCAGCAACTGGCGCTCCGAGCAGAATTCCTGGCGTACAGCCTGTGCCCTCCTGGACCAGTCGCACCACATGACCGATCTCTTCCTCTCCGGACCGGGCGCGGAAGGATTGCTGCGCGGGCTCGCGGTGAACTCTTTCGCGAACTTTCCCGTGGACCGTGCCAAGCAGTTCATCGCGGTGAACCATTCAGGGCAGCTCATCGGCGACGCCATCTTGGCACACCTCGACGAACAGTCCTTCAACCTGGTGGGCCACCCGATGGCCATCGACTGGGTGCAGTACCACGCCGAAACCGGAGGCCACGACGTTGAGGTCTCCCGGGACGGAAACTCGATCGTCCGCGCCGGTGACCCCCGGCTGTTCCGCTACGAACTCCAGGGGCCAACCGCCCTGGCCCTCGTCGAAAAACTCACCGGCGCCCCTGTGCCGCAGCTCGGTTTCTTCCACATGGGGCACCTCCCCATCGCCGGATTGCAGGTCCGGGCGATCCGGCACGGCATGGCCGGGCAGCCCGGCTATGAGCTGTTCGGCCCTTGGGCAGAGGGCGAACGCGTCCGGGACGCGTTGCTGCAGGCCGGTGGGGAGTTCGGGCTGACGCAGGTGGGGGCAAAAGGCTACTCGACGGCGAACCTTGAGTCCGGGTGGGTGCCCTCGCCCGTCCCGGCGGTCTTTACGGACGAACGGTTGCGCGGCTACCGCGAATGGCTCCCGGCGTCAGCGGCCGGTTCACTCGGCGGGAGTTTCGATTCGGCGGCCATCGAGGATTACTTCCTCACCCCGTACGAGCTCGGGTACGGCCGCTCCGTCGCATTCGACCACGACTTCGTGGGCCGTGAGGCGCTGGAGGCGCTCTCCCGCACACCCTCCCGCCGCAAGGTGACACTCGTCTGGAACCCGGACGACGTCCAGGACGTGATGGGTTCCCTCCTGCGTCCCGGGCTTCCCGCCAAGTACATCGACATGCCAAAGGCCCGCTACGCCCTGTTCCAGGTGGACCGGGTGCTCCAGGGTGGCGTAACGGTGGGCCAGTCCTTTGACTGCGGCTACATCGCCAACGAGCACTCCTTTGTTTCCCTGGCGGCGGTGGACGGACTGGAGGACGGCGCCGAGGTCACCGTGCTCTGGGGCGAAGAGCCCAACTCCGCCAAACTGCAGGTGGAACCCCACCGGCAGGTCCCCATCCGGGCCACCGTCGCCCCCGCTCCCTTCGTGCAATACGCACGCGAGAGCTACCGCGCCACCCACTGAACTGCGCCACCCCTGAACCGAAGGAGAAAGCCCATGGCCCCGAAATCCCTGCAGGACGTGCTTGATGCGGCGGGAAACACCGTTGAACTGCTGCGCAATTCCCAGCTCGGCACCTACATCTATCCGGTGGTTCCCGCCGAGTTCACCAACTGGCGGCGCGAGCAGCGCGCATGGCGTGAAACGGCGGTGCTCTACGACCAGTCCCACCACATGGTCAACTTCTTCGTGAAGGGCCCCGATGCGCTGAAGCTCTTCTCGGACACGGGCATCAACAGCTTCGCCAACTTCCCGGTGAACACCGCCAAGCAGTTCGTGCCCACGGCCTCCAACGGCGGGGTGATCGGCGACGGCATCCTGTTCCACCTGGAAGAGCAGGAGTTCGTCTACGTTGGCCGCGCGCCGGCCGCCAACTGGCTCCAGTTCCACGCCGAAACCGGCGGATACGACGTCGAATGCACCTACGATGACAGGTCGCCGTCGCGCCCCTACGGCCAGGCTGTCAGCCGGAAGTACTACCGCTTCCAGATCCAGGGCCCCAGCGCCTGGCAGATCATCGAAAAGCTCAACGGCGGGACTCTGGAGCAGGTGAAGTTCTTCCACATGGGCCACCTGGCCATCGCCGGGGAGCAGGTCCGCACGCTGCGCCACGGCATGGCGGGAGCCCCGGGGCTGGAAATCTGGGGACCCTACGAACAGCACGGAAAAATCCGGGATGCCGTGCTCGAGGCCGGGGCTGAGTTCGGGCTGGAACCGTGCGGGTCGCGGGCCTACTCCTCGAACACGCTCGAATCGGGCTGGATCCCCTCGCCGCTGCCGGCCATCTACAGCAGCGACGCCGAGCGCGCCTACCGTGAATGGCTGCCGGCCACCAGCTACGAAGCGGTCAACGCGCTCGCCGGCTCGTTCGTCTCCGGCAACATCGAGGACTACTACCTGACCCCTTGGGAACTGGGCTACGGCTCCTTCGTCAAATTCGACCACGACTTCATTGGCCGGGACGCCCTCCAGCAGATCGACCCCGCCGCGCAGCGGAAAAAGGTCACCCTCGCCTGGAACGATGAGGACCTGGCCACCATCTGGGCATCGTTCCTGGACCGCGACAAGCCCGGCTACCAGTTCTTCGACGTCCCCAACGCCAACTACGGGTCGTCCAACTACGACTCCGTCATCGACGCGGACGGGACGGGGGTTGGACTGTCGCTCTTCACCGGCGTGACGGCCAATGAACGCCGGGGCCTCTCGCTGGCCACGGTGGACCCCAACGTGGAGATCGGTACCGAAGTGCGGGTTGTCTGGGGCGAACCCGACGGCGGATCCCGCAAGACCACCGTGGAACCGCATGAACAGATCAGTGTCCGGGCGGTCGTCAGCCCGGCGCCCTACGCGGTCACCGCCCGTACCGAATACCACGGCGGCTGGCGGACCGCGGCCGCCGGTGCACGGTAGTCCGGCGGGAACGGCCAGCCGGCCTGTCGCCGTCCTGGGCCTGGGGGAAGCCGGGAGCATCTACGCCCAGGACCTGGCCGCCCGTGGATTGCGGGTGACGGGAACGGACCCTGCTGTCGACGCAGTCCCGCCCGGGGTGCTGCGGGCCCCTGGCATCAGTCAAGCAGTGGCGGGCGCCGGCCTGGTGATCAGCCTGGTGGGAGCCCGCGCCGCCGAATCCGTCCTTGACGAGGCGCTGGCCGCGATGGACCCGGCGGCCATCTTCGCGGACCTCAACACCACCGGACCGGACCAAAAGCGGCAGCTCGCGGAACGGGCGGCCGGGAGCGGCATCCTTTTCGCCGATGTCGCCGTCCTGGCGCCCGTTCCGCGGGGCCGGATCAGTTCGCCCCTGCTGGTCAGCGGCACGGGGGCGGACGCGTTGGTGGCCATCTTCACCGGATGGGGCATCCCGGCCACCAACGCCGGAAGCCAAGCGGGAGCGGCGGCCGGCCGGAAGCTGCTCCGCAGCGTCTTCATGAAGGGGCTGGCCGCCACTGTCCTGGAGTCAGTCACGGCCGCCGAGGCGGCAGGGGCAAAAGACTGGGTCATCAGCCAGATTGCAGCGGAACTTGGCCCGTCAGGCGATGCGCTGGTGGCGCGGATGCTTGAGGGCACGCGGCTGCATGCCGTCCGCAGGGAGGCAGAAATGGTTGAGGTGCGGGACTTCCTGGAGTCGCTCGGGACCGCCCATCCGGTAACGGACGCCAGCATCGAGTGGCTGCATTCGCTCGCACTCCGGCAGCAGGAGCCGGAGGAGGAACAGGTTGCGGACAGTCCTTCCTGACTACGCCCGCCACCGTCTTCCCGGACCTGCTATGCCACCCGCCAGACGCTGCACTCGTCCGTATTGATGGCTTTGCGCACGCCGCTGATGCGGTCCAGGATCCAGACCACACCGATGCCGGGCGCTGTTTCCTGGACGCTGCCGCGGCGGATCACCACGTCGTCGTAGGAGGGCCCCACCGACAGGCGGGCTTCGATTTCATCGCCGCGGTGGAGCTGGTCCAGGGCGCGGACTCGTGTTACATGCGTGGTCGCTTTCTTCAACATCGCTGGGGCCTCCTGGCTGGAGCTGGTGCCGGCTCTTGCCTGCACTACCAAGTGTGGGCCTGGAATGTTGCGTACCGGTTTCCCCGCGGTTAGGGCCCGGTTAGTTCTTCGCGCCGCCGCGGTTTCAGGCCACGGCCCCGCTCCGGTAGGCCGCCAGGAACGTGGAAATCCTCCGGACGGCTTCCTCGATGTCCAGCACCGAGGGAAGGATGACAAAGCGGAAGTGGTCCGGCGCAGGCCAGTTAAAGGCCGAGCCGTGGGAGACCAGGATCTTTTGGTCCCGCAGCAGGTCCAGGACGAATTTCTCGTCGCTCTCAATCGGGTACAGCTCCGGGTCCAGGCGTGGGAACAGGTACATGGCGCCCGACGCCGGGACGCAGGTGACGCCGGGAATGGCCGTGAGCAGTTTGTGGGCAAGGTCCCGCTGCTCGCGCAGCCGGCCCCCCGGCTTCACCAGCGCGTCAATGCTTTGGTAGCCGCCGAGGCAGGTCTGGATGGCGTGCTGGGCGGGAACGTTGGCGCACAGGCGCAGCGACGCGAGCAGTTCCAACGCTTCACGGTAGGCGGCGGTGGCAGCCAGCGGGCCGGTAATGGCCACCCATCCGGCCCGGTAGCCGGGCATCCGGTAGGCCTTGGACAAGCCGCTGAAGGTCAGGCAGCACACGTCCTCGGCCACCGCGGCGGTGTGGATGTGCGTGGCGCCTTCGTAGAGCACTTTCTCGTAGATCTCGTCGGAGAACAGGACCAGGTTGTGCTTCCGGGCCAGCCCGGCGAACTGTTCCAAAATGTGCCGGGGGTAGACGGCGCCCGTGGGGTTGTTCGGGTTGATGATCACGATGCCCTTGGTGCGGTTGGTGATCTTCGCTTCCACATCGGCCATGTCCGGCCACCAGTTCTCCGCCTCGTCGCACACGTAGTGGACGGGCTTGCCGCCGGTCAGGGTCACGGCGGCCGTCCACAGGGGGTAGTCAGGTGCCGGGACCAGGATTTCGTCGCCGTTCTCCATGAAGGCCTGCAGGCACATGGAGATCAGTTCGCTGACGCCGTTGCCGATGACGATGTCCTCGACCCCAATGTTCATCAGGCCCCGGGTCTGGTAATACTGCGAGATGGCGGTCCGGGCCGTGAAGATGCCCTTTGAATCGCTGTAGCCCTGGGCGCCGCGAAGGTGGTGGATCATGTCCACCACCACGGACTCGGGCGCTTCCAGCCCAAAAGGCGCGGTGTCCCCAAGGTTCATCTTGAGGATCCGGTGCCCTTCGGCCTCCATGTTCTTGGCCGCCTCAAGGATCGGCCCGCGAAGTTCGTAACGGACGTTCCGGAGTTTGCTGGAGTGTTGCATGGCGCGCATGGTTGATCTTTTCACAAAGCACGACGGCGGGCGGCGGGGGAGGCCACTCCGTGGACGCCTGCTGGCACAACGCACCTTATTCGATAAGTTGTGAACTTGTAGTACTGCCTTCCTGCGGTGGTGCACGGCGGAACCGGAAGGAAGTACCCCACGTGGGCGGTGTGCTGATCGGACTGGCGGTGATCGGCGTCGTCATTGCCGTCGGATACCTTGCCGCGCGCTGCGGCCTGGGCGATGAACCCACCATCAACGCCCTGACCCGTACTGCCTTCTTCATCACCAACCCGGTCCTGCTGTTCACGGTGGTGCTGAAATCGGATCTGTCCGTGGTCTTTTCCGCCTATGTTCCGCTGGCCATGATCACTGCGGCGGCCACCGCGCTGTTATACGTGGCCGCCAGCCGGATCTGGTTCCGGCGGCCCCTGGCTGAGACCGCAGTGGGTGCCATGGCCGGCTCCTACGTCAACGCCAACAACATCGGCATCCCCATCACGCTCTATGCCCTGGGGGATGCCACCCCGGTGGCCCCGGTCCTGCTGGTCCAGCTCCTCCTGTTCGCCCCGCTGGTCCTGACCCTGCTGGACCTCGCGGAAGCCGGCCGGTTCTCGCCCCGGCTGATGCTCACGCAGCCCTTCCGCAACCCCATGATCATCGCCTCGCTCCTCGGTGTGGTCCTGGCGGCGTTCCACGTGGAGCTGCCCGCCCCGGTGATGGCGCCGCTCACCCTGCTGGGCGGTGCTGCTGTCCCGGTGGTGCTGCTGGCTTTCGGCATGTCGCTGCGCGGAACCAGGATGCTCCGGAGCGGCGGCCACACGGCCGAAATCCTCACTGCCACGGCACTGAAGTCCGCTGTGATGCCGGCGGTCGCGTTCGTCGTCGGACGTTTCCTGTTCAACCTGGACCACCACATGCTCCTGGGCGTGGTGCTCATGGCAGCGCTGCCCTCGGCCCAGAACGTGTTCCTGTTCGCCAGCAAGTATGGGCGGGGCGTGGCCGTGGCGCGCGAAACCATCCTGCTTTCCACGGCCGCCGCTGCGCCGGTGCTGGTGCTGGTCGTGTGGCTGCTGGCGGCCTGAAGCGGGCGCGCCGCCCTACCGCCCGGGCCACCGGCCGGGCAAGAATGGGCACATGGAACTTCCCGTGATGCCGCCCGTCCCGCCCATGCTTGCCAAGGCCGTCAGCGGCATCGACGGTATTCCCGGCGGCGGGGACCTCAGCTACGAACCCAAGTGGGACGGCTTCCGGTCGATCATTTTCCGTGACGGCGATGACCTGGAGATCGGCAGCCGCAACGAAAAACCCATGACGCGGTACTTCCCGGAACTCGTGGCCGCGCTCAAGGAGAACCTGCCCCCGCGCTGCGTGGTGGACGGCGAGATCATCCTCGTGGGGGCGTCCGGGGACAGGCTCGACTTCGACACCCTGCAGCAGCGCATCCACCCTGCCGCCAGCCGCGTGAAGCTCCTGGCGGAACAAACCCCGGCAAGCTTTGTGGCCTTTGACCTCCTGGCCCTCGGCGATGAGGACTACACCGGCAGGCCCTTTGCTGAGCGGCGCGCTGCGCTGGAGAAGGCGCTCGCCGCGAGCAAGGCACCAGTGCACCTCACCGCGGCCACCACGGACAAGGACACGGCCGGGCACTGGTTCGAGCAGTTCGAGGGGGCCGGATTGGACGGCATCGTGGCCAAGCGGCTGAACGGCCGGTACGAACCCGACAAGCGGGTGATGTTCAAGGTCAAGCACGAGCGCACCGCGGACTGCGTGGTGGCCGGCTACCGCCTGCACAAGAGCGGCCCGGACGCCATCGGCTCGCTGCTGCTGGGGCTGTACAAGGACGACGGCGGCCTGGCCAGCGTGGGAGTCATCGGCGCCTTCCCGATGAAGCGGCGGCAGGAGCTGTTCCAGGAACTCCAGCCGCTGGTGACCGATTTCGACAACCACCCCTGGGCCTGGGCCAAGCAGGAAGAAGGCGAACGGACCCCGCGGAACGCGGAGGGGAGCCGCTGGAGCGCCGGCAAGGACCTGTCCTTCGTTCCGCTCCGGCCCGAACTGGTGGTGGAGGTCCGCTACGACCACATGGAGGGTGACCGGTTCCGCCACACTGCCCAGTTCAACCGCTGGCGGCCGGACCGGGACCCGGAATCCTGCACCTACGCGCAGCTGGAGGAGCCGGTGAACTTCGACCTCGCCTCGGTGCTGGAGACAGGGCGGTAGCCGGAGACTGGCCCAGTCTTAACGGCCTGGCCCAGTTTTAACGCCGGAGAGCCCGCCATGTGGGGGAATGGCGGGCTCTCCGGCCTGAAAACCGGGCCAGGCTGTACGCGGCGGACGGCCTACTTCAGGCCGAGCTGCTTGGTGGGGGTCCGGAAGGATTCCTTTGCGGTCAGGGCCGAGACAGCGGCCACCGCGCAGATGATGGCAGTGAAGATGCTGATCTGGACCCAGCCGCCGGGCTTGATGCCGCCCATGGCAGCCACGATGGCGGGCGCGAACCCTGCCATCAGGAAGCCCAGCTGGGTTCCGATGGCCAGGCCGGAGAACCGGACCTTGGTGCTGAACATTTCGGCGTAGAAGGAAGGCCAGACGGCGTTGGCCGCCGCGTAGCCGCACGAGAAGTAGCCGATGGCGGCCAGGAACATCAGCGGGACGCTGTGGGACTCCAGGCTCAGCAGGAAGACGGGGGTGAGGACCGCGCTGGCCAGGGCGCCGTAGATAAAGACGGGCTTGCGGCCGATCTTGTCGGCCAGCATTCCGAAGAGCGGCTGGGTGCCCAGGGCCACGATGTTGGCAGCAACCACCAGCCACAGGGTGGTGGTGCCGTCCACGCCGGCAACGGTCTTGGCGTAGCTGATGGCCAGGGTGCCGAAGACGGTGGAGACGGCGGCGATGAAGGCGCAGCAGATCACGCGGAGCACGTCGCGCCAGTGGCCCTTGAGCAGGTCTGCCACGGGCAGCTTGGCGATCTGTGCGTTCTTCCGGGCTTCCTCGAAGGCGGGCGGCTCGTGCAGGGTGCGGCGGATGAGGAACGCCACCACCACCACCGCGGCGCTCAGCCAGAACGGGATGCGCCAGCCGATGCCGAACTTGATCTCGTCCGGCAGGGCCAGGACGGGGATGAACACCAGGGCTGCGAGGATCTGGCCGCCCTGGGTGCCGGTGAGGGTCCAGGAGGTGAAGAAGGAGCGGCGGTTGTCCGGGGCATGCTCCAGGGTCATGGAGGAGGCGCCGGCCTGCTCGCCTGCCGCGGAGAGGCCCTGGCAGAGGCGGGCCAGCACCAGCAGCGCCGGAGCCCACCAGCCGACCGTACGGAAGTCGGGCAGGCAGCCGATGACGAAGGTGGAAGCACCCATGAGCACCAGGGTGAACATCAGGACTTTCTGCCGGCCCACCCGGTCGCCGAAGTGGCCCAGGATGATGGCGCCGATGGGACGTGCCACGTACGCGAACCCGAAGGTTGCGAAGGACATGATGGCGGCGTTGGCATCGGCATTGGGGAAGAAGACCGTGGGGAAGATCAGTGCTGCGGCCGAGCCGAAGATGAAGAAGTCATAGTATTCGACGGCGCTGCCCAGGAAGCTGGCGAGGGCGGCCTTCTTGGGTGTCCCGGCGGAGGTGAGGGCACCCGCCCCTGCGGACGGAAGTGTCTTGCTCATGGTGTTCCTTTGGTGTGACGACATTGTCGCGGATGGATCTGGGGGGTCGCAGCCGCCGATGCCTTGGTGCGGGCGGGGGATGCGGCTGGAGTCCGGTGCAAAGACCCGGCAGTTGTAGCCACATGGTGGGAGCTACTTTTGCGATACAGAAACTATGACTGTGAGGGCAGTCACCTGTCAAGAAAATAATCACCATCTAGAAATAGCTCTCACATTGTGGCAACATCGAATGCATGAGTGTGAACCAAACCACAGCGGTCAATGAAGAATCCGCTGCCGCCGCCCGCGCCGGAGAGCCCGTGAATGCCATGCCGCCGGAAGGCAAAGTGGGCGCCCGTCCCGCCGACCGCACGGACATGGTGGGCAAGGCCCTGGGGCTGCTGGTCCTCCTGGGTGATGAACCCCGCGGTGCCAGTGCCGCAGAAATTTCCCGCCGCGCCGAACTTCCCTTCAGTACCACCTACCGCCTGCTGGGCTCCCTGACCCGCGACGGCTTTGTCGACTACGAGCCGGACGGCCGCCGCTATCACCTGGGCCTGCGGATCTTCCAGCTGGGGCAGCGCGTCTCCAACCACCATGGCTTCGCGGGTACGGCCATGCCCATCCTCCGCCGGGTCACCGAGCAGACCGGCGAGGCCACCATCCTCAGCGTCCGCGACGGCCTGCACCACCTGACCGTCAGCAAGGTGGACGGGCCGCAGACCTTCCGCGTGACCAGCGACCCCGGCCACCTGGGCTCGCTCTCGACCACCGCCGTGGGCAAGGCCCTGGTGGCTTTTGCCGAGGATGCGGAACGGGAAAAGCTGCTGGCGGAGCTCCCGCTGGAGGCGCTGACTGACAAGTCCGTGACGGACCGCCGCGCTTTCCGGGCTGAGATCGAAAAGGTCCGCCGGCAGGGATACGCGGTCATGGACGAGGAGAACGAAGCGGGAATGCGTGCCGTGGCCGTGCCGCTGCTCAACGACCAGGGGCACGCCTTCGCCTCGCTGGCAACTGCCGTACCGGTCTTCCGGCTGGACCTTGAGGGGCTCGTGGCGCACGTTCCCCTGCTGCAGGAAGCCGCTGCCGAATTGGCGGCCAGGCTGCCGCAGCGGTAGCGCCAGGACGGCATCAACCGTCCCCGGGGCAACACTGTTGTTCGCATGACGAACAAGAGTGCGATAAGTGAACATTTGTTGTACCGTAATCCCTATCACCCGCAGCGCGGCCGAGTTCCGCGCCTGCCCGGTGCCGTACCAAAGGAGCTGCACGCATGAGCAATCGAACTGAGTCCTACCTTGTAGGGCTGGTTGGTGATGGCGTTACGCCATCGCTCACGCCGCCCATGCACGAACGGGAAGGTGACGTGCAGGGCCTGCGCTACCTGTACCGTCCCATCGACCTGCTGGAACTGGGGCTGACCGGGGAATCGGTGGGCGCCATCCTGGACAGTGCCCGCATCCTGGGCTTCAACGGCCTGAACATCACCCATCCCTGCAAGCAGCTGGTCCTGCAGCACCTGGATGAGGTCAGCCCGGACGCGCGCCGCCTCGGTGCCGTCAACACCGTGGTCATCCGGGACGGCCGCTTCATCGGCCACAACACCGACTTCTCCGGCTTCGCCGCCGCCCTCGCCTCCGGCCTTCCCGGCGCCCGGCTGGACCGCGTGGTGCAGCTCGGCGCGGGCGGTGCCGGGTCCGCCGTCGCCTATGCCCTGCTCAGCGCAGGCGTTAAATCCCTGGACCTGGTGGACATGGACCCCGCCAGGGCCACCGCACGGGCTGCCGAGCTGCAGGGCTTTTTCCCGGACAGCACCGTCACGGCCCGCACGACGGCGGAGCTGCCGCAGCTGATGCAGCTGGCCGATGGCCTGGTGCACTGCACACCCGTTGGCATGGCAGCCCACCCCGGCGTCCCGCTGGACCTTGACCTGCTCGAGCCCCGGCACTGGGTGGCGGACATCGTCTACCGCCCGATCGACACCGAACTGGTCCGCGGCGCCCGCGCCAAGGGCTGCGAGGTCCTGGATGGCGGCAGGATGGCAGTGGGCCAGGCCGCCGACGCGTTCCGGATCTTCACCGGCCTGGACGCCGACCCGGAGCGCATGCGCTCGCACTTCCTGGAGCTTGTGGCCGCCGAGGAGGTGGCCGCCTGATGCGCACCGGAATCGCCACGGTCTGCCTCTCCGGCACCCTGAAGGAAAAGATGCAGGCCTGCGCCATCGCCGGCTTTGACGGCATCGAAATCTTCGAGCAGGACCTGGTCACCTCACCGCTCAGCCCCGAAGACGTGCGGAAGATGGCAGCGGACCTGGGGCTCGGCCTGGACCTGTACCAGCCCTTCCGCGACTTCGACGGCGTCACCCCGGACCTGCTGAAGGCCAACCTCCGCCGCGCCGAGGCCAAGTTCAAGCTCATGGCCCGCCTGGGCATGGACACCATCCTGGTGTGCTCCAACGTTGCCACCGCCACCATTGACGACGACGCCGTCCGCGCCGAACAACTGGCACAGCTCGCAAACCTGGCGGGGGACCACGGCGTCAAGGTGGCCTATGAGGCCCTGGCCTGGGGCAAGTACGTCAACGACTACGAGCACGCCTACCGCCTGGTGGAGATGGTGGACCACCCCAACCTGGGAACCTGCCTGGACTCCTTCCACATCCTGTCCCGCGACTGGGACACGGCGCCGATCGAGGACATCAACCCGGACAAGATCTTCTTCGTCCAGGTGGCGGACGCCCCCAAGCTCTCCATGGACGTCCTGTCCTGGAGCCGCCATTACCGCGTCTTCCCGGGCGAGGGGCAGTTCGAGCTCGCCAAGTTCATGGGCCACGTGGTCCGCGCCGGCTACACCGGACCCGTGTCGCTGGAGGTCTTCAACGACGTCTTCCGCCAGTCGGACGTCGAGCGCACCGCGGTGGATGCCATGCGGTCCCTGATCTGGCTGGAGGAGCAAAGTGCCAAATGGCTCGCCGGCGCCGAAGCCGCGCCCGGCAACGCAGCCGCGCTCCGCCGTCGTTATCCCATGGAACTTGCCACGCTGCCCAAGGTCAACGAACCTGCCGGCTTCAACTTTGCCGAGGTCAAGGCGGACGATACCGCCCAGCTGGAGAAGCTCCTGGGCCAGCTCGGGTTCCAGTTCGAGGGCCGCCACCGCACCAAGGACGTCCAGCTGTGGACCATGGGGCAGGCCCGGGTGATCATCAACGAGCAGGCCGCGCAGCACGCCGAGCCGGCCATTGCCGCGCTGGGGTTCGACGTCGATTCCCCCGTGATTGCCTCCGCGCGGGCCCAGCAGCTCAAGGCCCCCGTGGTGGCCCGCAAGGTCCAGGCGGACGAGGAAGTGTTCCAGGGCATCTCCGCCCCGGACTCCACCGAGATCTTCCTCTGCCAGGGCAGCCCGGACGGAACCGCGGCGTGGACGCACGAATTCGGGGAAGGGCTGGAACACCCTTCGGCAGGAGCGAGGGCGGTCATCGACCACGTCAACCTGGCCCAGCCGTGGCAGCACTTTGACGAGGCTGTCCTCTTCTACACCAGCGCCCTGGCCCTGGAGCCCCAGCCGTTCGCCGAGGTACCCAGCCCCAGCGGCCTGGTCCGGTCCCAGGTCATGCAGACCTCCGACGGCGCCGTGCGGCTCGTGCTCAACCTGGCACCCATCCAGCAGGCACGGAACGAGGCCCGCAAGACCTATCAGGAACACATCGCCTTCGCCGTGGAGGACTTGGTGGCCACCGCCCGGGCCGCCCGGGACCGCGGCCTGGAATTCCTGCAGATCCCGGCCAATTACTACGAGGACCTGGACGCCCGGTTCGACCTGGAACCGGGATTCCTGGCTACGTTGCAGGAACTCAACCTGCTGTTCGACCGGGATGCCGAGGGCGAGTTCCTGCACTTCTACACCGCCACCGTGGGCAGCGTGTTCTTCGAAATGGTGGAACGCCGCGGCGCCTACGACGGCTACGGCGCCCCAAATGCTCCGGTGCGGCATGCGGTCCAGTACGACTCGCTGCACCGCACCCCTTAGCCCGCACCACCCAGTACCCAGACGCAACAAACCCAACAGATCAGAAAGGAGCCAGCCGTGAAGGAAGACATCAACGCCGAGCTGGAGTCGGAGGAGCTCGTGCCCCCGGCCGAACCCAAGGCTGCCCACCAGCCCCTGGACAAGGCCATCGAGTCGCAGGCGGACCTCAGTGCAGAGATCAGCGCCATCGGCGAGGCTTACCGGCGCGCCCTCAAGGACGGCGGCCAGCCGGAGATCCAGCCGCGCCTGGACTACCCGCCGTACCGCAGCAGCATCCTGCGCCACCCCACCAAGAGCCTGCAGCACGCGGACCCGGAAACCATCGAGCTGTACTCGCCGGCGTTCGGGCACCAGGATGTGCACGCCCTGGAATCGGACCTGACCATCCAGCACAACGGCGAACCGCTGGGCGAACGGATCATCGTCTCCGGGAAGGTCCTGGACGGCGAGGGCCGCCCGGTGGCGGGACAGCTGGTGGAAATCTGGCAGGCCAACTCCTCCGGCCGCTACATCCACAAGCGTGACCAGCACCCCGCGCCCATCGACCCCAACTTCACGGGCATTGGCCGCTGCATCACCGGCCCGGACGGCTCGTACCGGTTCATCACCATCAAGCCCGGCGCCTACCCGTGGAAGAACCACCTGAATGCGTGGCGGCCGGCGCACATCCACTTCTCGCTGTTCGGCACCGAATTCACCCAGCGGATCATCACCCAGATGTACTTCCCTGGCGACCAGCTGTTCCCGCTGGACCCGATCTACCAGACCATCGTGGACCAGGACGCCCGCGACCGGCTGGTGGCCACCTATGACCACAGCATCACCGAACCCGAATGGGCCCTGGGCTACAACTGGGACATCGTCCTGACCGGCCCGAAGCGGACCTGGACCGAAAACGAGGCGCTCGGCGCCGCAGGCGACGAGGAGTAGGAAAGATGAGCACCAAACTGGTACCCACCCCCGGCCAGACCGTGGGCCCGTTCTACGGCTATGCGCTCCCGTTCGAGAAGGACAACGAACTCCTGCCCCCCGGCTTCCCGGGCTCCATCCGCCTGCAGGGCACCGTCTATGACGGCGCGGGCCACACCATCCCGGACGCCATCCTGGAGATCTGGCAGCCGGACGCCGAGGGCAAGGTTGTCCAGCGCACCGGTTCCCTGGTCCGGGACGGCTACACCTTCACCGGCTGGGGCCGCGGCGCCGTGGGCAACTCCGGCGTCTTCACCTTCACCACCGTCAACCCCGGCCCCACCAAGCCGGGTGCGGCCCCGTTCATTTCCGTGGCACTCTTCGCCCGCGGCCTGACTAACCGGCTGTTCACCCGCATCTACCTGCCGGAGGACACCGAGGCACTGGCCAATGACCCGCTGCTGAGCTCGCTGGAGCCGGAGCGCCGCGAGACGCTCATCGCCCGCCGCGCCCCCGACGGCGGCCTCACCTGGGACATCCGCCTCCAGGGTGAGGGCGAGACGGTCTTCCTGGACTTCCAGTGACCCACGCCGCCGCTTTGGGAGACCTGCGCGCCTTCGCGGAAGAGGCCGACGCCGGCCTGCTCACCCCCGTCTCAGCGTCGCCGTTGGTGGCGGCGCTGACGGGGGACCGGGCAGTGCTGGCGGCCATCCTCGCCGTCGAAGCCGGCTGGGCCGCCGTGCTGCAACGGGCCGGGCTGGCACCCGCCGGTTCGGCCGCCGTCGTCGCCTCCGCCGCCGAGGCGGGGCGCTACGACCTGGCCGGTATTGCGCTGCGCGCCCAGGGCGGCGGCAACCCGGTGATCCCGCTGCTGGCGGACCTCCGGAAGAACGTGGCGGCTCTCGATGCCGCCGGGGTTGGTGCCGCGAAGGCCGTGCACACCTCCCTGACCAGCCAGGACGTGCTGGACACTGCCCTGATGCTGCTGGCCCGCAACACCGTCCACGCGGTGCTGGCGGACCTGAAAGGCACCGCGACGGCGCTCGCGCACCTTGCCGGGCAGCATGCGGACACGCTGTGCGTGGGCAGGAGCCTGACACAGCATTCGCTGCCTTACACCTTCGGGCTGCGGGCCGCTCAGTGGTTCCAGGGCGTGGCCGCCGCGGGGCGGCAACTGGAAAACCTGGAGTTCCCGGTTCAGTTCGGCGGGGCGGCGGGGACCCTCGCTGCCGGAACCGTGCTGACGGATGGCTCCCAGGCCACGCCGTTTACCTTGGCCGACGCCCTGGCGGCCCAGCTGGGCCTGGCTCCAGCCGCGGCTCCCTGGCATACCAACCGCCTGGCCATCACATCCCTGGGCCATGCGCTGGCATCCGTGCTGGACGCCTTTGGCAAGATCGCCGCCGACGTGCTGTTCCTGAGCCGGCCCGAGGTGGCGGAGCTCGCCGAACCGCGGGCGGCAGGGCGGGGAGTCTCATCCGCCATGCCGCAGAAACAGAACCCGGTGCTGTCCGTCCTGGTCCGCAGCGCGGCGCTGCAGGCACCACAGCTGGCCGCCCAGCTGCATGTGGCTGCCGCCAACTTCAATGACGAACGCCCGGACGGCGCCTGGCACACCGAATGGCCGGCCCTGCGCCAGCTGCTGGCCCTGGCCCTCGGCGCCGCTGGCCACATCCGCGAACTCGCCGGGGGGCTGCAGGTCTTCCCGGACGCCATGCGCCGCAACCTTGACCTGTCCGGCCCGCTGCTGCTGGCTGAGGGCGTCAGCGCCGCGGTGGCCCCCCTCCTTGAGGAGAAGGACGGCCGCAGCGGCAAGCAGCAGCTGCAGGACGTGGTGGACCAGACGCTGCAGGCGCCCCCTCCGGAACAAGCCGCCACCTACCGCAAGCTGTTCCGCGGCGCCGTCCCCGCCGCCGTCGTCCCTGACGCCCGGCTGGAGGAGCTCCTGGGCCCCGCCAGCTACCTGGGCCAGGCGGCGGAGATCGCCCGCCGCGTCCTGGCCGCCTTTCCCGAATTCACTTCCCCTACCACCGACGCGAATGGAGCCTCCCGTGGCTAAGCCGGCCTTGAAAGCAGCGCTGCTGTCCCCGCAACGTCCCCTGGGCGACCACCCCCTGATGGTGGTGGGGCCCTCCCTGGGCACCTCGTCGATCCTGTGGAACAGGGTGGCGTCCCTGCTCGGCAACGACTACGACGTGGTGGCCTGGGACCTTCCCGGTCACGGCGTCTCACCCGCCGCCACCGAAGCGTTCGACGTCGCCGCGCTCGCTGACGCCGTCGTGGACCTGGTGGACTCCATCGCCCCCGGTGAAAACTTCCACTGCGCAGGAGTCTCCCTGGGCGGCGCCGTCGGCCTTCAGCTGGGCATCAAGCACGGGGAACGGCTGAAGAGCCTTTCCGTGCAGAACAGCGGCGCCAAGATCGGCACCCCCGAAGGGTGGCTGGAGCGCGCCGAGACCGTCCGCACCCAGGGCACGCCGGTCATGATCCAGGGGTCCGCGGAGCGCTGGTTCGCGCCGGGCTTCATGGACCGGGAACCCGATTTCAGCAGCCGCCTGCTGCACGCCCTGCGCGACGCCGACCGGTTCAGCTATGCCTTCTGCTGCGAGGCGCTGGCCGCATTCGACGCCCGGCAGGAGCTGGGCAGCATCACCGTCCCCACCCAGGTCATCGCCGGGTCCCTGGACGGCGTCGCCACGCCCGCCATGGCCGAGGAAGTGGCAGCGGGAATCACCGCCGGGGGCGGAACCGCGACGGCGGTGACCGTGGAGGGCATCTCCCACCTGGCACCCGCCGAAGCTCCGGCACACGTTGCGGACCTGATGCGCAGCCTGGCCAGCTGGGCCGAATCACGGCAGGCCGCCCAGTGAGCGGCGCTGAACACGACGGGGCGCAGCGCCACGGCGTGGTCCAGCCCGGCGCCACCAGCCAGGAAATCTACGACGGCGGCATGGTGGTCAGGCGCGAGGTGCTGGGCGACGCGCACGTGGACCGGGCCAACGCCAACAAGGACGAATTCACCGACGACTTCCAAGACATGATCACCCGCATTGCCTGGGGCGGAATCTGGACCCGGCCCGGCCTGACCCGCCAGATGCGCTCCGCGGTCACCATCACCGCCATGGTGGCGCACGGCCACTGGGAGGAGCTGGCCATGCACATCCGCGCCGCCCTCCGGAACGGCCTCAGCAGGGACGAAATCAAGGAAATCCTGCTGCAGACCGCCATCTACTGCGGAGTCCCCTCCGCCAACACCGCCTTCAAGACCGCCCAACAGGTCTTTCGAGAAATGGACACCACCCGATGAACCAGGCTTTTGTGTACGACGCTGTGCGCACCCCCTTTGGAAAGTTCGGCTCCGGCCTCGCCGCCGTCCGTCCGGACGACCTTGCCGCGCACGTGATCAAGGAATCCGTCAAGCGGGCGCCGTCCCTCGACGTCGAGCGGATTGATGAGGTGGTGTTCGGCAACGCCAACGGTGCCGGTGAGGAGAACCGCAACATCGCCCGGATGGGTACGCTGCTGGCCGGGCTCCCGGTTTCCATCCCGGGCACCACGGTGAACCGGCTCTGCGGTTCCTCCCTGGATGCCGCCATTATTGCCTCCCGCCAGATCAACGCGGGCGACGCCGACCTGATGTTGGTCGGTGGCGCCGAGTCGATGTCCCGCGCGCCCTGGGTGCTGCCCAAGACGGAGAAGCCGTATCCGGCCGGGGACATGACCCTGGCGTCCACCACGCTGGGCTGGCGCCTGGTGAACAAGGCGATGCCCAAGGAGTGGACCATCTCCCTGGGCGAGGCCACCGAGCGGCTCCGCGAGAAGTACGGCGTGACCCGCGAGGCGCAGGATGAGTTCGCCGCCGCCTCGCACAACCTGTCCGCGGCCGCCTGGGACGAGGGCTTCTACGACAACCTGGTCGCCCCGGTCCCGGGCACGGACCTGGTGCGCGACGAGGGCATCCGGGCGGGTTCTTCGGCGGAGAAGCTCGCCGGCCTCAAGACCGTGTTCCGGGCAGAGAACGGCACCGTCACCGCGGGGAACGCGTCCCCGTTGTCCGACGGCGCCTCCGCGGCCTGGATCGGGTCCGAGGCGGCCGCGGGGCTGCTGGGCCTGGACCCGCTGGCGCGTATCGCCGGGCGTGGCGCGCACGCCAACGATCCCCAGTACTTCGGCTACGCCCCCGTCGAGGCGGCGAACAAGGCCCTCGAAAAGGCGGGGATCGGCTGGGAGCAGGTGGGCGCCGTCGAACTTAACGAAGCCTTCGCCGCGCAGTCCCTGGCCTGCATCAACGCCTGGGGCGTCGACCACTCGATCGTGAACCGGCACGGCGGGGCGATTGCCATGGGCCACCCGCTGGGTGCTTCCGGGACCCGGATCCTGGGCACCCTGGCCCGGTCCCTGCAGGCCTCCGGTGAACGCTGGGGTGTCGCTGCCATCTGCATCGGCGTGGGCCAGGGCCTGGCCGTCGTGCTCGAGAACGTGACCGCCGCCGGAACCAACACTGGAAAGGACCAGTAATGCTGAACTTCGTAGATTCGGTCCAGGACGCCGTCGCCGGCATCAAGGACGGCTCCACCGTGATGATCGGCGGGTTCGGCAACGCCGGCCAGCCGTTCGAACTGATCGACGCGCTGCTGGACTGCGGCGCCACGGACCTGACCGTGGTGAACAACAACGCCGGCCAGGGAGACCAGGGCCTGGCCCTGCTGATCAAGGAAGGCCGGGTGAAGAAAATGATCTGCTCCTTCCCGCGGCAGTCCGATTCCTGGCACTTCGACGCCAAG
Source organism: Pseudarthrobacter sp. 902506025 (assembly GCF_040702325.1). Lineage (NCBI taxonomy): Bacteria > Bacillati > Actinomycetota > Actinomycetes > Micrococcales > Micrococcaceae > Pseudarthrobacter > Pseudarthrobacter sp. 902506025. Next base: position 144,469 of record NZ_JBFBKW010000005.1, read on the forward strand.
TACAAGGCCGGCGCCATCGAGCTCGAACTCGTCCCGCAGGGCAACCTCGCCGAACGCATCCGCGCCGCAGGGGCCGGCATCGGCGGGTTCTTCACCCCCACCGGCTACGGCACCATGCTCGCCGAGGGCAAGGAAACCCGGATCATCGACGGCCGCGGCCACGTGTTCGAAACCCCCATCCACGCCGACGTCGCCCTCATCAAGGCCCTGAAGGCGGACGGCAAGGGCAACCTCGTCTACCGCAAGACCGCCCGGAACTTTGGCCCCATCATGGCAGCGGCCGCGAAGCACACCATCGTCCAGGTCTCCGGGATCGTGCCCACCGGGGCGCTGGACCCGGAGAACGTGGTCACCCCGGGCATCTACGTCAACAGCATCGTCAAGGTTGCCGGCAGCGGCAGCACAGCAGGAAAGGCGGCCTGACATGAGCGTGCAGTCCAACGAAAAGTCCCTCCAGACCTCGGCGACGCCCCTGGGCCGGGATGACCTGGCCCGGCTGGTGGCAAAGGACATCGCCCCCGGGTCCTTCGTGAACCTCGGCATCGGCCAGCCCACCCTGGTGTCCAACTACCTCACCGAGGACCAGAACATCACCCTCCACACGGAGAACGGCATGCTCGGCATGGGCCCGGAAGCCAAGGGCGACCAGATCGACGAGGACCTCATCAACGCCGGCAAGATCCCCGTCACCGAACTCCCGGGCGCGTCCTACTTCCACCACGCCGACTCGTTCGCGATCATGCGCGGCGGGCACCTGGACATCTGCGTCCTGGGCGCCTTCCAGGTCTCCGCCACCGGCGACCTCGCCAACTGGCACACCGGCGCACCAGGGGCGATTCCCGCCGTCGGGGGTGCCATGGACCTGGCCACCGGCGCCAAGGACGTCTTCGTGATGATGACGCTCCTGACCCGTGAAGGTGCGTCCAAGATCGTGGACGCCTGCACCTACCCCATCACCGGCGTCGGCTGCGTCACCCGCGTCTACACGGACAAGGCCGTCTTCCTCATCGGCCCGGACGGCGTCACCGTCCGTGAAACCTTCGGCTGCACCCTCAAGGAACTCCAGGACCTGGTACCCGTCCCGCTCAAGGCCACGCCCGCCGCCGGATGAGCCTGCGCCCGTCACCGCACCTAGGATTGGTAACCATGATTGACGCCGCAGGCACAGATACCCAGGCCGCCCCGCAGGCCAGCGACCAGTACGTCCAGTCGTTGGCCCGGGGCCTGGCCGTGATCCGCGCCTTCGACGCCGAGCGCCCGGTCATGACGCTCACCGAGGTGGCCTCGCGTACCAACCTGACCCGGGCCACGGCCCGCCGTTTCCTGCACACCCTGGTGGAGCTCGGCTACGTACGCACCGACGGCAAGACGTTCGCGCTCACGGCCAAGGTCCTCCAGCTGGGCTACGCCTACCTTTCGGGGCTGTCGCTGCCGCAGCTGGCGCAGCCGCACCTGGAGGAGCTGTCCCTCAAACTGGGCGAATCCACGTCCGCGGCCGTGCTGGACGGCACGGATATCGCCTACATCGCGCGGGTGACCAGCCGCCGGATCATGACCGTCGGCATAACGGTGGGTACCCGGTTCCCGGCGTATGCGACGTCGATGGGCCGGGTGCTGCTTGCCTACCTGCCGCCGGCCGACCTTAAGGCGTACCTGGCGGCGGCCGAAATCAAGCCGCTCACGCCCCGCGCCCTGAGCACCGTTCCGGCGCTGCTGAAGGTGCTGGACACCGTCCGGGCGCAGGGCTGGTGCCTCCTGGACCAGGAGCTGGAGCTGGGCCTCATGTCCGTGGCCGCCCCGGTCTATGACGGGGCCAAGGTGGTGGCGGCGGTGAACGTGTCGCTGCAGGCCCAGTCCGTGGAGGCCAAGCCGGACCCGCAGGCGTACCTGGCTTCGGTGGCGCAGGAGATCGTGGCCACGGCCAAGCTCATCTCCGCGGACCTCACTGCCCGCGGCTGACTTTATCCGGAGCTTAACTGAAGAGGACGACGGCGGGTGCTTCCCGCCGTCGTCCTCTTCAGTTTTCCGGTGTGGCCGCGAAGGCCGTTACTTTACGTGGTTGCCCAGCTCGCGGAGCGGGGTCTTTGCAGTTTCGCGCGCCCACCAGGCGCCCGCCACCGCGAGGATCGAGGAACCTGCCACGATCCAGGCTGCCGGTCCCCAGTTCGCCTTGTCCGCACCCACCAGGGCGGTGCCGAGCAGCGGGGTGAAGCCGGCGCACAGGATGCCGACCTGGAGTCCGATTGCCATGCCGGAGTACCGGACCTTGACGTTGAAGAGCTCGGAGAACCAGGCCGGGTAGATGGCGTTGGACATGGAGTAGGTGCCGGCGGTGATCAGCGTACTGGTCAGGAAGATCATGGGGATGTTTCCGGTGGAGATCACCCAGAAGTAGACAAAGATCATGGCGCCGGAACCGAGCACACCGCTGATGAAGATGGGGCGCCGGCCAAAGCTGTCGGACCAGCGTGCCATCAGGGGCTGGCTGGCGATCGCCAGCACGTTGCCCAGGATGCTGACCCAGAGCATGGTGGAGGCGGGGACGCCCACCGACACCGCATAGGCCAGGCCGAAGGACTGCATGAACGTGTTGGTGACGGTCTCGAAGGACATCAGCGCCACCTGGAAGAACTGGGCCGGGTGCGTCTGGAACATCTTGGCGAAGGGGAGCTTCACCAGTTCCCCGTGGTCATGCTTTTCCTCAAAGACCTCCGGCTCCTCCAGCGAGCGGCGGACCAGGTAGGCGACGATCAGGACCACCAGGGAGAGCCAGAACGGGATCCGCCAGCCCCAGGCGAGGCGGTCCGCCTCGCTCATGGCGGCCACGGGCAGGAAGGCCAGGGACGCGAGGACGATGCCGGCGGAGATGCCGCTCATGGCGAAGCTGGCGAAGAAGCCGCGGCGGCCTTCGGGTGCTTCCTCCGTGGACAGCGCGGAAGCACCTGCGGTTTCCGCTCCGGCCGACAGGCCCTGCATCAGGCGCAGCACCACCAGCAGTGCCGGGGCCCAGTAGCCGGCTGCGTTGAAATCGGGCAGGGCGCCGATCAGGAAAGTGGCACTGCCCATGAGCACCAGGGTGAGCACCAGGGTGTTCTTGCGGCCGATCTTGTCACCGAGATGACCGAACACCACAGCTCCGAAGGGCCGTGCGACGTAGGCGACGCCGAACGTCGCAAAGGAGGCGATAAGGGCCACCGTGGGATCGCCGGCCGGGAAGAAGATCTTCGAGAACACAAGCGACGCGGCGGTGGCATAGATGAAGAAGTCGTAGTACTCCAGGGCGCCGCCAAGGAAGGCAGCCAGCGCGGCTTTCCGGGCGCGCTTGAGCTGGCGTTGTGCTTCAGGCGTTGACTGCGCCTGGGCTCCTGCTGCGATGTGGGTCATGGTGGGGTTCCCTTCCACGCTGAAGGTGGGGATCTGTCATTATTTGTACGCAATGCGAACAGGTGTGCGGAATGCGCCTAGAAAGAGGATACTAGGCCGTGACGCCAATCACAACGGCAAAAGGAAAGGTGCATCATGGCCGAACGACGCGGGCACGCATCCCGGCTGGTCCTGATCGGTTCCGCCGCATCACAGGCCATGTCCCCCGGCCTGTGGAATCCGGTCCTGCAGGAACTCGGCAGCGGGTGGACCTATGAGGCCTGGGACGTGGCGCCGGACGCCGATCTTGGCGCCGTCCGGCGCAGGCTCCTGGAACCGGACATCGTGGCGGCCAACGTGACCATGCCGCACAAGCACTGGGCGGCGGAAACCGCTGATGAAGCCACCAGGCCCGTCCAACTCAGTGGTGCCTGCAACCTGCTGGTACGGCAGGACCGCCGGCTGGCGGGGCACAACACGGATGTTACCGCCGTGGGCGTCCTGCTGGAGGGCCGGTACCAGCGCCACGCGCTGTTGCTGGGTGCCGGGGGAGCAGCCCGGGCGGCCTTGATCGCGCTGAAGGACAAGGTGGGAAGAGTGTCCATTGCGGACCGCGATCCCCACGCGTCGGAGGAGCTGCTGGACCTCGCCAACGGCTTCGGCATCGAGGCCCGGGCCGTCACCTGGCAGGAGGCGCAGGATCTGGCGCCCGGGGCGTCCCTGATTGTCAATGCGACTCCTGTCGGGAAAAAGGCCACCGACGGTCCGGTCTGGGGCGGCGCCCGGCTGGCCCCCGATGCTGTGCTCTACGACTACGTCTACGCCGGCCATGCCACTGCCAGCGTGGAGCGGGCCATGGAGCTGGGGGTCCGGTGCATCGATGGGTGGGACCACCTCCGTGAGCAAGCCGTGGCCATGGTGCCCCTCCTCGGCCTGGACGGGCGGGCCTGCCAGCTGCTGGAGCAGACCCTGGGAGAGCTCCGGGAAAAGCACTGAAAGGCGGACGCGCCGAACGATAAGATCAAACAGGCACCGCAGGCCGGCAGGCCGGCGCAGGCACGCCAACCGTTCAGAGAGGAACAGCAACGTCAATGGAGGAGCAGGCAGCCTACTTCGTGAAGTCGGTTGAGAAGGCATTCGACGTCCTGCTCGCTTTCACTCCGGACCAGCCCCGGCTGACCGTGTCGCAGGTGGCTGCCCGGACGGACATGACCCGTGCCTCCGCCCGCCGCTTCCTGCTGACCCTGGCGGACCTCGGGTACATCCGCGCCGAGGGGCCGGCCTTCGAACTCACGGCCCGGTCCCTGGACGTCGGCCGTTCCTACCTCGCGGGCCTGACCTTGCCCAGGGTGGCCGAGCCCCATCTCAGGGACCTGGCGGCGGAGCTCAATGAAACAACAGCCCTGTGCATCCTCGACGGCGGCGACGTGGTCTACGTGGCCTGCGTGCCGTCTCCGGGGCTGCTCAGCGTTTCCATCACCGTCGGGACCCGCTTCCCGGCGTGGGCAACCTCCATGGGCCGCGTCCTGCTTGCCGGGCTGCCTGGCCCACAGCTGGAGGAGTACCTCCGGTCGGTCCAGCTGCGCCGCTTTACCGACCGCTCAATCGGCAGTGTGGAGGACCTCAGGGCAGAGGTGGAAGCGGCGCGGACCAGGGGCTGGTCCATGGTCTCCCAGGAACTCGAAGAGGGCCTGCGCGGTGTGGCCGTCCCGGTCCGCCGCGGAAACGAGGTTGTTGCCGCGGCCAATGTGTCCCTGCAGACACACCGGGCAGCGGCCCGGGATATCGAGGCAACGGTCCTCCCGCAGCTGACGGAGGCCGCGCGGCGCATTGCACTCGATTACGGCGGTCCTGCCGTCCGCGCCGTTTAATCCACGTACCGCAGCCCCGCCGCTTCAAGCGGTCCGCGCATGTTGTAGATGTCCAGGCCGAGCTCTCCTGCTGCGAAGCGCCCGCGCTTGGCTTCTTCGTTCTCTTCGCGTTTCCTGGCGGCTGCCGCTACTTCGGCGGCGCGGGCGGCGGGCACCACCACCACGCCGTCGACGTCGGCAATCACCACGTCCCCGGGGGTGACCAGTGCGTTGGCGCAGACCACCGGGACGTTCACGGAACCGAGCGTTGCCTTGACAGTGCCTTTGGAATTGATGGCGCGGCTGAAAACGGGGAAGTCCATGGCCTGGAGTGCTGCGACATCGCGGCAGCCGCCGTCGATGACCAGGCCGGCTGCGCCCTGTGCCCGGAGCGACGTTGCCAGCAATTCGCCGAAGAAGCCGTCCTCGCATTCCGTGGTGCACCCTGCCACCACCACGTCTCCGGGCCGGAGCTGTTCGGCTGCAACGTGCAGCATCCAGTTGTCGCCGGGCTGGAGCAGGACGGTGACAGCGGTGCCGCACAGGGTGGCGCCGGGGTAGACGGGGCGGATGTAGGGCCGCATGAGCCCCAGGCGGCCCATGGCCTCATGCACAGTGCTGACGCCGAACGCGGAGAGGGCCTTGACGGCGTCTTCCCCGGCGCGGGTGATATTGGTGTGGACCACGCCGAGTTCCTGCATCATTGTTCCCTCCGAAGGCATGTCACCGGCCCTGCTGCGTGAGCAGGGCGTCAAGGCGTGGATAAACGTTGCGTGCGTTGTGTTCCTGGATGGCGCCCAGTTCGGCCTCGTCAAGGCCGGCGTCGTCGATGTAGCGTGCCGTGTCGTCGAAGTGGTGGCCGGTCCACGGGTCGATGTCCCGGACCGCGCCGATCATCTCGGAGGCGAAGAGGATGTTCTGCGTCGGGATGACTTCCAGCAGCAGGTCGATTCCGGGCTGGTGGTAGACGCAGGTGTCGAAAAAGACGTTCTGCAGGAGGTGTTCTTCCAGTGCGGGCTTTCCCAGTGCCATGGCAAGGCCGCGGAAACGTCCCCAGTGGTACGGCACTGCGCCGCCGCCGTGGGGGATGACGAGTTTCAGGGTGGGGAAGTCCGCGAACAGGTCGCCCTGGATGAGCTGCATGAACGCTGTGGTGTCCGCGTTGAGGTAGTGCGCGCCGGTGGTGTGGAAGGCTGGATTGACGCTGGTGCTGACGTGGACCATGGCGGGGATGCCGTACTCCACCATCTTCTCGTAGACCGGGTACCAGTACCGGTCCGTCAGGGGCGGGGCAGTCCAGTGGCCGCCGGACGGGTCCGGGTTCAGGTTAAGGGCCACGGCCCCGTAATCCTCCACGCAGCGGGTCAGTTCAGGGAGGCAGGTCGCCGGGTCCACGCCGGGGGACTGCGGAAGCATCGCGGCCGGGACGAACCGCTCCGGATAGAGCATGCTGACCCGGTAGCAGAGTTCGTTGCAGATGGCAGCCCACTCGGCGGAAGTTTCAAACGACCCGATGTGGTGGGCCATGAAGGATGCCCGGGGCGAGAAGACGGTGAGGTCGATGCCGCGCTCGTCCATGAGCCGGAGCTGGTTCGCCTCGATGCTCGCCCGCAGGTCGTCGTCGGAGATCTTCACATCGGCACGGGATGGGGGCGGCGAGGCATCCTGCAGCGCTGCCACCTGGCGCTCGCGCCACTCCCCAAGGGCGGCTGGGGCCGTGGTGTAGTGGCCGTGGATGTCAATAATCATCGCGCATGCTCCTGGCAGGGGCGCCTGCAGAACGACGCCGTGCTAACTCGATAACCGCACAAGCAAATGTTGTCAGCAATATAGCTAACAATCAATGGTCAGCACGGGGTCCGGGCGGCCGGGTCTGGAGTACGCTGAATCCGGAAAATTGTCAGCAAAATTGGCAACCGGCTGAACAGGGAGATGGTGGGCTGTGGAGACCATGGACGGAACGGGCCGGACCCTCACCGCCGCCGAACTCGCGGAGCTGCTGCGCACCGCCATCGTCAGCGGCGAACTGGTCCCCAACCAGCGCCTGGTGGAAGGCGACCTCGCCGCCGAGTATGGAGCCAGCCGGGGAAATATCAGGGTGGCGCTCTCGGAGCTGAGCGTTGAAGGCCTCGTGGAACGCGTCCAGAACCGGGGCGCCAGGGTGCGCGCCGTCTCGGTGGACGAGGCCGTTGAGATCACTGAGGTGCGCGCAGCCCTGGAAGCCCTTTGTGCCCGCAAGGCAGCCGAACGGGCCACGGACAGCGACATCGCCGAACTGCAGGAGCTGGCAGCCCGGATGAAGGGCGCCGTGGACCGCGGAGACCGCGAGTCCTACTCGGAAGGCAACCAGGCGATGCACGAAAAGATCATTGCCATGAGCGGGCAAAAGACCGCCGCGGCAACCATCCAGCGGCTGCGCGGACAGGCGGTCCGCTTCCAGTTCCGGCTGGCGCGCCAGCCGGGGCGCCCGGCCGTCTCGCTCCCGCAGCACCTTGCCGTCATCGATGCCGTCTGCGCCCATGACGCGGACGCCGCCGCCGAGGCCATGCGCGTCCATCTCGAAAGCGTGGCGGACGCCATCCGCGCCAGCAACAAATAACCCGCCCGCCGCGCCAAGGGACGCCCAGCCCCGGGAGGACGCGCGCTGACAGGCGAATCGTTACCCACAAGCTCCCCGCCGACTACTCCCGCCGAGGGCCGCCGCGCTCTAGACTCAACCCAACTGCGTGCAGCAGAGCCGCTGCACAGCTCGTCAGGAAGAGGAGTCGGCGGGTGAAACTGGGGATTCCGCGGGAACGCAGGGAGGGCGAGCGGCGTGTCGCCGCCACTCCGGATACTGTCAGGGAGCTGGCGGGGATGGGACTGGACGTCCTGGTGGAAACCGGGGCAGGGGACGGCGCAGGACATGCCGATCCCGCCTACCAGCAGGCCGGCGCCACCATCGTCCCTGTACTGGACACCTCAGCCTTGGATGTCCTGGCCCACGTCCGGCCCCTTGACCCGCACACTGCCGCGTCCCTGCCAAGGGGAGCCGTGACGGTGGGCCTCGCGTCGCCATCGTCCGAACTGCCCGCGGTGCAGGCGCTCGCTGACACCGGAGTGACTTCCTTCGCCCTGGAACTGGTGCCCCGCATCTCCCGCGCCCAGTCCATGGACGCCCTGACCTCCCAGGCCCTGGTAGCCGGTTACCGGTGCGTCCTGGAGGCAGCCATCAGGCTTCCCCGGTTCTTCCCGCTGTACATGACCGCGGCGGGAACCATCCCGCCGGCCCGCGTCCTAGTGCTCGGCGCCGGCGTGGCAGGGCTGCAGGCCATCGGCACCGCCAAGCGGCTCGGGGCACGGGTCTTCGCCAACGACATCCGCCCCGCCTCCGCCGACGAGGTCGCCTCGATGGGCGGCACCTTTATCCGGCTGGACCTCGAAACCGCTGAAGCGGCCGGCGGCTACGCCAGGCAGCTGAGTTCCGACGCCGGCACGCGGCAGCGTCAGCTGTTGGCACCCCACGTGGCGCAGTCGGACGTCCTGATTACGACGGCGGCCGTCCCCGGGCGCCCGGCGCCCCTCCTGGTGACCCGCGGGATGGTGCAGGGCATGCGCCCGGGGTCGGTCGTCGTCGACCTCGCCGCCGAGTCCGGCGGCAACGTGGAGGGCTCCGTGCCCGGCCGGGACATCCCCATCTCCACCGCCGACGGAACGGGCCACATCACCCTGGTGGGGCTGAAAGACCCCGCCTCCGCCATGGCATCGGACGCCTCACGCCTCTACGCCAAGAACGTGGCCAACCTGCTGGCCCTCCTGGTCCGCGACGGGACCCTCGCGCTGGATTTCAGTGACGAAGTGGTGGCCGGCGCATGCCTCACCCACGCCGGGGAAGTGCGGCACCAGCCCACCGCGGACCTGCTGGCGGCACGGACGGCCACGGCTGCGGCCGGGCAGGAAGGAGCGCGCTGATGGACGGGATCGCGCTGCTGACCATCACCGTGCTGGCGGTGTTCGTTGGCTTCGAGGTGGTCTCCAAAGTCTCCAGCACCCTGCACACGCCCCTGATGTCCGGCGCCAACGCCATCCACGGGATCATCCTGGTGGGGGCCATCATTGTCGCCGGCCAGGCAGCGGACCCCTGGGTGCTCGCGGTGGCGCTGCTCGCCGTCGTCCTTGCCACGGCCAACCTGGTGGGCGGGTTCGTGGTGACGGACCGGATGCTGCACATGTTCCACGGCAAAAAGGACGCCGTGAAGGCGGGCGCCCAGCCCAAGGCAGGCAGCAAATGAGCCTCCTCGACCCCGTCTGGACTTCCCTGCTTTACCTCGCCGCTGCGGTCTGCTTCATCCTGGCCCTGCGCGGACTCAGTTCCCCGCGGACGGCCCGCCGCGGAAACCTGGTGGGGGCACTCGGTGCGCTGATCGCCGTCGTCACTGTCTTCCTGTCCGCCCGGCTGGAGAACATCCCCTGGATCCTGGCCGCCATCGCCGTGGGTTCCGCGGTGGCGGCGCCCGTGGCCCGGCGGGTGAAGATGACGCAGATGCCACAGCTGGTGGCGCTCTTCAACGGGGTGGGCGGCGGCGCGGCAGCCCTGGTGGCGCTCCTGGAGTTGGGGCATGCGGACAACCCCTGGATGCGGGTGGCGATCGTCTTCACGCTCCTGGTGGGGGCTGTGTCCTTCGCCGGATCAGGCGTCACGTTCGCCAAGCTGCAGGAACTGATGACCACCCGGCCTGTCGTCTTTCCGGGCCTTCCCGTGGTGATGGCTGTGGTCCTCCTGGCCGCTATCGCCGCCGGCGTCGCCGTGGTCCTCACCGCTTCGCTGCCGCTCGCGGCGCTGTTGCTGGCCCTGGGCCTGGCCGCCGGCGTGCTGCTGGTGCTGCCCGTGGGCGGCGCCGATGTGCCCATCGTCATCTCGCTGCTGAACGCCTTCACCGGCCTGGCCGTCGCGGCATCGGGCCTGGTGCTGGGCAACGTCCTGCTGGTGGTGGCCGGCACCCTGGTGGGAGCCTCCGGCACCATCCTCACCCGTGCCATGGCGGCTGCCATGGGCCGGAGCGTGGCGGGCATCCTGTTCGGGGCTTTCCGGGGAGGTTCGACGGCGGGGTCCACGGCTGTGAGCGGGCGTCCGGTCCGCTCGTCTTCACCGGAGGACGTGGCAGTCCTGCTGGGGTACGCCCAGCGGGTGATTATCGTCCCCGGCTACGGGCTGGCGGTGGCACAGGGCCAGCACACGGCCGCGGAACTGGCGCTGGCCTTGGAAGCCCGGGGCATCGAGGTGGACTTCGCCATCCATCCCGTGGCCGGCCGGATGCCCGGCCACATGAACGTCCTCCTGGCGGAAGCCAACGTGCCCTACGAGTCGCTCAAGGAGATGGGCGAGATCAACCCGGAGTTCAAGACCACCGATGTGGCCCTGGTGGTAGGCGCCAACGACGTCGTGAATCCGGCCGCCAAGACGTCCTCCGGGTCGCCGATTTACGGCATGCCCATCCTGGAAGTGGCCCAGGCGCGGCAGGTGGTGTTCCTGAAGCGCTCCATGCGCCCGGGCTTCGCCGGCATCGAAAACGACCTGCTGTACGAGCCCCAGACCTCCCTGCTGTTTGGTGACGCCAAGGACTCCCTTGCCCAGGTGCTGGGTGCGGTCAAGGCGTTGTAGGCCGCCGCGCTGCGCCGGACCGCCCCCGCGGCGGGATACCCTTCTTTCAGAAGCCTGCTTTCCATTCGCCATTAGAGGACGCCATGACTGAGACCAGCTCCACTTCGCCCAAACGTGCCGCCATCATCGTCAATCCCGCCAAGCCGGTGGACATCGACGTGCGCGGCCTGGTGGCCAAGCACTGCGTGGAAAACGGCTGGGGCGAAGCCATCTGGCTGGAAACCACCAAGGAGGACCCCGGGGTGGGCCAGGCCAAGGAAGCGCTGGCGCAGGGCGCGGACATCGTCATCGCGGCCGGCGGCGACGGTACTGTCCGTTGCGTCGCCGAGGTGCTGTCCGGCGGCGATACCCCCATGGGCCTGCTGCCCCTGGGAACCGGCAACCTGTTGGCCCGCAACCTGGGCATGGACGTCACCGACTACGACGGCGCCATGGCCGGCGCCCTGATCGGTACCGAACGGAAGATCGACGTGGTCCGCGCCCGCCGCAGCGACCCGGATAAGGACCAGCTGTTCCTGGTCATGGCCGGCATGGGTTACGACGCCACCATCATGGCGGACACCAATGAGGACCTGAAGGACAAGGTGGGCTGGCTCGCCTACGTGGACGCCGGGATCAGGAACCTGCCCGGCAAACCCGTCAAGGCCACCGTGGTGATCGACGGCAAGCAAGTGGTGCACCGGGGCGTCCGCAGCGTGATGGTGGGCAACTGCGGCAAGGTCCAGGGCGGCCTGGAGATCTTCCCGGACGCCAAGGTGGACGACGGCCTGCTGGACATTGCCGTCCTGGCGCCGCACCACGGCAAGCTGGGCTGGCTGTCCGTGCTGGCCGGCATCATCGGCAAGGGCAAGAACAGGGACACCGCCGTGGAGTACTTCCAGGGCAAGACCGTTGAGATCACGCTGGAGCACAAGGACGACTACCAGCTGGACGGAGACCACGAGGGCGAGGGCAAGCACGTGCTCATGACCATGGAGCCCGGGGCCCTCACCCTGCGCATGTAGGGGCCTGCTGCTTCAGGGAGGTTTTGGGGCAGGTCCGCTAGCCCAGCAGCCGTCCCCAGCGTGGGTCCAGCAACGGCGCGCCTGCCAGTTTCAGGGCGTGCCAGAGGGTGACGGCCACGGAGTCCAGCACGGGAATGCCGGTGGCTTCCTCGATCTCTGCGGTGATGTTGGCTCCGTAAAGGTTGGTGCACAGGTACACCAGTGCGTCCGGTGCCGCGGCAGCCAGTTCCAGGGAGCCCGGGCGCATCTCATCGTCGGTCACCCGGGCAAAGGACTCGTTGTCGCTCAGGCCCAGCGCCCGGTGATCCACGGTCTTGATGCCTTCACGCTCGTAGGACGCGATGACCTGGTGGTTCACGTCCCCGGTATAGGGCGTGAAGAGGCCGATCCGCTCGGTGCCGAAGGCCCGGAAGGCCTCAAGGTAGGCCAGCGTGGAGGTGGTGGCCGGGATCCCGGTGGCGGCAGTGATCCCGCCGGCCAGTTCCTGGTCGTGGGCTGACCCCAGCCATGAACCCGAGGTGCCGTTCCAGGCAATCACGTCCACATCCGCCGTCGCCAGCAGCCTGGCTGCCTCCTCCATGACGGCGGGGTCGAACTGCCGGTTGGAGGAATCGTCCAGGGCGATGCGGGTGACCGGGATCCTGGTGAAGTGCACCGTGACATCGGTGCGGCTGCCCAGGATGCGGTAGGTCTGGGGTTCCAGGCAGGTGTTGGAGGACGGCACGATCATGCCGATCCTGCGGGGGCGTGTGGTTGCGGGCATGGGGGCTCCTAGAGGACGGCGGCAGGCAGGTGGGAGGCGTCGGCGGCGGCGGACTGGTGCTGCCGGAAGCCGTTGCGGTTGACGAAGCGGCCCACGGCGCCGGGGTCGTGGAAGCCGTCGGCGTCCAGGACCACGCGCCCGTTGGAGACCACGACGGCGGGCCAGCCCGTGAGTGCCTTCCCGTCGAAGGGTGAAAAGTCGGTTCCCATGTGCAGGGCGGCGCCGTTGACCGTGCGTTCCTCGGCAGGATCGAAGATGACCAGGTCGGCGTCGAACCCCTCGGCGATGCGGCCTTTGCCGGGGACGGCGTTGATCCGGGCCGGCTCCGCAGCGAATGCACTGACGAACTGCTCAACGGTGGCGCCGGCGGAGGTCATGGCGGTGAACGTGACGGGCATCCGGGTTTCCACGCCGGGCAGCCCGTGGGGCATGGCGCGTACATCATCGGTGCGCTCGCGCTTCTGGGAGAGGTCGTAGCAGGAGTGGTCGGAGGACATGGTGTGGATGGCGCCCGAGACCAGCCGCTCCTTGAGGGCGGCCACGGTTTCCGCGCTGCGCATGGGCGGGCAGCAGGCGAACCACTCGGGGAAGGTGGAGGCGTAGACGGTGTCGTCCAGCGTGACGTAGTGCGGGCAGGTCTCGGAGTAGGCCTCGAGCCCGCGTTCCCGTGCCTGGGATACCAGGTCGACGGCTCCGGGCGTGGACTGGTGGACGAAATAGACCGGCGCGCCGGTGTATTCGGCCATGGCCAGGGTTTCCTTGACGGAGATCTCCTCGGCCAGTTCGGGCCGGGTCCGGTGCAGGTGTTCGATGCCGATCCGGCCGTCCTGGGCGTGCTGTTCGGTGCAGTCGGCGATGATGGGATCGTGCTCGGCGTGGATGTAGGCCAGGCCGTCCAGCCGCACCATTTCGCGCATCACCTTCAGGATGGTGCCGCCGTCGGCCATGGTGGTGCCGCGGTTGGTGGTGTACATCTTCACCGAACGGACGCCCTCGGCGGCCAACTGCTCCAGCTGCCACGGCACGGTTTCGTCCCAGCTGACCACGGCGCCGTGGAGGGCCACGTCGCAGCGTGACTGGGTGGCCAGTTCCTTCTTGTGCAGGACGGCGGCGAGCGGGGTTTCCTGGGCGTCGCGGGGGATGCCGAAGTCGATGATGGTGGTGGTGCCGCCCCACAGTGCTGCGGTGGATGTGGTCCGGTAGTCGTCGACGGTGCGGAAGCGGCCGGTCACCTGCGCCACGTGGCAGTGTCCGTCCACGCCGCCGGGGATCACGAGCTTGCCCGTGGCGTCGATGGTGCGGTCTGCCGCCGGGGCGGGTTGGGCGGCGCCCACAAGGGCCGCGATCCGGCCTCCGGAAACCACGATGTGGGCTTCCTGGCGGCCGTCGCTGTTGACCACGGTGGCGTTGGCTATGACAAGTTCTGGCTGGTGGGACATCGGTGTCCTCCTAGGGTTTGGGTCGTGTGGTTCAGGCCGTGGGCTGGGGTGTGCCGGCGCGTTCCTGGCGGGCGGCGAGGGCCGCGTCCAGGTTGCCGGACAGGCCCTTGCGGTCCTTCGCCGGGGGCGGGGCGAAGGCTCCGGCGCGGTGGGTTCCGGACTGCAGTGCGGCCACGGCCTCCGCCATGCGGATCCCGGCGGAAATGCCGTCAACCACCGGGACGGGGATCTGGCCGTTGAGTTCGCGGGCAAGCCCGGCCAGAGGGGCGCCGGCGAGGATCACGACGTCGGCACCGTCCTCGGCCACGGCCTGCCGGCCCAGCGCCAGCAGGGTTTCCCGGAAGTCCTGCTGCACGGAAGCGATGCTGGTGAGGGAGTCGTTGATGGAGCGGATGGAAGCCAGCCGGCCGGACAGGCCGAACCGCTCCACGCACTCGCGGTACCAGGGCTTGATCCGGTCCGAGATGGCGATGATGGAAAAACGGTGGCCCTGCAGGGCGGCTGCGCACAGTGCAGCCTCGGTGATGCCGATGACGGGGATGTCCGCCAGTTCCTTGAGGGCCGGCATGCCCGGATCCCCGAAGGCTGCCACCACCACCGCATCCACCGGGTCTGCTCCGGGGCGGGTGTGTTCGGCGATGATTTCGGCCACCGCGCCGGCGGCGATGAGGGATTCGAAGCGGGTCTCAATGTATTCGACGCCGTGGCCGGCCGTCCGGACCAGCAGTTCAGTGCCGGGGGAAGCGGATCGGAGCGCCTCGGATTCGATCAGCGCCGTGACATCTGCGCTGATGTTGGGGTTGATGACCAGGAGTTTCATTTTCTCTTCCGGTGGAATTCTGGTTCGGTCTTTTGGAAGTCCTCAGGGAACTGGTCCCGGTACTTTCCAATGTGGGAGGCGGACTGGGCGGCTGCCTTGTCCGGATCGCCGCTGGCGATGGCGGCATAGAGTTCGCGGTGTTCGCGGATGAGCTCGGGCAGGTCGCTGACGTGCCGGAACAGCCAGTGCATGCGGCCCTGGAGGGGCTCCAGCGCGGACTTGAGGAAGTTGTTGTCTGCGATGGCGGTGATGGCGTCATGGAATTCACTGTTGGCGCGGTGCGCCTCCATCACCGCCCCCTTGGCCAGGAACGCCTCCGCGTTGTCCAGCAGCCGCTTGAGGTAGGAAAGGTCGTCCCTGGTGGCCCGCTTGGCGGCGAGCCTGCAGGCCAGCACCTCCAGGGACTGGCGGACGTCGAAGAGGTCCTCCACATCCTTGGGGCTGAGGCTGCTGACTTCGGCGCCGCGGGCGCCGCGGTCACTGATGAGGCCTTCCTGGCGGAGCATGCGGAGCGCTTCGCGGACCGGCAGCCGGGATACGGAGAATTCGGCTGCGAGGTCGCGCTCCACGAGCCGCGTGCCGGGAGCGTAGTGTCCTTCGAAAATCCGGGTGCGGAGGGTGTCCCGGACAGTCTCGCGGAGGGGGCGGTCCTTGTCCTGGGTCTCTTCTGCGGTCAGCATGATGCTCCATTCGGATTTTGTGCGGCACTGCTCCCGGCTGCGGGGGCATGTGTTTGCAGGTTTCCCTGCGAGGGTCAGCTTAGACAGGAAGCCGCTTGTTGTAGTTCAGGGTGAGCACTGATGCGCCCATGATCACGGCGGAACCCACAAAGTACAGCAGCGCCCAGGTGTAGGAGCCGGTGGCTCCCACGATCAGGCCGACGACGATGGGGGTGACGAAGCCGGAGATGTTGCCGCTGAGGTTCATGGCCCCGCCCAGGACGCCGGCGTTGGTGCGGCCGCCCAGGATGGAGGGGATGCTCCAGAACAGGCCCACCCAGCGCAGGAAGAACAGGACCACGGAGAGCAGGACCACGGCGGTGGTGGCGTCCGGGACAACGGTCACGCCCACCAGCCCCGCCACGACGATGGCGCTGGAGATGCCCAGGAGGGTCCGCATCACCAGGTTTGCGGAGGCGCCCGAGGCGCGCCACTTGTCGGCGATGGTGCCGCCGATGATTTCGCCGACGAACCCGGCGCCGAAGATCACCAGGGTGGACCAGCCGATGGTCTTCAGGTCGAAGCCCTTGGCCTGGGCCAGGTACAGCGGTCCCCAGGTCAGCAGGCCGTAAAAGACGCCGTTGAATCCCAGCCAGCCCAGGCACATGGCCCAGAAGGAGCGGAACTTCAGGTAGGGGAGCAGGCCGCGCTTGCCCTTGCTGCCGTCCATGGCTGCTTCGGCGTCCTCGGCAGCATGCGAGGCTTCGATGTAGGAGGCCTCGGCGTCGTTGACGCCGCGGTGCTGGCGGGGGTTGTCCCGGACGTACCACCAGACGGCCACGCCCATGAGGACGGTGGCGGCGCCGGCGATGACGAAGGACCAGCGCCAGCTGCCGGTGGAGGCGATGAGGCCGGCGATAATGATGCCGCCCAGCCCTGCTCCCAGGGGTGCGCCGGCGTCAAGGATGGTGGCACCGCGGCCCCGTTCGGACTTGTGCATCCAGATTGCGTTGAGCTTTCCGCCGGCAGGCATCACGCCGGCTTCGGTCACGCCGATTCCAAGCCGGGCGATGAACATGCTCAGGAAGCCGCCGGCCATGCCGGACGCCGCTGTGGCAGCACCCCAGCCGATGCAGGAAGCGGTCATGACCTTGCGGGGACCGAACTTGTCGATCAGCCAGCCCACGGGAACCTGCATCAGGGCGTAGGTCCAGAAGAAAGCGGACAGCAGCAGGCCCACCAACTCCGGAGCGAGGTTGAATTCCTTCTGGATGATGGGCAGCGCGACAGAGATGGAGCCGCGGTCGATGTAGTTGACGGAAACCAGAACGAGCAGGAGCAGGAACAACTTCCAGCGGACGGAGGTGCGCCGTTGCGTTCCGCCCTTTCCGGATTGTTCGGCGGTTTGGGGTGCGGCCTCGTCGGACGTGGCCGTTGTTTCGGTGTTTGGGATGGACACAGCTTCTCCTTCACGGGGAAGTTTACGGATGGGGAGGGTTCGAAAAGATGTGTGATGCGTCGCGGGCAGGATGGGGCCGGCCTGCGGAGGGGGAGCGGCCGCTGGACGATCCGGAGCGTGGAGCGGATACTCTTTTTGGGATCCCAATTTGGGATCCCAAAATCAAAGGTAGAAGTGACTCCCGCCACTGTCAAGGGGTTTCACGGTCCGATGAGCCCGGATGGCCTGCCAACGGATTGTGACTGCCCGTGGACCTAGGCGCGGGAGTCCTCGCGCCGGTGGGACAGGATCTCGGCAAGCTCCGCCAGACGGTGCGCCCGGGCCGACTCGGCCGGGGTGAACGGCTCGCCCGGCCGGGCAAAGGTGATGGGGCCATGCCAGGCCGTGGGGATCTTAAGCCGGGTGCCGTCGTCGGCCGCTTTGGTGCCGGCGTCCGACGGCGGCACAATCGTTGCGTGCAGCAGCTCGGCCACCGCCAGGGGCAGTTCCTCCGGTGCAGCCGCGATCCTCGAGGCAAGGCTCAGCGCCCTGGTCTGCCCGTCCGCCATGGCCAGCGCGGTGGTGGGCCAAACGTGCGAACGGCTCCCGCCGCCGTCGGCAAGCGCGGCCAGCAACTCACGCTCGCCCACGGTCCCTTGAGCCGAGAGCACGAACTCGTCCAGGACCCCTCCCGGCACCGGGTGGACGTGGATGCCGAGGATATTGGTATCCAGCCGGGACAGCGCCCGCGTGACCCGCTGCAGCGATCCCGGCTGGTCCTGGAGCATCGTCCGCGCCCGCCACAGCGCCGGGGCGGCGGCCAGCCGGCGGCGGTGCCGCAGCGCCGGGGCATGCAGCCAGCCGCGCAGGATCCGGGCGGCGGACGGCTCGGCCACCCAGATCACCAGGACCGTGGCGGTGAGGGTCAGCACCAGCACCTTCGCCACGTAAGGGAGGTGCGTCTCCACCACCAGCGCGTGCACCAGGAGCTCGATGGGCAGCATCGCTGCCACGTTCGCCAGGGTCAGCCGCGCCTTGGGCGGTTCCGGCATCCGGCCGCAGACTTCACAGCTCAGGTCAGCGGCGGGCGAGTTGTGCGGAGGGCGCTTCATGACTCAAGCATCATGGGGCGTTGTTTCCGCCGCATTGCCTCCCGATTCCGTTCATGGGAACGTGCCGGGCGGTCCCGGGGGTCTGGGCCGTAGGATTTACCAGGAACGTCAGCGCGGCCGCCACCCCGGAATCCACCCCCAAGGAAGGCGCTGCCCCCGTGAAGATGCTTGCTGAGATGTTCAGCATCGCCCCCGGCAACAAGGACCACCACCCGGCACTGAGGTGCGCCGTCGGCGTCTTCGTGCCCCTGATCACCCTGGTGCTGCTGGGCAGGCTGGACCTGGCAATCTTCGCGTCGTTCGGTGCCTTCACCGGAATCTATGGCCGCGGAGAGCCGCACGCCGTCCGTTTTGTGCTGCAGCTGCGCGCCGGGCTGCTGATGCTGCTGGTGATCCTCCTCGCCGCGCTCGCCGCCCGGATGGGTCCAGCCTGGGGCCTGGATGCCGCCGCGCACACCTGGCTGCTGGTCCTGGCCACCACCCTGGTGGCCGGCGGGTGTTCGGTGGCGATCTCCTGGCTGCGGCTGCGCCCGGCGGGCTCCCTCTTCCACATCTTCGCCTTCGCCGCCATCGCCTCCATTCCCAACCAGCCGCCGCTGTGGCAGGGCATGCTGGTCGCGGTCCTCACCACGGTGTTCGCCCTGCTCATCGGCTTCTCCTCCCGGATCCTTCCCAGTCACCGCACCCCTTGGGCCAGGCCTCCCCGCATCCGGCGGACCCCGGCGGAGAAGCGGACGGCGTGGCTTGAGGGTTTCGGCTACCTGGTGGCGGCAGGCCTGGCCGGCTCGTTGGCCACGTGGGCCGGCGGCCGGCTCGGCTTCGGCCACAACTACTGGGCCATGGTGGCCGCCGTGGTTCCGCTGGTGGGGCACACCACCAGGCACCGGGTGCGCCGCGGCATCCAAAGGATCATCGGCACGGTGCTGGGCCTGCTGGTCCTGGCAGCCGTCTTATTGGTGGGCCTGCAGCCCTGGCAGACGGTGCTGGTGATGGCGCTCTGCCAGTTCGGCGCGGAGATGTTCATCATCCGCCAGTACCTGGTGGCCCAGGTGTTCGTCACACCCCTCGCGCTGGTGTCCACGCTCCTGGTGGTCCCCGCCTCGGCGTCCATCCTGCTGCGGGACCGCATCATCGAGACCGTCATTGGCGCCGCCGTCGGCATCGCGGTGGTGCTCGCCCCCGGCGCGTGGCGGCGCCTGCGGCGCAGGCCGGAGCAGGGCCCGACGGCGGCCTGACAACCGTCCGGGAAAGCGCCCGTGGGTGCGCCCCGCCTTCGGTTCGTCCCGCCTTTGGTCCGCCGGGCGCGGTACGCTGGACTTCCCATTCAACGGAAGGGCGTGCGGCCGTGGCGAACTCAAGCTCGGGCGATTCGGTGGTGGACCGGATTGTGCGGCTGATCTCCGCCTTCCCCCAGGACGTCGCCGATCTCCGGTTGTCGGAGCTTGCGGAGCGGGCCGGCCTCCCCCTGACCACCACGCACCGGCTGGTGGGCCAGCTCGCCGGGCATGGCCTGCTGGAGACTGCCTCCGGTGGAACGGTCCGTCCCGGCCTCCGGCTCTGGGAACTGGTGAACCGTGCCTCCCCGGCACTGGCGCTGCGCCAGGCCGCCATGCCCTTCATGGAGGACATCCAGCAGGTCCTGAACCAGAACGTGAACCTGGCGGTACTGGACGGCTGGGAGGCGCTCTTCGTGGAGCGGCTCTCCCGGCGCGGCTCGGTGGCCAACCGCGCCCAGGTGGCAGGCCGGATGCCCATCCACATTTCGTCCGCCGGGCTGGCGCTCATGGCCCACCAGGACAGGGCGCTGCAGAACGAGTACCTCGGCCAGTTCCACGATCCATACGGAAAGCTGACTGCCGATGACGTGCGGACCCTCCTCGCGGACACGTCCCTCCAGGGTTTCGCCCAGCTGAAGGGCGTGGTTGACCCGGATACCTGGGGCATCGCCGTGCCCGTCCTGAACCGCCGCCGGCGCGCGGTGGCGTCTCTCGGCGTCGTGGTTCCACTGCGGGAAATGCGGCTGCAGGCGCTGGTTCCCGCGCTGCAGACGGCGGCCCGCGGCATTGCCCGCGGCCTGGCCGAGGCCTGATCCGGCCCCCTCACGCTACCCCCGGAATCCGTTGAACGGAATGCCTGTAACGCCGGTCACCCGGCCTGGCGCACACTGAACCCAGGCACCCATTCCGGCCCCACCCCCGGGCCCCGCAACGAAGCGAGACAAAGCCATGGCACGAAAAATCATCACCACCCAGGTAGCCATCATGGGAGGCGGTCCGGCAGGGCTGATGCTCTCCCATCTGCTGGCCAAGGCAGGCATCGAGTCCACGGTGATCGAGATCCGCAGCCACGAGGAAATCGCCCACACCGTGCGCGCCGGCATCCTGGAGCACGGAACCGTCAACCTGCTGGTGGACAGCGGAGTCTCGGACCGGGTGCTGCGCGACGGCGACCGGCACGACGGCATCGAGCTGCGCTTCAACAATGAGAGCCACCGCATCGACTTCAAGGACCTCGTGGGCGAGTCCGTGTGGCTGTACCCGCAGACGGACGTCTTCCTGGACCTCGCCGCACGGAGGAAGGACGACGGCGGCGACGTGCGGTACAGCGTCACCGACACCACAGTCCACGACCTGGAGGGCAGGCCGAAGGTCTGGTTCACCGATGCCGACGGCGTCGAGTTCGAAATCCAGGCCGACTTCCTGGTGGGCGCTGACGGCTCGCGCAGCCACTGCCGGTTCCAGATCCCCGAGGCCCACCGCAAGTGGTACTTCCACGAATACCCCTTTGCCTGGTTCGGCATCCTTGCCGAGGCGCCGCGCAGCTCCGATGAACTCATCTACGCCAACTCGGCCAACGGCTTCGCCCTGATCAGCCAGCGCACGGAAACCGTGCAGCGGATGTACTTCCAGTGCGACCCCAAGGAGAACGTGGCGGAATGGGATGACGACCGGATCTGGGCCGAATTCCGCAGCCGCGTCAACGGCAACGGCTTCGAGCTCAAGGAGGGTCCGGTTTTGGAAAAGATGGTCCTGCCGTTCCGCAGCTTCGTCCACACCCCCATGCGCCACGGCAACCTGTTCCTGGCCGGCGACGCCGCACACACCGTGCCGCCTACCGGCGCCAAGGGCTTGAACCTGGCCATCAATGACGTCAAGTTCCTTTTCGAGGGACTGGACAGCCACTACAACTCCGGCTCGGACCGGCTCCTGGACACGTACAGCGACCGCGCCCTGGACCGGGTGTGGAAGGCCCAGCAGTTCTCCTACTGGATGACCACCATGCTGCACACCCCGGCCGATGCGGACGACTTCTCCCGCGCCCGCCAGCTCGGCGAACTGAACTCCGTGGTCTCCTCCCGCCATGGCAGGGCCTACCTGGCTGAGGCCTACACGGGCTGGCCCGCCTCCTCCTAGGGCATCCGGAGAAGGACGACGCCGGCTGGCCGGGTGAGGCTCAAATGCCCACCAGCCGCCGGACGGCGGCGGCGATGGCGGCAGCGTCGGGCTGCTCGTCCCGCCTGACGGTGAGCAGGTGCAGCAGCACCCCGTCGCCGTAGTCGGCCACATCCCGCGCCCGCGCCCGCGCGTCCGGCACTCCCAGCCCGGCAAGCGCCTGTTCCAGGCCGCCCACCAGCTGGAAGTGGCCGGCCGTCACGGAGTCCGGTTTATCCAGGGAGAGTGCCAGCCGGGCGCGGGTCAGGCCGGCGTGCCGGCCTGCCAGCATCACCATCATGGAGGCGAGCTGGCCTGCCAGTTCATCCACGTCCTCGGGCGGACCGGCAGGCCCCTGGTCCCGGAGGAGGGTGGCGTCCAGTTCCAGCAGACGGTCCAGGACGGCGTCAACCAGGGCAGCGCGGTTCCGGTAGTAGTTGGACGTGGTGCCTTCCGACAGGCCTGCCGCGGTGTCCACGGCCCGGTGGGTGAGCCCCTTCATGCCCTTGTCCGCCACCACGGCCAGGGCGGCATCGAGCAACAGGGTGCGTCGGTCCGGCATGGATTCAGTGTAGTGGGACCCCTTCCGGATCACTACAAAAGTAGTAAAATGGCGCGCATGGAAACGATCACGATCGTTGGCGGCGGCATCGCCGGTCTGGCCCTTGCGGCAGCCCTGGACCCCAGCCGCTTCCACGTGACGGTTTATGAGAAGCGCCCCGGGCTCCCCACGGTTGGCACAGTGCTGGCCATGTGGCCCAACGCGCAGCGGGCGCTGGCCCGGGTGGGAATCCTCGGGCAGGCGCGGGCGGTGAGCCCTGTCCTTGGCAGCGGTTCCATCCGCAACGCGGCAGGTGAACCGTGGATCACCGTTAACGGCGGCGAACTGATCGGGATGTCGCGGGTGGACCTGCTTCGGCTCCTCGACTCGGCTGTCCCCGCAACGGTCCGGCGGGTCAACAGGCAGGTGAAGGACCTGCCGGCCGGTCAAGGACTGATGGTGGGCGCCGATGGGGTCCACAGCGTAGTCCGCCGTCAGGTTTGGGGCGCCGCTGCAGATGCCAGGGTGACATCCTGCCTCGCGCTGCGGGGCACCATTCCGGCGCCCGTCGATCCCGATGCAGTAGGGGAGTACTGGGGACGGGGTGACCTTTTCGGGATCGCAGCCTCCCCCGGAGGAACCAACTGGTACGCCAGCTGGCGTTCGGACATGGGCCCTTCCGGGATCGACGTTGCAGAGGCGCTGGAGCAAGCGCGGCAGCGTTTCGAAGGCCACGCTCCCGCCATCCGCCAGGTGCTGGCCGCCGCCGTTCCCGAACTCTCGCTCGCCCAGCGGATCTGGACCACGCCGCCTCTGCGGTCCTACGTCCGTGGCGCGGCCGTGCTGGTGGGCGATGCAGCACACGCCATGACTCCGAACCTGGGCCGGGGCGCCTGTGAATCGCTGGTGGATGCCGTCGTCCTGGCAGACCTGTTGAACAGCCTCCCACAGGAAAAGGCACTCGCCGCCTACAACCGGCAGCGCCGGCTTCGGACCCGGGCGCTCAGTCGGGCATCGGCGGTCATGATGCTGGTAGCCCTGGCAGACGGTGCCCAGCCGCTGCGCGACCGCGTGCTCAACCTGGCCCGGCGGCGGAACGCACGGGCCGCCGTCGCCAGCGGTCCGGGGAGGTAGTCAGCGGACGGCAGCTGCCGGGCGCGTGGCGTCGTCCTCACCCGGCGCCTGGGCGCCGGGAAGTCCGGCGCCGGAGACCTGCGGGCCGGCCGGAGCTGCGGGAAGCCGCTTCCTGCCCTTCCGCCGCCCGGACCTGCCGTACACGAGGTACATCGTCACCCCGGTGATCACCATCAGCAGCACCGTGTAGACAAAGGTGTTTGCGATGCCCTCCGTGCCCTCGGCACCGTCGGTGTTCGCCTTGATCACCAGGCCCAGGGGCTGTACCAGCGGATGGGCCAGGAAGATCGCCGTGTCGTAGTCGTCCAGCAGGCTGTTGAAGTTCAGGGCCGTGATGGCTGCGGCCGCCGGAAGCACCAGGGGCAGGAGGATCCGGCGGAAGACATACAGCGTCTTGGCGCCCATAATGGCCGCAGCCTCCTCCAGGGAAGAGTTCACGGCGGCAAAGGACGCCTTGAGCATCCGCAGGGTGAACGGGATCTTCACCGTGACGAAGGCGATGAGCAGGATCACCGTTGTTCCCGTGAGGACGGCACCGCCCACCAGAGGATTGGAATGGTCGTAGCTGACAATCAGGCCCAGGGCCAGCAGCGCTGACGGCAGGATCCACGGGATGTGCAGCAGGTACTCAAACGTTGAGGCCACCCAGTTTTTGTACTTCTGCAGCAGGCGGGCCACAAAGAGCAGGCCGCCGACGGCGATGACGGCCGCCAGGGCGCTGTACACCACGCTGACGATGAACGGCCGGAGCCCGGACTGCTGGGTGAGGACGCGGATGTAGTTGTCCAGTGTCAGGTTGGAAAACGAGAGCTGTCCGGTCTGGATGGCGGCGCCGTCGGCAAATGAATAAAGCACGATCAGCACCACGGGAAGCGTGTAGACGGCAAAGAGGAGATAGGCCACGGCGTGCACGGCCACGTTGGCTACGGGGTTGGCAATGTCCTGTTTCTGCAGCTCGGAAGACACCTTTGACACCGAAAAGTAGGTGCCGCCCTTCTCCAGCCGGGACATCACGGCGAGCATCACCATGGTGGCCAGGCCAAGTATCACGGCCAGCAGCGCCGCCAGGTCACGCGAGGTGGGGCTGTTGGTGAACGTCAGGATCATCGGTGTGATGGTCTGGAAGTCGCGGCCACCCAGCACCTGCGGGGCGCTGAGGGCGCCCAGGCCGGTGAGGAAGGACAGGATGGTGACGGCGAACAGCGTGGGCTTGAGCATCGGCAGGACGATGCGCCGCAGGATGGTCCACGTGGAGGCGCCAAGGTTCCGCGCGGCCTCGATGGTCTGGTAGTCAATGCCATTGAGGGCGTTGGCAACGAACAGCATGTGGTTGGTGGTGGTGGCAAAGGTCATGACCGCCAGCACGGCAAAGAACCCGGAAAACCAGCCGGGGTCCATGCCGGGGACAACCCGGACCAGCAGCGACGTGACAATGCCCTTGTCCCCGTAGATGAATTTATACCCCGCCGCCAGCACGATGCCGCCATAGATGAAGGTGGAGGCATAGCCCAGGAAAAGGATCCTCGAACCCCGGATCCTGAAGTAATGCGTCACCAGGACGATGAAGACGCCCACCAGGTTGACGGTGACGGACAGCGCCACGGCCAGCAGGAAGCTGTTGCCCAGTGCCTTCATGGCCCGCTGGGAGGAGAACAGCTTCTCCGCGGCACGGCCCGAAAAGCTGCCGTCGGGGAAGAACGTGGCGATCAGGATGTTCACGTTGGGCCATACCAGGAACGCGGCGATGAACCAGGTAAGGATGACCCCCACCACCACGACGAACGGGGAGCGGACCATGCTGCGCACCGCATTGTTGCCGCTCATGGCAGGGCAACCGCCCGGTCCTGTGCAAGCGCGGCACCGGATCCCGGATGGTACTGGAGGATGTGCCCGGGCTGGACGTAGACCGTTGTGGCCGTGCCGGCCTCAGGGTGCGCGGCGCCGTCTTCCCGGACCAGGAGGCGGATATCCGCGCCATGGCTGCGGACCACATACCGGCTGTGCAGGCCGTGGTAGGTCCGGGACACCACGGTGGCGGGAAGCCCGACGGCGGCCCCTCCGTCCGCCGGCCGGTCCAGGGAGGCCTTTTCCACGCGCAGGTAGGATCTGGCATCCGTGCTGAGGCCGGCGCCGGAGAGCCGGTTGACCTCCGCCACGAAGTCCGGCGTCAGGGCCGAGCTGTCACCAATGAAGTTGCAGACGAACTCCGTAGCGGCATGGTCGTAGATTTCCTGGGGCGTCCCAACCTGTTCCACCACGCCCTTGTTGAAGACCGCCACCCGGTCACTCATGGCAAGGGCCTCGTCCTGGTCGTGGGTAACGTACACGGTGGTGATGCCGAACTCGCTCTGCAGGTCCTTGAGCTGCTGGCGCAACTGGTGGCGGAGCTTGGCATCGAGGTTGGACAGCGGCTCGTCCAGCAGCAGGATCTTGGGCCGCAGCACCAGGGCGCGGGCAACAGCCACGCGCTGCTGCTGGCCGCCGGACAGCTCGGCCACGTTCTTCGCCAGCTGCTCGTCGCTGAGTTCCACGCGCCGTGCAATATCACGCACAAGGCGGTCACTGTCGGCAGGTTTTTCCTTCCGGACCCGGAGTCCGAAGGCGATGTTCTCCCATACGCTCATGCTCGGGAACAGGGCATAGTTCTGGAACACCATGCCCACCTGCCGCTTGTCGCTGGGAAGGCGGGTCACATCCTTCCCGTCCACCCGGACCGTACCCCCGGCCGGCTGGATGAAGCCGGCCAGGGTGCGCAGCGCCGTCGTCTTTCCACAGCCGGAGGGCCCCAGGAGGGTGAAGAACTCACCCGGCCGGACATGAAGGTCCAGATGCGGAATGGCGGTGAAATCGCCAAAGGTAACTTCGATGTTTTCCAAGCGGATCATGGCAACCCTGTCTGATGGAACGCGGAAACGGCGGCTGGCAGTGCGGGCTACGTCATGTACTCGAGTTCGATCTTCTCCACCCAGGCGCCCATGTTTTTCTGGACGAAGTCCCAGTCGATGTCCTGCTGCTTGAGGCCGGCAAAGAAGTTCACCACCTCGGGATTGGCCTTTGCCTGGGCAGCCTTGTTGACCGGCATGGAGTTGAACTTCTGCGCGAATTCACCCTGGACGTCTGCGCTGCCGAACCAGTCGATGAACTTCTGCGCCTGCTCCTTCTTCTTGGTCCCCTTCACCAGGGCGATCTGCTCCACGGCAAGGGGGACCCCCACGGAAGGAATGACCGTGTCCACGTTCACTTTGAAGGACTTTTCGCGATCGGCAATGATCGAGGACGGCATCTGGCCCATGTCCACGTCGCCGGCGGCGATCCGGGCGAACAGGTCGGTCTTGGCCACTGCGGGGCTGCCGTTCTTGAAGTACTGCTCAACCTGCTTCCAGCCGTCGTCGGAAATCCCCAGATCCCCGGAGTCGTCCCGGTACCGGGAGAGGATGCCGGCGAAAACCAGCTGCGCCGTGGCCGTGCCCAGGCCGGTGACTCGCTCATAGCGGCTCTTGAACTCGTCCTTGGTCCACAGGTCCGTCCAGTCCTTCGGTGCGGCATCCTTGCTGATCTTGTCCGAGTTGTACCCCAGGAGGATGGCCTGCTTCACCAGGGGCCAGTACGTCTCCCCGTCGCCCAGGCCCTTGTCCACGTCGCCGGCCCACGCGGGCTGGTACGCCTCCAGCGCGCCCTCGTTCTTGACCTGCGAGAAGTACATGTTGTTCAGGCCGAATGCTACGTCGGCAATGGGGTTGTTCTTCTCCGCAATGAGCTTGTTGGTGGCATCGGCGCCCCCGGCCCCCACGATCTCGATCTTGAATCCGGCCTCGGCCGCCTTGGCCGCTAACCAGTCGCCCCGGCCCTCGCCGTTGGAGTTGGTGTAGATCACCAGGGTGTCCCCGGAGGCTCCTGCCGGAGCCCCGGAGGCTTCGCCGGTGGAAGCGGGCGGGGTGGAAGCACCGCCGCAGCCGGCGAGCAGGGTGGCGGCGACGGCGGCGGCAACCAAAGTCTTCAATGTACGCACGATCAGGACTCATTTCTGGACTGGAATCGGAGCATGTCCGCACAGCCTATAGCCGGGCATGACAAAAACCGGGCTGTTATAGCTATCGATTCGATAAACAGCCCGGCTGCTCACTTTGGTCCAGTCGGGGAAACGGCCGGGGCCCTCGGCGTGAACCGGGGGAAAACCTTGGCCGTGGGCGGCGTCAGTCCTTGACGGCGGTCACACTGAGGTGGTGGGTGGGGATCCTGTCCCTGTCGTAGGTGATTTCCGTATAGCCGTGCGGCTCGGGCTTGCCCTCCTGGTTCAGGTTCACGAAAACGATCTCCTCGATGGTGAGGATGCTCTGCCGGGTGATCATGTTGCGGACCTCGGCGCGCATGGTCAGTGAGGTCCGGCCAAACCGCGTGGCTGTCAGTCCCATTTCGATCAGGTCGCCCTGGACCGCGGAGCTGACGAAGTTGATCTCCGAAATGTACTTGGTGACTGCGCGGCCGTTTCCCAGCTGGAGGATGGCGTAGATGGCGGCTTCTTCGTCGATCCATTTCAGCAGGCTGCCGCCAAAGAGGGTCCCGTTGGCGTTGAGGTCCTCGGGCCGGACCCATTTGCGGGTCCGGAAGGTGATGTCTGCTGTTTCCATAGGCCGAGATTAGCCGAAGCCACTGCCCGCAATCCGAGTGTGACGGACCGGGTGCTAGGCCATGGCGGTCTGGGCGGCACTGTGGGCGTTGATGCGCTTGGCGTAACAGTGCGAGTGCTCCACGCCGATATAGGGCCCGAAGTTCGGGATGGGTTCGAACCCCGAATTCTCGTAGAAGTTCCGGCCGTCAGGCTGTGCCGATCCGGCTTCGGCTTTGATCCTGGTGATTCCCTGGCTGAATGCTTCTGCTTCCAGTGCCGCGAGGATGGAGCTGGCAACGCCGGAGCCCCGGGTGTACGGCAGCACGTAGAGCCGCTTGATTTCGGCCGTTGTTCCATCCAGGAGCCGGAGCCCGCCGCAGCCCACCGGTTGCCCCGATCCTTTGTCGTATGCCACCAGGAAGACAGCGCAGTCTGCTCCCGACGGCGGCGGCCCGGGCTCGTGGTCGGGCCGGCCAAAGCGGGCGTCGAGTTCGGCCTGCTGCGCGCGGCGAAGGTCCGCGCCAACGGGATTGGACCAGGAGACCTGCCGGATGTTGAGCCTGGGGTTGGTCTGCATATCTGCCTCGATTCGCCGGAGGGGTATGCCTGACAAGGCTAGGTGCGGGGAGTTACGCAGGTGTTTCCTGGCGGTTAGCACCTGGATAACGCCAGGAGCAGCCGTGAAGGGAAGTTACTTGGCGGTCTAGTTACCAGTTGGTCTAAAATGATCCCATGGCTTCTATGGGCAACGAGGGATCCGGCTACTGGTACGGACCCGACGGGCAACTGGACTACAGTGCGGCGGTACTCAAGGCCCTCCGGGACTACCGGGCGGCCGAGACCGAAATCCGCCGCAGCACCAGGGATTCCATGGGCATGGGTGAGACGGACATCCTTGCCCTGCGGTACCTGCTGAGGGTCCAGGCGTCCGGCAAGCAGGTTGTCCCCAAGGATCTCAGCCGGTTCCTCAATATTACTAGCGCTTCCACCACCTCGCTGATTGACCGCCTGGTGGCCAGCGGGCATGTCCGCCGGGAGGCGCACCCCTCCGACCGCCGCTCCGTGGTGGTGGTCCCCACGGTGGAGTCGGACAAGGAGGTCCGGGAGACCCTCGGTGCCATGCATCGCCGGATGATGGCGGTTGCGGAAGGCTTGACCGCAGAGGAGGCCCGAACTGTGGTCGACTTCCTCCAGCGCATGACCGAATCGCTCCAGGCGGCCGAAAGTGCGGAATTAAAAGTTCACTAGCCTGACTAGCTAGTTCGGCTAGTTATATGTAAGCTTACGATTGTTCCCAAAGTTGCTTCCCAACGGAGTCGTGAGTGTGTTGGTTTCTTCCACCGAAGTTTCACCGCGTGAGCCCGGCATGGCTGCGACCACCCCTGATGGGCTCCTGGACCTGACGCGATCCACCCTGGACGGCACCACAGCGTCGCAGGGAAAGGCCGCCGTCCATTGCGGTTCACCGATGCAGCTGGTGACCCCGGCACTCGGGTGGGAGCGCGCCAGCTACACCTTCGCCCCAACCAGTGCCGGAAGTACCGAACTTCCGCCTGTGTGGCGTTGCGCCTGCGGGTTCCAGCTCGATGCATGGACAACTGATTCCAGGGGCGCCCACCATACCGCAGCCTTTCCCGCATGAGCGCCACGGGGACGGCAGCGCCGGCGCTGCCGCATTCGTCGCTGAATGCCGCTGGGCCGCTGGCAGGCCGCTACCAGCTGAGGGAACGCCTGGGCAGGGGAGCAGCTGCCGAAGTCTTTCGGGCGGTGGACCTTGAGGGCGGTCCGGAGGTGGCCGTGAAGATCGCGGCAGCCAGCGGCCGGAAGCAGCATCAGCGGATCCGGAACGAAGCTTCCGTCCTCGCCGGCCTCACCCACCCATCCATCGTGAGGCTGCTGGGTCAAGGCGTGGTGGGCGGCGGCGGGACCCATGCGGGACGGCCCTATCTTGTGGAGGAGCTGGCCCTGGGGGCAACCCTGTCCGAAACCCTACGGCTGGAAAGCCCCACGCCCGCTGATGTGGCCCTCTGGGCCCGCGGCCTGTTCGGTGCGCTCGCGTACCTTCACTCCAACGGTCTTGTGCACCGTGATATCAAGCCCGCAAACCTGATGCTGAGCGGCCTGCGGAGAAGTCCTGTCCGGATCATCGATTTCGGAATTGCCACGGCCACCGGCTCGGCGCCCGAGCCCGGAATTTCGTCCGGCACAGTGCACTATATGAGTCCCGAGCAGGCATCCGGCGGGGCAGCGGCTCCGTCATGGGACGTGTACGCCATGGGGCTGGTCCTGTTGGAGCTCCTCACAGGCACCAAGGCGTTTCCCGGCACCGCCATCGAATCCCTCGTGGCCCGGACCCTGCGGTCCCCGGACGTCCCAGGCCACCTCGGCGGCTGGGTGCCCCTGCTGCGGTCCGTTACCGCCATGGATCCCCGGGAACGGCCGGCGGCGGCAGATGCCGCAGCGATGGCAGCCCGGCTTGTGCCCGGGGTGCCGTCCCGCAGCCCAAGCGTTCAAGGGGTCCGCGGGAGCCTGCCCGGCGGGATCGACGCCCGTCCGTGTCCCGCGCTGCGGGCACGTCCATCCCGGCGCCACCGGCAGCAGGCCTAGGGGGCGGCTACGTCCCGACCTGTCGGGTCCTCCGCGGTCGGGTCTGCCAGGGCAAGGCCGCCCACGGGGCTTCCGTCCCAGTGGAGCAGGGTCCAGCCGGTCGCCAGGCTGCCTTCGAGTGCCACGATTCCGGTGTTGGCCAGGACATGGCGGGCAGCGAACTCGTGGTCTGCGCCCTCGGCCCGCAGCCCCGCCCAGGTACGGATGGCGGCGCCGTGGCTGACCACTGCAACGGTGCCGTGCTGCTGGCGTTCCGCCCGCCCGGCCACCAGCGCGATGGCAGCATCGAACCTGTCGAAGAAGGCGTGGCCGTCGGGCCCCGCGGGCATGCGCCGGTCCAGGTCGCCCGCAGCCCAGGAGATCACGGTGCCCATGTAGCGCTTATGGGATTCGTGGTCGGTGAGCTTCTCCAGTGATCCGGCCTCGATTTCGTGCAGCCCTTCAAGCACCTCAACGTCAAGGGTGTGCAGGCGTGCCAACGGCGCGGCCGTTATCTGCGTCCTGATCAACGTGGACGCGTACAGCGCTCCGATGCGTTCGTTGGCAAGGGCCCGCGCCATGGCTTCTGCCTGCCGTTCGCCGAGTTCGGTCAACCCGGGGCCGGGATGGTCGGTGTCCAACTGGCCCAGCACGTTGCCGGGGGTTTCGCCGTGGCGGATCAGGAGCAACTTCATGTTCCCAGTTTCCCACCCCCGGCTGGTTGCAGGCGCAAAGCGGAACTGTCCGTGGCGCTGCCGCTCCACAACGAAGGCGCCGGGCCCACATGAGCCCGGCGCCGCCGTCGTAAATTCCTGCCCTTCCGGCAGCCCTGCTGGCGCAGTGCCTACTTCAGGTGGTCCACCAGCTGGTCCGCGATGCCGGTGTACCGGCCGGGGGTGAGAGCCAGGAGGCGTGCCTCGGCCTCCGGGGAAAGGCCCAGGCCCTGCACGAACTCCTGCATGCGGGCGGCATCCACGCGCTGGCCGCGGGTGAGGTCCTTGAGCCGCTCGTAGGGGTTTTCCATGCCTTCGACGCCGGCGATCGCCTCGGCCCGCATCACCATCTGGATTGCCTCGCCCAGGACCTCCCAGTTGGTGTCCAGGTCCGCTGCCAGGACGTCCTCGGCAACATCCAGGCGCTCCAGGCCCTTGGCCACGTTGGAAATGGCCAAAAGGGAGTGCCCGAATGCGACGCCGATGTTGCGCTGGCTGGAGGAGTCTGTGAGGTCGCGCTGCCAGCGGGAGGTCACCAGGGTGGCGGCCAAGGTGTCCAGCAGGCCGTTGGAGATCTCGAGGTTGGCCTCAGCGTTCTCGAAGCGGATGGGGTTGACCTTGTGCGGCATGGTGGACGAGCCGGTTGCCCCGGCCACCGGGATCTGCGCGAAGTAGCCAATGGAGATGTAGCTCCAGAGATCGGTGCAGACGTTGTGCAGGATGCGGTTGAAGCGGGCCACGTCGGCGTAGAGCTCCGCCTGCCAGTCGTGGCTTTCGATCTGGGTGGTGAGGGGGTTCCAGGTGAGGCCCAGGCCTTCCACGAACGACTTGGAGACCTGCTGCCAGTCGGCGCCGGGGACGGAGGCCACATGGGCGGCGTAGGTGCCGGTGGCACCGTTGATCTTGCCCAGGTATTCGGTCTTCGCGATCCGGTCCAGCTGGCGGGTCAGGCGGTGCGCGATGACGGCCAGTTCCTTGCCCAGCGTGGTGGGGGTGGCCGGCTGGCCATGGGTGCGGGACAGCATGGGGACCGCCCGGTTGTCCTCCGCCATCCTGCTGATCTGTGCCACCAGGGCGCGGGCTGCCGGGAGCCACACGTCCTCCACAGCACCCTTGACGCCGAGCGCGTAGGAGAGGTTGTTGATGTCCTCGGAGGTGCAGCCGAAGTGGACCATGGCGGTCAGGTTTTCAATGCCAATTGCAGGGAGGCGGCGGCCGATGTAGTACTCCACGGCCTTCACGTCGTGCACGGTCACGGCTTCGATGTCGGCGAGCTCCTGCACCGACGCTGCATCGAATTCGGTGACGATGGCGCGGAGCCGGTCCTGCTGTTCGGCGCTCAGGGG
Source organism: Pseudarthrobacter sp. 902506025 (assembly GCF_040702325.1). NCBI lineage: Bacteria > Bacillati > Actinomycetota > Actinomycetes > Micrococcales > Micrococcaceae > Pseudarthrobacter > Pseudarthrobacter sp. 902506025. The sequence continues at coordinate 176,918 of NZ_JBFBKW010000005.1, forward strand.
TCCGGCGCCGGGAAGGACGTTGTTGCTGGTCAGGTGGATGAGCCACTCAACTTCCACGGCCACGCGGTCCCGGTTCAGGGCGGCCTCAGACAGGTAGTCCACGAGGGGCGCGACGGCGGACTGGTAACGGCCGTCCAGGGGTCCGAGAGCGATTTTTTCCGATGACGCGGCGAGGGCCAGGCGTCCTGAGGGCGTACGGGTATCAGCTGTGGCGGCAGTTTCAGGCATGTGCTGATTCTTTCATGAAGTCCGGCAGCGCCTTAAGCGGATCGTCCACGTTACTTGTGCACATAGCCGACGGCGGCGCTTACGTGGGCAGCGGCGCGTGCCTAGCGTTGGGAGCAGCGCGGTTGGGGCGGATTGTCCGGCCGGGGAGGCCGGGACGGACGGCGGGCAGGAAGCTGGGACGGGGGGACGGTTTGGTGGACGGGATATGGGGTGGCGGGCTGGGCATCAGCCTCGCAGTCCAGGAAGTAGGCAGGAAGGTGGCCCGGTCTTCGGACCGGACCGAAGAGGTGCTGTCGGGATTTCACCAGATCCAGCTGGAGGACTGGCAGTCGCCGGCCGGACAGGCATACCGGGATTCCGTGAGCCTTCAGGCGGTGGCAGTACGGCGGGCCCTGGACCGGATCCGGGAGGCTTCTGCCGCGGTGGCCGTCCATGCCCAGGCAGCCCTGACAGCCGATTGTCCAGCTGACGGACGGTTCTGATGGCGGACGCAACTCCCTCCGGCTCAGGCGGTCCCCTTCATGTTTCGCCGCCTCCTCCGGACGGAATCCTGACAATATCCGGAGGCGTGGGCGGCATTACGGTGCAGCTGGAGGAACTGGAGGCGGGGGCCGCGAAGCTGGATGGGCTCGCCAGGGGGCTCACCGCTGTTGAGGCAGAGCTTTTCGGGGCCTGGCAGGAGCTTTGTCCTTACCAGGATCAGCCCCGCGCCACAGGCTCTGCGGCGCTGATCGCGGTGGGGGAGGCGCGGGATGCGGTCCTGAAAGTCCGCCTGGAACTGCAGCGGATCAGTGGACAGGTGCGCAGCTGCAGGTGGGATTACGAAATGGCCGAATCCACTGCCCATATGCAGTGGATGCTGGGTCTGTCGGAACCGGACGTGGAACTGCAGAAGCACGTGGATTTCTGGCGGACAGGCTTCCTGAACGGTGATGCCACTGAATCAGTGCTGGCGAACGCCGTGACGGTCCTTCCCGGCATCAAGCCGGCGGTTGGCTGGCTCGTCCCGTCGCTGCGCCCAGGCCCTGTAACAGTCAGGCAGGAAGAGCGCCTGCGCATCGACCTTGACGCCACCCCCGCCGGGCTGCTTGAGCGGGTCAGGCTGATTGAGGAGCGCGGCAGCGGCTACATCGAAGTTATCGAGGTGGATACCGGCGGCGGAAAGGCCTACGTCGTGGTGGTTCCCGGGACACAGATGAACGACGCCGACCACGGCACCAATCCTTTCGATCTTTCCGGCATTGTCGACGGGATGGGCGGCAACTCGGAACAGGTGAATGCCGCTGTCCTCCAGGCACTTCGGGCCGCCGGTGCGCAACCGGGAGCTGATGTGGTGGCGGTGGGATACAGCCAGGGCGGCATCCATGCCATGAACCTGGCGGCGGACGAGGACGTCCTCAGGGAGTACCGCATGAAGTACGTCCTGACTGCCGGATCTCCCGTTGCCCGCATCGCGCCCCCGCCGGAGGTCAGCACGCTTCACCTCGAACACCGCACGGACTGGGTGCCGGGCACTGATGGCCTGCCCAACCGGGACGCCCGGAACCAGGTCACCGTGACCGTAACCAATGACCTGTACGTGCGCGGCGGAGAAGACGCCGGCCTGGGGCCCGGGCACCGGCTGACCGGCTACGAGGAGGCGGCGGAGCTTGTGGGCGCCAGCAAGGATCCGTCGCTGGTCCAGTCCACCGCGGTACTGGGCGGGGTACTGGGCGCCGGCGGGGCGGCCACTGCCACCCGTTTTTCCTTGTCGAAGCCTCCGCCGCCCGCTCCGCCCATGGACCGGAGGGATCCCTTTTCCGGGCGGCCGCAGCCGGGGGCCAGGTAGGTGTTGATTCTCCTGGCTGTTGCCGCCCTTACGAAATCTGGGCGGCGTGCAATTCCACGTACCGGGTGGAGCGGGGCTGTTCGGGTTGCGGGGCAGGTGGGGAGGGCTGCGGGGCAGGCTGTGGAGGGGGTGCTGGAACGGGCGCCGGAGCGGGTGCCGGAGGGGCGCCCGGGCAGCGGTAGTTGTAGTCCAGGTTGTTCTCGGTGAACTGGGTTGTGGTGACGGTCCCGCCCGGGGTCAGGGGGTCGGACGCGCAATATTCCCTGGCGGACCAGGCCGAATCGGGGCCGGCCAACCAGTTCCGGAGCGCGTACAGGTTGCTGCCAGGACTTACCCCGCCCACAATCTCGCCGAACTGGTAGGAAGTGGAATAGATCCCCACATCCGCGCCGGTCCCCTGCAGGTAGGCGGTCATGCCTTCCAGCTCAGCTGCATTGGCTGCCTTGTCCCATAACCAGCTGTTTCCGGTTTCAACATCCAGCCACCACAGCCGGCGTACCCCGCCGCCGTCCACCCCCTTCAGGATTGCGGCATCAACGGCAGCCATGGCGTAGCCGTGAACATAAGCGCAGGCCGGGGACGCGGTGCCGTCACACAATCCATACGGGTTGCTGACGGCGGCGCCACCGTAGGTGTTGTCTGCGGGCCACCATAACCCCTCCGCGGGCCCGGTCGCGGCCGTGTTCACATACACCGCCGCCGGCGTTCCACCGGCCGACTCCGCGCTCTGGTCCGCCCACGCCAGCTGGGCATCCAGGCACGGGTTGACCGTGTCCGGGCGGCCGCCGTTCACGCCCACGATCGCAAATGCCGGGGGCGCCGGAAGATCAGAGCCGCACTGCGGCCAGGAGATGTCATTGCCCAAAGGGCCGCCGCCCTGCAGGGCAGGGTCAGATTCTGCATGGGCGGGGCCGGCCTGCCATGTCATAAGCAGGCAGGCAGCGAGCAGCAACCTTATGGGCTTCATGGTGGGCCCCCATTTTCCGGAACTGACAGCAACGGGCCTCTTGGGGCCCGGTTTGCAGCCTAGGCGGCTGGTCCCGTGGGGGTCATGGGTGGCAGGTACTGGAGTTTTTCCTGCTGTTCCGGGGAGCGGTACCTAGGGGGTACCTGTTCTCCGCCGTCCTCCTACTCGGGAGGGCAGGGCTTCCCGGGGGAGGGGCTCTTCGAAAGAGGGGCGATGCGCCGGGGAGTCAGCGTCGGCCGCCCGGCAGCAAACCCGCCACCAGGGACACCAGCGAGATGATGACCGCGGCCAGCAGCGCAGTCCAGAAGAAGGAATCGATCGTGAGGTGCACCGGCGTGTAACTGCTGATCCAGGCCGTCAGGTACAGCATGGCTGCATTGATGACGATGGCGAACAAGCCAAGGGTCAGGATGGTGATGGGAAGCGCGAGGAGCCGCACCAGCGGCCGCACGAAGGCGTTGACCACGCCAAAGATAAGGCCGATGAACAGGTAGGCCAGGACAATGCCGATCGTCCCGGTGTCCTGCGAAATGCCGGTCCTGGCTACGGCATCAGATGCCGCCGTGCTGGAGATGTCCATTCCCGGCAGCAGCCAGCTGGCCACCCACAGGGCTGCGGCATTGACGATGACCCGAAGGATGAATGAAGCCATGGCACCATGCTTCCATACCGTCCCATGGGGGAGGATCGCGGCGTGCCCCGATTTTTCGGGGGCTGGCCCCCCGGATTCCCACGGGACCTTGGACGTAGGCTAGGAGCCATGACTTCATCTGATACCAGGGCGGGCGGCATCGCCCCCCGCCCGGTGCTGGACCGGCTGCCCCGCTACGCGGCAGGAAAACCGCCGGCCGCCGTCAGCGGTCTTGCCAGCTACAAGCTGTCCTCCAACGAAAACCCGCTGCCGCCCATCCCGGCCGTCCTCGAGGCCATCGCCGGCCAGACGGACTTCAACCGGTACCCGGACCCGCTGAGCAGCAAGCTCCGCGCGGCGCTCGCGGATTTCCTGGGCGTACCGGCGGAGGACATCGTCACTGGAGCGGGAAGCCTGGGTGCCCTGAACCAGATCCTGGCTGCTTTTGCCGGCCAGAACGAGGACGGCAAAGCGGACGAGGTCATCTATGCGTGGCGGTCCTTTGAGGCGTACCCCATCAGCGTGGGCCTGGCAGGCGCAGAGAGCGTACGCATTCCGGTGACCGCCGAGGGACGGCATGACCTCGAGGCCATGGCGGCCGCGGTGAGCGCCCGCACCAAAGTCATCCTGCTCTGCACGCCCAACAACCCCACCGGCCCTGCCCTTACTTCAGTCGAAACCGAAGCGTTCATCCGCTCCATCCCGGCAGACGTGGTGGTGGTCATCGATGAGGCCTATCAGGAGTTCGTCAGGGCGGAGGACGCCGTGGACGGGATCGACCTTTACCGGAAATATCCCAACGTCGTAGTGCTCCGTACCTTCTCCAAGGCACACGGCCTGGCCGGGCTGCGCGTTGGCTACAGCGTCTCCCACCCCGGACTGACCCAGTACCTCAGGGTCGCCGCAACACCTTTCGCGGTATCCCAGATAGCCGAAAAGGCAGCAATCGTTTCCCTTGAGAACTACGCCCAGGTTGTGGAAAGGGTACAAAAACTCGTGGATGAGCGGACCCGGGTAACCGAGGGTCTCCGGGACCTGGGCTGGGCGGTCCCGGATGCCCAGGGAAACTTCGTCTGGCTCGCGCTTGGCGCCGAAAGTACTGCTTTCGCAGAGCTGGCGGGGACACGCGCCCTGTCCGTCCGGGCATTCGCCGGAGAGGGCGTGCGGGTCAGCATCGGAGAACCCGAAGCGAATACCCGATTCCTCCAGTTGTGTGCCGACTATACAAAGGCACCGGCAACTTCCTAGCACTTAACAAGTAGCCCTCCCGCTACTTACCGAAGATAAAGTTAGGATCAGTAAGCCAATGTATATGCCGTGCCGGGAATGTATTCCCCGTACGGCATATATCCCAGCGACATTGCATTGCATCCGGATGCGGCAAGCAAGGAGACGGTATGGGCACTCATCTGCCTTCCACCGAGTTCGACGGAACAGCGGTAGACGACCAGCGGGAAGCCGATGCTGAAGCCGTGATGGGCGAGCCCGCGGCCCAGATGGTGCAGCTGCTCGGCCCCGACGGGAAACTGGGCACCGATCCGGTCTTCAGCGACTACGCGGACAAGCTCACCCCTGAGGCCCTCCGCGGCCTGTACGCCGACATGGCCGCGATCCGCCGGTTCGACGTCGAAGCGACCGCCCTCCAGCGCCAGGGCCAGCTGGCGCTGTGGGTCCCGCTGACCGGCCAGGAGGCAGCACAGATCGGATCGGGCAGGGCCAGCCAGCCGCAGGACTACATCTTCCCCACCTACCGCGAGCACGGCGTGGCCCTCACGCGCAACGTGGACCTGGCCGAACTCCTGCGCCAGTTCCGCGGTGTTTCCAACGGCGGCTGGAACCCAAAGGACACCAACTTCCACCTGTACACGCTGGTCCTGGCTGCGCAGACCCTCCACGCCGTGGGCTACGCGATGGGGATCCAGCGTGACCAGAAGCTTGCCGCCGCATCGAACGCGGCAGGCCGGGAGCCGGATGCCGCCGTCATCGCGTACTTCGGCGATGGCGCCAGCTCGGAAGGCGACGTCCATGAGTCCATGGTGTTCGCTTCCTCCTACAAGGCCCCCGTGGTGTTCTTCTGCCAGAACAACCACTGGGCCATCTCCGTGCCCACCAACGTCCAGACCCGGGTTCCGCTGTCCAACCGGGCAAAGGGCTACGGGTTCCCCGGCATCCGGGTCGACGGAAATGACGTAATCGCCGTGCACGCAGTTACCGAGTGGGCCCTGGAGCACGCCCGCCAGGGCAAGGGGCCGGTCCTCATCGAAGCCTTCACCTACAGGGTCGGGGCGCACACCACGGCAGACGATCCCACCAAGTACCGGCAGTCGGCGGAGGAAGACGCCTGGCGCGCCAAGGACCCGCTTGCGCGCCTGGAGAAGTACCTGCGTGCCGAGGGCCTTGCAGACGACGCCTACTTCGCCAAGGTCAAGGCCGACGGCGACGAACTGGCCGCATACGTCCGGCGTACCGCCCACGACCTCGAAAACCCGGATATCCGGCAGGCCTTCGCCAACGTCTACAGGGAGGCCCACCCGCTGGTCGCCGAGGAACTGGCGTGGTTCGAGGAATACAGCGCAGGATTCGCCGGCGAGGAAGAGTCCGCCGGGCAGGCAGCAAAGGCAGGCCACTGATGACCACCATGACCATCGCGAAGGCCATCAACGAAGGCCTTCGCGCCACTTTGGCCGCACACCCCAAATCACTGCTGATGGGCGAGGACATCGGTCCGCTCGGCGGCGTCTACCGGGTCACGGACGGGCTGATCGGTGAGTTCGGCCCGGACCGCGTGGTGGACACCCCGCTGGCCGAGTCCGGGATCATCGGCACCGCCATCGGCCTGGCCCTCCGGGGATACAGCCCGGTCTGCGAGATCCAGTTCGACGGCTTCGTCTTCCCCGGCTTCAACCAGATCACCACCCAGCTCGCCAAAATCCATTCGCGCAGCAACGGCAACCTCAGCGTGCCCGTGGTCATCCGGATTCCATACGGCGGGGGCATCGGCTCCATTGAACACCACTCCGAATCCCCGGAGGCACTGTTCGCCCACACGGCGGGCCTGCGCATCATCACCCCGTCAAATCCGCATGACGCCTACTGGATGATCCAGCAGGCCGTTGAATGCCAGGACCCGGTGATCGTCTTCGAACCCAAGCGCCGCTACTGGCTCAAGGGCGACGTTGATGTCGAGGCACCCGGGCCGTCGGAGGATCCGTTCAAGGCCCACGTCCTTCGTGAGGGCACCGACGCCACCGTGGTGGCCTACGGCCCCCTGGTGCCCGTGGCGCTGGCAGCCGCGAACGCAGCGGAGGAGGACGGCAGGAGCATCGAGGTCATCGACCTCCGGTCAATCTCCCCGATCGATTTCGACACCGTCACCGCCTCCGTCCAAAAGACCGGGCGGCTGATCGTCACGCACGAGGCTCCCACGTTCGGCGGAATCGGCGGCGAGATCGCAGCCCGGATCAGCGAGCGGGCGTTCCACTCCCTTGAGGCGCCCGTGATCCGCGTCGGCGGGTTCCACATGCCCTACCCCGTTGCCAAGGTGGAGGAAGACTACCTTCCGGACATCGACCGCATCCTGGAGGCGCTGGACCGCGCCCTCTCCTACTGAGGACACCATGACCCTGAACAAGTTCAACCTGCCCGACGTCGGCGAGGGCCTCACCGAGGCGGAAGTCGTCTCCTGGAAGGTCAAGCCCGGCGACACCGTCGCCGTCAATGACGTCATCTGCGAGATCGAAACCGCAAAGTCGATCGTGGAGCTGCCGTCCCCCTTCGCCGGAACAGTCACCGAACTGCTGGTGAAGGAAGGGGTGACTGTCGACGTCGGGACCGCCATCATCAGCGTCAGCGACGAAGTTTCCGGGGACCCGACCCCCGCCGACGTCCGCGCGCCCCAGGCTGTCCCCGCCGCCGTTACTCCCGCTGAATTTCCTGCCCAGCCGCTCTACGGCAAGCTGTCAGCGGATGCGGGGGAGACCGGGAGTGCCGGTACCCCGTCCGCCGCTCCCCTGGTGGGTTCAGGACCCAAGGCCGACGCCGTCAAGCGGCGCCCGCGGAAGACTGCACCGGCGGCTGCCGTGACGGTCAACGCCCCCGAGGTTGAACCTGTCCAGCCCCGCACGCCCGCCGAGGTTTCCGCCGCGGAACCCGCCGCCGTCGACACCCGGCCAACCCTTGGCGGCACCATCACGGGCCTGGTCAACCGGGTGCTGGCCAAGCCCCCGGTCCGCAAAATTGCCCGCGACCTCGGCATCGATCTCGCCGACGTTGTTGCCACCGGTTCCCGCGGAGAGGTGACGCGCGAGGACCTGGTGAGCTACCAGGCGCAGCGCGACGCCGAACTGGACAAGGCGGACGGTTTCTGGGGCAAGGCCGGGAAGCCGCAGGACCAGCGCGTGGAAAGCATTCCGGTCAAGGGCGTCCGCAAGGCCACGGCAAAGGCGATGGTGGAATCGGCGTTCGCGGCACCGCACGTCAGCATCTTCGTGGACGTCGACGCCAGCCGCACCATGGAATTCGTTAAGCGACTCAAGGCCTCCCGGGACTTCGAGGGCATCAAGGTCTCGCCGCTGCTCATCCTTGCCAAGGCCGTCATCTGGGCCGCCGCAAGGAACCCCAGCGTGAACGCAGCCTGGGTGGACAACGAGGACGGCAGCGCCGAGATCCAGGTCAAGCACTTCATGAACCTGGGCATTGCCGCGGCCACTCCGCGCGGCCTCATGGTGCCCAACATCAAGAATGCGCAGGACCTGTCACTGAAGGAGCTGGCCCTGGCGCTGAACGACCTGGCCACCACGGCCAGGGCGGGGAAGACCCAGCCGGCGCAGATGCAGGGCGGGACGCTGACCATCACCAACATCGGCGCCCTGGGCATCGACACCGGGACGCCCATCATCAATCCGGGCGAGGTGGCCATCGTTGCCTTCGGAACCATCAAGCAGAAGCCCTGGGTCCTGGACGGAGAGGTGATTCCCCGCTGGATCACCACCCTCGGGGGATCCTTCGACCACCGCGTGGTGGATGGTGACCTGTCCGCCCGCTTCATGGCCGACGTCGCAGCCATCCTGGAGGAGCCCGCGCTCCTCCTGGACTAGGGCGCCGGGTCAGGACGTGGCAATAGACAACGGGGCAATCCGGGTCAGGAACCGCACAGCCAGGTGGCTGACGGAGGTCTTCCAGCCTCCGGTGGTGGTTTCCCTGCAGCTGCTGATCAGCCCGCTGGCCCAGCCGGGTTTCCCGGGAACCATCGGCTACGGCGCGCTGGCGGCCCTCTTCGTGTGCGTGCTCCCGCTGATGGTGCTGCTGGTCCTGGTCAGGCTGGGCAAGGTCACGGACCACCATGTAAGCGACCGGAAGCAGCGTGCACCCGTGCTGCTGATGGCGCTGGGCTGCATCGCCGTGGGGCTGCTGGTACTGGGCGCCGTGGATGCGCCGGAGAGCGTCTTTGCGATGGTCCTGGCGGTGGTGGGCGGCGTGGCGGTACTGGCGGTGGTCAGTCCGTTTTGGAAGATGAGCGGCCACGCCGCTGCCGTATCCTGCGCCGCCGTCGTATCAGTGCTGATGCTCGGCGCCGCGTGGGCACCGCTGCTGCTCCTGATCCCGGCAGTCAGCTGGTCACGGGTGGTGCTGCGGGCCCATTCCCTGGCCCAGGTGGTGGCCGGATCGCTCTTCGGCGGGCTGGTCATGGCCGGGATCTGGTGGCTGCTGCAGGGCTGGCTGGTGGCCTGAACGTTCAGGCTCCCAACCGGGCTTAGTAGGCGGCGTATGCGGTGAAAGCCTCGAGCATGGCCGGATCCGCGGTGGTTCCCAGCACAACAGCGGCAGCGGTCATCAGGCCGCCCATGAGCGCGGCCATGCCGGCCCAGGCGCTCAGGAGCTTCCAGTCCTCGCGCAGGACGCTGCGCACGGTCTGCGGAAGCTGGAGCCCGGGGGTGATGAGGTTCGGTGCGCTGTCCAGGCTGCCGTCATCAAGGAGCGCAACCACCCGGTCATTGCTGCGGTCCACCCGCATGGAGCTGATGTGGTTGCCGTGGCGGGCCAGGAGGATGTCGTGGCCAACAAGCTGGCGGCGCTGCAAGGTGATCAAGGGGAGCCCTTCGCTGTGGGGTGGATTCGGCAGTGTCCACGCCTTTGGGGCCCATCCAATTTTATCGTTGCGCCAGCAGCTGAATCGGTGATATGGCGGTGAGAACGGACACCCCCCGCAGCGATATCCGCCACCACGGGGGGTGTCCTGCGTTACCCCAGGAGGGCTTCCCCGCGCTAGTCGGCGTCGTAGGTGTTGGCGATGTACACGTCGCACGGGGCGTTGTGGGCCACGCTGTTGGCCACGCTGCCAAGGACCCGGCCGATGCCGTGCATGCGCCGGTTTCCCACGACGATCACGCGGGCATCCATGCGGACGGCTTCCTTGATGAGGGCGTCTGCGGGCCGTCCCCGGGCTGCGGAATAGGTGACCGGGACGTCGCGGCCCAGCGACTCAGCCACGGTCCGTGCCACCTGCTCTGCGGCGTCGGCATCGGACACGATCCACCGGTCGCTGCCGCTGCCGAAGACCTCGGTCCGGTCGCTGTCGAAGGCTGACACGACGTGCAGTGAAGCGCCCAGTCCTGCAGCCAGGTTCCTGGCCGACTCCGCCGCCCTCTTCGCGGTCTCGCTGCCGTCAACCCCTACGACGATGATTCCACCCATATGCATGCTCCTTTGCTCGGCTTTCGGCGTTCGTGTGGCTTACGCTACAGCGCCGCCATGGCTTCCTGCAGCACCGGCGCCAATCTGCGCACACCCTCGGCGATGGCGTCGGGGGGAACGGCGCTGAACGCGAGCCGCAGCTTGTTGGACGGTTCGTCCGACGGCGTGAAGGCGGCGCCGGGGATGAACACGACGCCGGCATCGATCGCCTTGTGCAGCAGCGGGTAGGTGTCAACGCCTTCGGGCAGGGTCACCCAGACGAAGAAGCCCCCCTGCGGGCTGGTCCAGGTGGTCCCCGCCGGCATGTACTCCTTGAGCGCTGCCAGCATGGCGCGGCAGCGTTCGGCATACAGTCCGCGGTAGGTTTCGATCTGGCCTTTCCAGTCGTAGTCGCGCAGGTAGGCGGAGACCAGCATCTGGTTCAGGGCCGGCGGACAGAGCGTCACCGATTCCGCGGCGAGGTAATACCGGCGCTGCAGGTGTTCAGGCACCAGGGCCCAGCCGATGCGGAGGCCGGGGGCGAAGATCTTGGAGAAGGAGCCGAGGTAGATGACGTCGTCCGGGTTGGCGGCGCGCAGGGGAGGCAAAGTCTCACCTTCAAAGCGCAGCAGTCCGTAGGGGTTGTCCTCCAGGACCAGGATATTCGCCCTGCGGCATATATCGACCATCTGCTGGCGCCGTTCCCTGGCCAGCGTGATCCCGGAAGGATTGTTGAAGTTGGGGATGGTGTAGAGGAACTTGATGCTTTTGCCCGCAAGCTGCAGGGCCGCGATCCGCGCCTCCAGAAGCTCCGGGACCAGGCCGTACTGGTCCATCTCCACGGTCTCCACCCGCACCTGGTAGGCCTCAAAGGTGTTCAGCGCCCCCACGTAGGTGGGATCCTCCACCAGGACCACGTCTCCCGGATTGCAGAAGAGCTTGGTGGCCACGTCCTGGGCCGACTGTGAGCCTGCCGTGATCACCACGTTCTGCGGCAGGGCATCCAGGATTCCCTCGGCGGCCATGACCTCGCAGATCTGTGCCCGGAGCTCCGCGGTACCCTGCCCGGCGCCGTACTGAAGGGCCGTGAGTCCGTCGTCGGCAATGATTTTTGCCGCCGTCGCTGCCAGGCGGTCCAGGGGAAGTGACTGCAGGTACGGGCTTCCGCCCGCCAGGGAAACCAGTCCCGGCCGCATCGAGATGTCGAAAACATCCCGGACGGCCGACTGGCGGATGTTGGCCGCCCGCTCGGAAAACAGTCCCTCGTGGCGGTGGGCGGACGTGGCCGCGCGCTCGATCGCATCGATGGCTTCGGCGGGCAGCGTTCCGGCCGGGGCGTCAAGTGTTTCGTGGGTCACAGAGTCAGGATACAGCCCGTTGTTGCTTCCGAGGCAACATCTGTTTATGCGCGGTTTACGGCGGGCGGCGTGCTAATCAAGGCTCAGATAGTCCGACAGGCTTTCGCCGTTGATGTAGATGTCGGCCCTGATGGCACCCACGGCTTCGAGGGCGGTCTGGGTCAGCTGGGCCTCGATCCTGGGAAGGTCGCATGTTCCGCCCTGGTTCAGCGTTCCCGAAAGGTAAACGGTGACGGTGGTTCCGTCGAAGCTCCCGGAGAGGAACGTCAGCCGGGAAAAGCCCAGTGCGTTGTAGGCGTTCGCGGGCGGGCGGCCGCCACCCAGCAGGGCGCCGATTGCCGCCTTGAGCCGGGCGTCCCCGGAGCCTCCCGGCTGGGCGGAGCCAACCAGGCTGTCATTGCAGCCGAAGCGGACACCGTGCCTGCCGCCGTCGTCCACCATCACGAAATATGCCGTCACCGGGGGAGCCGCGGGCCCGGCGTTGGTGCCGGGGGCTGGAGGGGCCGTGGGACTGTCCGGTTTTTCCCGCGCCGCTCCGGCCGTACCGGTGGAAGGGTCGGCCGCCACCGTGGCGGGAAGGAGGGCCAGCGGGGCCCCGCTGGATCCGGCACTGCCCCCGCTGGGCGTGCAGCCGGAGAGGAGAAGCGCCAGGCAGCCGGCGACCGCAGCCAGGGCACCGCGCCCACGCCCGTCCCCGCTCCATCTTTTTGCCATGCGGCACCGCAATCCGATCCGGTAGGTCCAGGGGATTAACGCTACGGCGGCGCCGGCCGGCGGAGATGTCCGCACGGTACCGTTTGGGACAAGAGTTGGTCACGGCAATACCGGATGCAGCAGCGCCCGGCACGCGGGCTGCGTGCCGGGCGCTGCGCCAGGGGGATTATGCGGCGGGAGCTGCTGCGGCAAGGGTGTCGAAGATGCCCTTGATCTGCTCTACAACCTCGGCGTCGTCCTTGGGGTGGACTTCGGCGAAGCGCACCATGGAACCGGGGACGGCGAGCTTGACGTCCTCCAGGATCCGGGCACCTGCAATGCCGGCAGCCTTGCGGGCCTCATCCTGGGCCCAGACGCCGCCGTACTGGCCAAACGCGGTGCCGACGACGGCGGTGGGCTTGCCGGCCAGGGCGCCGGCGCCGAAGGGGCGGGACAGCCAGTCGATGGCGTTCTTCAGGGCGGCGGGAACCGTGCCGTTGTGCTCGGGGGTGACCAGCAGGACGGTGTCGGCTTCCTCGGCCGCGGCGCGCAGGGCTGCGGCGGCGGCAGGGACCCGGCCCTCGACGTCGATGTCCTCGTTGTAGAACGGGATGTTGCCCAGGCTCTCGTGGATCACCACGTCCACCTGCTCCGGGGCGTTGAGCTGGATGGCTTCGGCCAGCTTCTGGTTGGTGGACTCGGCGCGGAGGCTGCCGACAAGGGTAAGTACTGTGCTCTTGGTCATGGGAACTCCTGGCTAGGGGAGCGGCGGGGGCCGCTATCGGTCAAACTTCAGGCTCGCGGAGCCTTCACCAGACTAAACGGACCGTAGTCCGTTTATATTCCCCATGCTTACACTATCTGTGTGAGTTCCATCCCAGTGCGGCCGGGAATGACCCCGGTAACGGCCGCGGAACGCAGTGATGCTGCCCGCAACCGGGGACGCCTCCTGCTGGCTGCCCGGGAACTGATCGAGCAGGGTGGAGCCGCTGCGCTCACCATGGACCGGCTTGCCGAACAGGCCGGCGTGGGCAAGGGCACCGTCTTCCGCCGCTTCGGCAGCCGGGCCGGATTGATGCTGACCTTGCTGAACGACTCCGAGGCCGCGTTTCAAGCCCGGTTCCTGTTCGGACCGCCGCCACTGGGGCCAGGTGCTCCGCCGCTCGACCGGCTGATCGCCTTCGGAACCGAGCGGATCGCCTACGTGGTGGAATACGGGGACCTGGTGCTTGCTGCCGGAAATGCTTCCAGGGGAAAGTTCGAAGTACCTGCCGCCGCCCTCTGGGACCGGCATGTGGAGATGCTGCTGCGGGAAGGCGGGGTGGAATCCCCGGAACCCTGGCTGATGGCCGGATCCCTCAACGCCACCCTCGATCCCGAGCGGCTCCTGCAACTGATCCGTGAACACGGCGTCACACGCGAACGGCTGGCAACATCCTGGCGCGACCTTGTGACACGGGTTGTCACGGGCGCGTAGGTTACGCGATGGCGTTCCCCCGCGTCCAGTCACGCGGGCTTCACAGAACTATTCATAACGATCTGATACGGCGCGTCCGATTTCCGGGGATTCCCGCACTTTTCGGGTTGGGGCTTGTGATAGTTTCCTCTGGAATGTGACCCGCGACATAGTCCACCAGGACCTGCCCTAAGGGCTGCGGGAGGCCAGCTACCCGCTGGTGCAGGACCCGGTGAGGCGGCACAACCCGTGCTTGTCCGGGGAAGACGGAAGGATCCAGCAGCGCCCATGCTCAAGTACCTCGCCAAGCGCGGCATCACGTATGTGGTGATGATCTTCCTCACCACGTCCGCCGGCTACTTCCTGGCCGTCAGCTCGCTTAAGCCGGCGCTGCTCGAGCAGGAACGGATCCCCCGGCCCACCCCGGAGCAGGTGGCCAATTCCATGCGGCTGAAGGGCCTGGACCCGGACCTCAGCCCGTGGGAGCGCTACGTTGACTGGCTCACCGGAATCGTCACCCGCTGGGACTGGGGCCGCAGCCCCAACGGCGCCTACATCAACGCCGAGTTCGGGGACCGGGTCTGGATTTCCACCCGGCTCTTCCTGGCATCGATCATCCTGACCCTGGTCATCGGCGTCGCGCTCGGCGTCTATTCGGCGGCACGCCAGTACAAGTTCCAGGACCGGGTCATCACGTCCTACAGCTACCTCGCGTACATCGTGCCGGCGCCCATCGCCTACTTCCTGGTGCAGCTGGGCGCCATCAACATCAACGAATCCGTGGGCGACCGGATCTTCTTCGTCACCGGCATCTCCACCCCCGGCATCGCGCCGGGCTGGGCCCAGTTCGTGGACATGCTGGCCCACTATGCAGTCCCCACGGTTGCCATCACCCTTGTGGGGTGGGGCGCGTACCAGATTGCCCAGCGGCAATACCTGCTGGACAACGTGAACGCCGACTTTGTCCGCACCGCACGCGCCAAGGGGCTGACCCGCAACCAGGCCATTGCCCGGCACGCACTGCGCGTCTCCTTCATTCCGGTGGCCCAGAGCATCGCCTTCACCATCCCGGCCATCTTCGCCGGCGGCTTCTTCGCGGAAAAGATCTTCGCCTGGCCGGGTGTGGGGTCCTGGAGCATCGACGCCATCTCGCTGCAGGACGTCAACGCGGCCACGGCCACCTTGGCATACGGCTCCGTGATCTTCGCCCTGGGCGCCATCCTCGCGGACTTCGCCACCACGCTTGTCGACCCGAGAGTGCGGGTGCAGTAGCCATGACCAACCTGAACGCCGTTGACCCGGCAGCAGTGGCGCAGGACGCGCACCTGGAAAGCGCCGACGTCGTCATTGGCAAAACCACCATCATCTTCCGCCGCTTCCTGCGCAACAAGACCGCAGTGGCCGGATTGGCCATCTTCCTGGCCCTGACCGTTTTCTCGTTCATCGGCGGTTTCTTCACCCAATGGGACAAGGAGACCATCGACCCCTTCAACATCGGCATGCCCCCGTCGGCCGACCACTACCTCGGGACGTCGCAGGCAGGGATCGACCTGTACGCCATGACCGTGGAGGGCACCAGGATTTCCATCCTGATCGGCCTGGTGGTGGGCCTGGTGTCGGTCCTGATCGCCGCGGTCTACGGCTGCACCATGGCCTACTTCGGCGGCAAGGTGGACAAGGTCATGTTGTTCATCCTGGAAGCGCTGATCATGATGCCGGCGCTCCTGGTGGTTGCTGTAGCCACCAGCGGCGGCGGTGCCGGCCTGAAACGCGACCTGCCCTCGTGGCTTCTGCTCATCATCGTCCTGCTGGTGTTCAGCTGGATGGGCACCGCCCGCCTGATCCGCTCCATGTCCATGTCGCTGATGCAGCGTGACTTCGTCAAGGCGGCCCAGTACATGGGTGTCCCGCCGCGCCGGATCGTCTGGCGGCACCTGGTCCCGAACATCGGCTCGCTGCTGATCCTGGACATCACCCGCGGCGTCACCGCAGCCATCCTGGCCGAGGTCGCCTTCTCCTTCATCGGCATCGGCATCAAGGTCCCGGACGTGAGCCTGGGCGTGCTGATCGGCCAGGCCACCTCCCAGGTGCAGACCTTCCCCTGGATGTTCTGGGTGCCGCTCACCGTGATGTTCCTGCTGACCGGCTCCCTGGCCATGATGAACGACGGCCTGCGCGACGCCTTTGACCCCACCTCCACTTCCAGCGGCAAGGCAAAGAAAGCCAAAACCCGGAAAATTACCGCGGAAAAGAAGGCGGCATGAGCAGCGAAACCACCACCGGAGCCACGGACCCATCGCGTCCAGCCGTGGAGCGCCTGCACGTGGCAGGGCTCCACGCCCCCGGCGACGCCGTCTTGTCCGTCCGCGACCTGAACGTCCGCTTCAACACCGAGAACGGTGTCGTACACGCCGTCCGGGGCGTGGACTTCGATTTGATGCCGGGCAAGACGCTCGGGATCGTCGGCGAATCGGGGTCCGGCAAGTCCGTGACGTCCCTGGCCATCATGGGGCTCCTCGCGCCCACGGCCCAGGTCTCCGGCTCCGTCCGGCTCAAGGGCCGGGAACTGCTGGGCCTCAGCGACAAGGACATGTGCAAGTACCGCGGCAACGACCTCGCCATGGTCTTCCAGGACCCGCTGTCATCCCTCACCCCGGTGTTCACCGTGGGCACCCAGATCATCGAAGCGCTCACCATCCACCACCCCACCATGAGCAGGACGGCCAAGGAAGCCCGCGCCGTCGAACTTCTGGCCATGGTGGGGATTCCCAGCCCCAAGGACAGGCTGAAGGCCTTCCCGCACGAATTTTCCGGCGGCATGCGCCAGCGCGTGATGATCGCCATCGCCATAGCCAACAACCCCCGGGTCCTGATCGCCGATGAGCCCACCACGGCCCTGGACGTCACCATCCAGGCCCAGGTCCTGGAGGTGCTCCACACGGCGCAGGAGGAGACCGGCGCCGCCGTCGTCATGATCACGCACGATCTTGGCGTGGTGGCCGGGATGGCAGACGACATCATGGTCATGTACGCAGGCAGGCCGGTGGAAACCGGTGCCGTGGATGACATCTACTACAACCCGCGGATGCCCTACACCATGGGCCTGCTGGGCGCGGTGCCCCGCGTGGATGTGGCAGAGAAATCCTCGCTCGTTCCCATCGAGGGCATGCCGCCCAACCTGCTGCACGCCCCCACCGGCTGCTCGTTCGCTGCCCGCTGCCCCCTGGCCTCGGAGGCGTGCCTGGACGGTGAGCCCGCCCTGGCACCCGTTGACGACGGCGCCCGGCACCGCGCGGCGTGCATCAAGTCCGGCTCACTCGGCGGAACCGTGGATGTGCACGACGTATTCGCTGCGCCGCCCGTGCCGGTGTCCCGCTTCGACGCCATTCCCAGGGAGGAGCGGTCCACCGTCCTACAGCTCACGGACGTGCGGAAACACTTCCCGCTGACCAGGGGCGCCCTGATCAAGCGGAGGATCGGCACGGTTAAGGCCGTGGACGGCCTGAGCTTCGATATCCGCGAAGGCGAATGTTTCTCCATCGTGGGCGAATCGGGTTCGGGGAAGACCACCACGCTCCTGGAAATCATGGAGTTCCACCCGGACCAGGACGGCGAGGTGGTCATTGGCGGCCTGAGCAACAAGCAGGCGGCCGATGCCCGGACCAAAGCCAAAATGCGGCGCGAACTCCAGATGGTGTTCCAGGACCCCACGGGCGCACTGGATCCGCGGTTCACGGTGTACGAAGTCCTTGCCGAGCCCCTGCAGAACGCGGGCATGGACCGGGCCGCGATCAGGAAGCGGATCATGGAGCTGATGAAGCTCGTGGGCCTGCAGCCGGACCACGTCAACCGCTTCCCCAACCAGTTCTCCGGCGGCCAGCGCCAGCGGATCGGGATAGCCCGCGCACTGGCCGTGAACCCCAAGCTGGTGGTCCTGGACGAGCCCGTCTCGGCCCTTGATGTCTCCGTCCAGGCCGGTGTCATTAACTTGCTGGACCACCTGCGCGCCGAACTGGGCCTGAGCTACCTGCTCGTGGCGCACGATCTCTCGGTGGTCCGCCACATCTCCAACCGGGTGGCCGTCATGTACCTGGGAAAGATCGTGGAGATCGGCGCCGTGGAACGGGTGTTCGACAACCCCCGCCACCCCTACACCCGCGCCCTCCTCTCCGCGATCCCCGTGCCGGACCCCCAGCTGGAACGCACCCGCGAACGCATCATCCTCCAGGGCGACCTGCCCTCGCCGCTGCAGGCACCGAAGGGCTGCAATTTTGCCACCCGCTGTCCCGTCTTCGCCGCACTCCCGCCGGCCAAGCAGGAGAAGTGCCTCACCCTTGAACCGCCCCTGGAAACGGCGTCCTCCGCCACGGACCAGCAGTTCGCCTGCTTCTTCCCGGACGGGGAGCTGGACGAGGACATGCTGGTGGTCCACGAACCGGTAGACCACCATGCGCCCTAGGATTTTTCGACCCCAAAGCACCACCACTCGCACCAATGAAGGGAAAACCATGAGGAAACTGAACAGGATCGGCGGAGCTGCAGCCGTTGCTGCGGCCCTGGCGCTGACGGCCTGCGGCGGTGGCGGTGCCAGCGGCCCCGAAACAGCCAAAGGACAGGAATCCGGAAGCGACCTGTCCAAGCTGATCAGCATCAACGAGAAGCCGGCGTCCGACCTCCAGCAGGGCGGCAAGGTCACCCTTCCGCTGGGCAACATCGGCCCGGACTTCAACGGATTCTCCAACAACGGCAACAGCGCGGACAACTCCGCCCTGCAGATCCCCATGAACCCGATCGCCATGAACAGCGGCGGCATCGGCGGCTGCTGGAAGGTTGACTTCAAGGGCAAGGTCACGCCCAACACGGACTTCTGCGAGTCGGTGGACAGCGTGGTCAAGGACGGCAAGCAGACCATCACCATCAAGGTGAACCCCAAGGCCACCTACAACGACGGCACGCCCATTGACGTCAAGGCCTTCAAGAACACCTGGAACATCCTCAAGAGCCCGGATGCCGGCTACGACATCGTCAGCTCGGGCGCCTATGAGTTCGTTGACTCCGTCGAGGCGGGCAGCAGCGACAAGGAAGTCATCGTCAAGACCAGCCGCCCGGTCTTCCCCGTGGATTCGCTCTTCTTCGGACTCATCCACCCGGCCGTCAACACCCCGGAGATCTTCAACGAGGGCTTCAACGGCAACATGCACCCGGAGTGGATGGCCGGCCCCTTCAAGCTGGACCAGTACGACACCGCCGCCAAGACGGTCACCATGGTTCCGAACGACAAGTGGTGGGGCCAGAAGCCGGTCCTGGCCAACGTGACCTTCCGCCAGCTGGAAACCAGCGCACAGATCGCCGCCTTCAAGAACGGTGAGATCGATGCCATGTCCGCCAACACCATCTCGCTCTACAAGCAGCTGGACGGCACCAAGGATGCGGACATCCGCCGCGGCCAGCGCCTCTTCGCCGGCGGCCTGAACCTGAATGCCCAGCGCATCACCGACGTCAACGTCCGCAAGGCCATCTTCGCTGCCGTGGACCGCGAAGCCCTCCGTAAGGTCCGCTTCAACGGCCTGAACTGGGAGGAGCCCAGCAGCGGTTCCATGATGCTCCTGCCGTTCTCGGAGTACTACCAGGACAACTACCCGGTCAAGGAAACCGGTGCCGATGCCGCCAAGAAGGTCCTCACTGACGCCGGCTACACGGCCAACGCCAACGGCATCATGGAGAAGGACGGCAAGCCCGCTGCCTTCAAGATCAGCAACTTCGGCGACGACCCCACCACCCTGGCCGTGGCACAGACCCTGCAGAAGCAGCTCCAGGCCGGCGGCATGGATGTGGGCATTGACCAGCGCGCCTCCGCCGACTTCGGCAAGGTGCTGGGCAGCCGCGAGTTCGACCTGAGCATCTCCGGCTACACCGTGGGCCCGGATGCCACCGACGCCGTCAAGCAGTACTACGACTCCAAGGTCAACGAGAACAAGCTGGGCGACGCCGAGCTGGACAAGAAGATCGCCGACCTCGCCTCCATCGAGGACAACGCAGCCCGCAACAAGGCAGCCATGGACGTGGAGAAGGAGCACATGGCCAAGTACTACTCCATGGGCGTGGTCTTCAACGGCCCGCAGATCTCCTTCGTCCGCACCGGACTGGCCAACTACGGTCCGTCCCTCTTCCAGAGCACCTCGCAGGTCCCGGACTGGACCACCATCGGCTGGGTCAAGAAGTAACCCCCCGCAGCCCGATCGACAAGCCGGCACCCCTGGTCTTCCAGGGGTGCCGGCTTCTTTTAACCAGGCGTTTTAACCACGCGGGACCGGGGGTAGCGTTGCTTCCATGACCGGAACTGAAGGCGCCCCCCGCACCATCCGCACCGCCGTCGTCGGCTACGGGCTTGCCGGCAGCGTCTTCCACGCGCCGCTGCTGGCAGCCAACACCAGCTACTCGCTGGACGTCGTTGCAACGTCCGACGCCGGGCGGCAGGCAAGTGCCTCGTCCCGGCTTCCCGGGGTGGAGGTGGTGCGCGACGGCGCTGACGTCGTCAGGCGGGCAGCGGACCTTGACCTGGTGGTCCTGGCGACGCCGCCCATGACCCATTTCCCCCTGGCAAAGGCCGCGTTGGAGGCGGGGCTGGACGTGGTGGTGGACAAGCCGTTCGCGGTCACCAGCGCGCAGGGCGAGGAACTCATTGCGTTGGCGGGGCATCTGGGCCGGGTGCTCACCGTGTTCCACAACCGCCGGTGGGACGGGGATTTCCTGACCCTCCAAAAGCTGCTGGCGGCCGAGGCCCTGGGCCGGGTGACCCGGTTCGAGTCGCGGTTCGAGCGGTGGTCCCCGGCCATCGCCAAAGCCTGGAAAGCGCGGGCCACCGCTTCCGACGGCGGAGGCGTTCTGTTCGACCTGGGCAGCCACCTGATCGACCAGGCACTGCAGCTGTTCGGCCCGGCCACCGTCCTCCACGCGGAACTGCAGGCGCGGCGGTCCGATGAGCGGGCTGACGACGACGTCTTCCTGGTCCTGCAACACCAGTCGGGAGTGATCAGCCACCTGGCCATGAACGTGCTGTGCGCCCAGCAGGGGCCGCGCTTCCGGGTGCTGGGTTCGATCGGCGGCTTCACCAAGAACGGCGTGGACCCGCAGGAGCCCTACATCGTGGCGGGTGGCAGCCCGCTGGACGGGGACTACGGCGTGGAGGCGCCTGAGTGGGCCGGGCTCCTGGGCCGCGACGGACACCTGGACCGTCTGCCCACCGAACGCGGGAACTACCCGGAGTTCTACCGCCTGCTGGCAGCCAGGATCCTCGACGGCGGCGCACAGTCGTCCCTGCCCCTCCCGGTCAACCCGGAAGACGCCGTCGAGGTCCTCAAAATCATCGAGAGGGCCAGGGAGCTTGGGGTTAAATGACTCATCGATTGCTCCGTAGTTGTCGTTCCGGGGGTCCAAAACGACAAGTACGGAGCAATCGATGAAGGGAGGGCCTTAGGCGGAGACGAGCTCGTGCCAGTCAGCGACGAGGGGCAGGTTGTGAGCCTCGGACACGGAGTGGTGTGCCACGTGGCCCGCGGCGATGTTGAGGCCCGCAGCCAGGGCGGGGTCGCGGTCGAAGGCGGCCTTGACGCCCAGGTTTGCCAGTGACACCGCGTAGCGCAGGGTGACGTTCGTCAGCGCGTACGTGGAGGTGTTGGGTACGGCGCCAGGCATGTTGGCCACGCAGTAGAAGATGGTGTTGTGCACCTTGTACGTGGGTTCCTGGTGCGTGGTGGGGTGGGTGTCCTCGAAGCAGCCGCCCTGGTCCACGGCGATGTCCACCAGGACGGAGCCGGGCTTCATCCGGGCCACGAGGTCGTTCGTGACCAGCTTGGGGGCCTTGGCGCCGGGGATGAGGACGGAACCGATCACCAGGTCAGCGTCCACCACAGACTTTTCGATCTCGTACGTGTTGGAGGCAACGGTCTTCAACCGGCCCTGGTACTGGGCGTCCAGTTCGCGCAGGCGGTTGATGTTGATGTCCAGGATGGTGACGTCGGCGCCCAGGCCCAGGGCCATGGCTGCGGCGTTGGTGCCGGCAACACCGGCGCCCAGGACAACCACCTTGGCGGGACGGACGCCGGGCACGCCGCCCATCAGGACGCCCTTGCCGCCGGCGGGGGCCATCAGGGAGGTGGCGCCGACCTGGACGGAGAGGCGGCCGGCAACTTCGGACATCGGTGCCAGCAGGGGGAGGGACCGGCCTTCCTGGACGGTTTCGTAGGCGATGGCGGTGACGCCGGAGTTGATGAGCTCCGTGGTGAGCTCCGGCTCGGCAGCCAGGTGCAGGTAGGTGAAGAGGATCAGGCCCTTGCGGAAGCGGTGGTACTCGGCCTTGATGGGTTCCTTGACCTTCATCACCATGTCGGCGCGGGCCCAGACGTCATCGGCCTCGTTGACGATCTCGGCGCCGGCGATCGAGTATTCCTCGTCGGTGATGCCCGAGCCCAGGCCGGCCCCGCGTTCCACCAGCACGGTGTGCCCGTGGGTGAGGAACTCGTGGACGCCTGCCGCGGTGATGGCCACGCGGAATTCGTTGTTCTTGATTTCTTTGGGGACGCCGATGATCATCGTCTGCTCCAGTTTTTGGGGCCGGTAGGCCGAAAAGGCGGAAGGATTTTCGTGTTTCAACGATAAATCCCGCTGTGAGCCAGGCGACATGAACTGCATCGGACGCTGCACACCCAACCGCGCCATTCCGCGGATTTTGAATCCTTTGCCTCGACACGTGTCGAGTCCTGAAGCGTCAGGTGTCGCCTCGTGTCCGTTCGTCCGAGGGGCCACCTGGGCAGTACTGTTGGCCCATGCAGCAGCAGGGTGTGGAACAGCTCGTCGAACAGGTGGCGCAGAAGCTGGGCCGTGGCCTTTCCCTTGAGGACCTGGACGGACTGCTGCTCGCCTACAGCTCCAACCAGTCCCATGCCGACCGCGTGCGGGTGAACTTCCTGTTGAGCAAGAAGGTTCCGGCGGACGTGAGCGCGTGGCAGCTCTCCCATGGAATTGCCACTGCCGTGCGGCCCGTGGTGGTTCCGGCCAACCCGGACCTGGGCATGCTGGGCCGGGTGTGCGTCCCGCTGATGGTGCGCGGCTTCCGGGTGGGTTACCTCTGGGTGCAGCAGGACTCGGCGGAGGAAAGCCCGACGGCGATCCTCACCCAACTGCCCGGCGTCAACCACGAGCTGGAGCTGCTGTCCGGGCTCCTGCTCGACTCGAACACGGCCGAATCCGAATTCCGGCGGGGCCGTGAGCGGGAATTCCTGGCCGCCTGTGCCGGAGAACCCAATGCCGTGGCAGCCGTGGCCGGGTGGAAGGAAGTCCAGGGCAGGGGTCCATGGCAGATGGTCACGGTGCTGGACGCGGACGGCTGGGCCAGCGGCCCGGACCCCATCGCCTCCACCCTGATCCACCGGTCCACCGCACTCCAGGCCACGGTGGGGGTGGACGCCGCCCTCTTCAGTGCCGGCACGGAGACGCATTCGGTGGTGCTTTTCCGCGAATCGACCGGCCGGGCCAACCATGCCCAGGTCCTGGTGCACTACCAGCTGGAGCTGGCCAAGCGCTCCGGCCGCCCGGTGCACCGGATCATCCTGGGGATCAGTGAAGGCTTCGCCAAGACCCGCCAGCTCTCCGAGGCATACCGGCAGTCACGGATGGCAGCCCAGGCCGCCGCGGTGGATCCCCAGCTGGGCGAGCTGGTGGACTGCAGGGCCACCGGCGTGTACCAGCTGCTCGCGTCCGCCGGGGGAGGGGTGGGGGCGTGGGCTGATTCCGGGTCGGTGTACTTCCGGATGCTTGAGGACCACGACCGCAACGGCGAGCTGATTCCGGTCCTGGAGCTGCTCTATGACAATGACGGCTCAGTCCAGGATGTGGCCACCAAGCTCCACCTGCACCGCAGCAGCATCTACAACAGGCTGGGGCGGATCCGGCAGCTGCTGGGGGTGGACCCGCTGAAGGGGATGCCCCGGCTGGAACTGCACGCCGCCCTCAAGATGCGGCGGTGGGCGGCGCGGCCCAGGATTTGATGGCCTCCGCCACCTGCCGCGGACGCAGGTGCTGGGCCACATGTCCGGCGCGTTGGATCTCCACGAAACTTCCCTCCGGCACCACCTGCGAGAGCCGGAGCGACCAGTCGGCGCCGGCCACCTGGTCGTGGTTGCCGCGCAGCACCAGGACGGGCACATTGATGCCGGCCAGCCGCCGCTCCGTGGGGTAGGCCATCATGACGGGGAGCTCGGTGAAGTACCAGCGCGGTCCGCAGCGGAAGTAGTCCGAGAAGACGAGCCAGTTGGAGGACGCGTTTTCGCGGAGGAGGGCGTCCAGGAAAAGCGCCAGCCCTTGCCGCTGCACGCTCCGGTACCGGGCGTCCACCACCGGCCCCATGAGCACCAGCCGGTGGGCCTGCCCCGGGGCGTAGAGGGCGGCTTCGATGGCGAACTGCACGCCCATGGAATGTCCCACCAGGATGTAGGAGCCAATGCCGCTTGCCTTCAGGGCCTGGGCGATGAAGGCGCCGTAGTCTGCAATGGACAGCTGCCGCTCCGGCCTGGGCGTCCCGGCGAAGCCCGGCAGGTCCAGCGAATACGTGGGGGCACCGGCGGAGAGTTCGCCGTGGAGGCGGCGAAGGTAGCGGTGGGAGACGCCGATGCCGTGGATGAGGACATAGGCGGGCGCCGCGGGGGCTCCGGCAGCGTCCGGTCCGGGAGGCGGCGTCCCGTCAGCCCAGAAGATGCGGCCCTGTAAGCCGTTTGCTTCCACGTCGGCAGAGTGAAGCGAAACGTCTTTCCGTCGCCGCGGCCACGCCATGCGGGGCCGCACTACCCGGCCGTGCCGGCGTGATCGCCGGCGTCCTTTTCGTGCTTGCGCTTTTGCTCCGCAAGCTTCTGCTTCCCGAGCCACGTCATGATGTCGGCCGTCCGGATCCGGCGGTGCGATCCGCGGTACTCCACCGGGATCTCGCCGCGGTCCGTCATGTTGCGCAGGTAGGTGTGCGAGATCCCGGCCAGTTCGGCCGCCTGGGAGGTGGTCAGCATCTCCTCCACGCTGCTCACGGTCACCGTTTCGCCGCGGCCCAGCCTGGCGAGGAGATCCACGACGGCGTCCCTCGCCTGTCCGGGCAGCCGGTGGACCGTTCCGTCCACGAACACGGTGATGTCATTGCTGTCTTCGAGGGCGCGCGTCAGGCTGCGGGCCTCGCCGGCGGGCAGGCCGGCCGTGACGCGGGGGGCTATCAGTGCCATGGACGTAGCCTATCCCGGGTGTGGCCGGCATGCCCGCGGGCGTCAGAGCCCCAGTTCCTCCAGGACCGGCAGCTTTTCCCGCACCCAGGCGCGGGCTTCGGTGGCGCTCGGCGCGGACAGGGCCAGCTTGGCCAGTTCCTGGGCTTCGGACAGGGTCACGGTCTTCAGGACCGCGGCCACCGCGGCAAGGGACCGGGCGGTCATGGACAGGGTGCTGACGCCAAGGCCGGTAAGGACGACGGCGAGGGCAGGATCGGCGGCAGCCTCACCACAGACGCCCACGGGTTTGTCGTGCCCCTCCGCGCGGGACCCCTCGACGGTCAGTCCCACGAGGCGCAGGACCGCGGGCTGCCAGGGGGTGTTCAGGTTGGCCAGCGGGCCGAGCTGGCGGTCGGCAGCCATGGCGTACTGCGTGAGGTCGTTGGTGCCCAGGCTGGCGAAGCTGACTTCGCGGAGAATGGCCTCGGCGGTCAGGGCCGCGGAGGGGACCTCCACCATGACGCCGGGGGTCTTGATGCCGGCGTCTGCGCACATCGAGGCGAACCGCGAGGCTTCCTCCGCGGTGGAGATCATGGGGGCCATGACCCAGACGTCGGCCTGGGACTGCTGCTGGGCCAGGGCGATGGCTTCGAGCTGCCGGTCCAGGACGCCGGGGGTGGTGAAGTCCGTGCGGTAGCCGCGGACGCCGAGGGCAGGGTTGGGCTCCGTGGAATCGGTCAGGAAGGGCAGGGGCTTGTCCGCACCAGCATCCAGCGTGCGGAGCACCACCTTCTTGCCGGGGAAGGCATCGAAAACGCTCTTGTAGGCAGCCGCCTGCTCCTCAACGGAAGGTTCGGTGTCCCGCTCCAGGAAGCAGAACTCGGTGCGGAAAAGGCCTACGCCCTGGGCTCCGAGCTTGGCGGCAGCTTCGGCGTCCTTGCCGCCACCCACGTTGGCGAGCAGCGGCACCTGGTGGCCATCCGCCGTCGTACCCGTGCCGGTGAACTCAGCCAGCAGCGACGCCGTGGCTGCCCAGGCTTCCGCCGTGGCACGGAGGGTCTCGTCAGGTTCGGCGGTGATGCTGCCGGCTGCGCCGTCCACGTAGACCTCGGTGCCGTCCGGGAGCTCGTCGACGCCCACGGCGGCAACCACGGCGGGCAGGCCGAGGGAGCGGGCGATGATCGCCGTGTGGGACTGGGGGCCACCGCCGGCGGTGACCAGCGCCAGGACCTTGTTCGGGTCAAGGGTTGCCGTGTCCGCGGGGGCAAGGTCCTCTGCCACCAGCACGAACGGGGTGTTGGAGGCGGGGATGCCGGGTGCGGGGACGCCCCGCAGCGCGGCGACAATCCGGGCACGGACATCCAGGACGTCGGTGGCCCGCTCGGCCATGTAGCCGCCCAGGTTGTGCAGCATCTCGGACACGGAGGAGCCGGATTCCCAGATGGCGCGTTCGGCAGAAACGCCCCGGGCCACCAGCTTGGCCGCCCCCTTGATCAGCATGGTGTCCTTGGCCATCAGTGCAGTGGCCTCCAGGACAGCCTTGCCGTCACCGATGGCGTGCGCGGCGCGCTCCTTCAGTTCGTCGTGCACCGCCTGGGAAGCTGCCTTCAGCGCTGCGGTGGCTTCCTCGGCAGTGGTGTCCGGAGCCAGCTGTTCACCGGCGGGAGGCTCACTGATGGGTTTGGGCATCTGCCGGATGGTGCCGATGACGCGGCCTGGGCTGACGCCTACTCCTGGGAAGTTCTGCACTGAAGGTCCTCATTCTCTGCCGGTAGACAGGCCCGCCAAGTTCTCCGGCGCCGTGCCGGGTCCGCCGGAGGACTGCTACGTCCAGGGGCGGGAAACGTGCCTGAAAAAATTGTATGTGATTCAGTTCATATAGCAACGCTATAGGTGCTAGGGTAGCGGTTATGAGTTTGGATGGCCAGCTTCCCCCCAAAATGCGGCTGCTCCGTGCTGCCGCGGAACTGCTGGCAAAATCCGCGGGAGCTCCGGTCTCCACCCGCCAGATCACCCAACTGGCAGGGGTTTCGGCTCCCACCCTGTACCACCACTTCGGTGACAAGGAAGGTCTGTTCGACGCCGTCGTCGCCGCAGGGTTTGAGGAATATGTCGCGGGCGAAAGGGATTTCGCCCCCTCCGGACAGCCCCTTGAGGACATCCGGAGAATGTGGGACAACCACGTCCAGTTCGGCCTGAACCAGCCCGAGCTGTACCTGGTCATGTTCGGCAACATCCGTCCGGAAAGCCGTCCTGCCATCGTGGCGGATGCCGAGGCGCTGATGGAAGAGATGCTGAACAAGGCAGCGGCGGCGGGCCAGCTGAACGTCCAGCCCCGGGAAGCGGCCAGGTCCATCCTGGCGGCCAACGTGGGCGTGACGCTGATGCTGATTGCGGAGCCCGCCACCGAACGCAACCTCGAACTGTCCACCATGACCCGGGACGCCATGATTTTCGCGGTGTCCGCCGAGCCCGCCAGCGGCCCGGCCCCGGGCGGCACCGGGAAGTCCTCGGTGGTGGTGGCAGCGATCGCCCTGAACGCCGCACTTCAGGCTTCGCACTCTGACCAGCTTTCCAGCTCGGAACTCAAGCTTTTCCTCGAATGGCTCCACCGGATCTCCACCAGCCCGGCCGGATAGCCCCACAACCCCGCATTACCCAGCAGTACGTCGTCGTAATCATCGGACCAATCCTGCGGAGCAGCAGGAATGACGGTTAGGAAATCACATGGCAACAGAGACAGTTGCAAAACCCCGCACCAGCGCGCGCGTGCACGTCCAAAAGTTCGGGACATTCCTGTCCGGCATGATCATGCCCAACATTGGCGCATTCATCGCCTGGGGCATCATCACCGCCCTCTTCATCGAGAAGGGGTGGCTGCCCGTTCCGCAGCTCGGTGGTTTCGGTGAGACCGGCGGGAAGCCCAACATTGGCCTGGTCGGCCCCATGATCACCTACCTCCTGCCGCTGCTGATCGGCTACACCGGCGGCAAGATGGTCTACGACGTCCGCGGCGGCGTGGTGGGGGCCATCGGCACCATGGGCGTGATTGTGGGCGCCGGCATCCCGATGTTCATCGGCGCCATGATCATGGGCCCCCTGGGCGGCTGGACCATGAAGAAGATCGACTCCATCTGGGACGGCAAGATCCGCCCGGGCTTCGAGATGCTGGTCAACAACTTCTCCGCCGGCATCTGGGGTGCCCTGCTGGCACTGCTGGGCTTCTACGGCATCTCGCCGCTGGTCACCGCCTTCAGCACGGCCGCCGGCAACTTTGTCCAGTTCCTGGTGCAGAACGGCCTCCTGCCGCTGACCAGCATCTTCATCGAACCCGCCAAGGTCCTGTTCCTGAACAACGCCATCAACCACGGCGTGCTCACCCCACTGGGCGTCCAGCAGTCCCTGGAGCAGGGCAAGTCCATCCTGTTCCTGCTGGAGGCCAACCCCGGTCCCGGCCTGGGCCTCCTGCTCGCGTACGCGTTCTTTGGCCGCGGCGCCGCCAAGGCCTCCGCCCCCGGCGCTGCGATCATCCAGTTCCTGGGCGGCATCCACGAGATCTACTTCCCGTACGTCCTGATGCGCCCGCTGCTGATCCTGGGCACCATCGCCGGCGGCATGACCGGCATCGCCACCCTGGCCATCACCAACTCCGGCCTCGTGGCCCCGGCCGCGCCTGGCTCCATCTTCGCCGTCCTGGCGCAGACCTCCCGCGACAGCTACTTCGGCGTGATCCTCTCCGTGGTGCTCGCGGCTGCCGTTTCCTTCCTGGTGTCCTCGGTCATCCTTAAGACCACCAAGCACAGTGACGAGGCGGACCTTGGCGATGCCACCTCCCGCATGGAGGCCATGAAGGGCAAGAAGAGCTCGGTTGCCTCCACCCTGACCGGTGCCGGGGCGGGAACTGCCGCTGGTGCGGCCGCCGGCCACGGCGGAGTGGGCGTGCTCGCCGGCCCGGTGCGGAACATCGTGTTTGCGTGCGACGCCGGCATGGGCTCCAGCGCCATGGGCGCCTCGGTGCTGCGGAACAAGATCAAGGCGGCGGGCTTCCCTGACGTCAAGGTCACCAACGCCTCCATCGCCAACCTCAGCGACACCTACGACGTTGTGGTCACCCACCAGGACCTGACCGAACGCGCCAAGCCGGTCACCTCCAGTGCCGTCCACTACTCGGTGGACAACTTCATGAACAGCCCCCGATACGACGAGATCGTCGAGCTGGTCCGGGACAGCAACACCGAGGGCGGAACGGCCGACGCCGGCACCTCCCACGGTGCCCACGCCGCCGATGCCCCGGTGGACGCAGCCCCCGCTGCCGCGGGAGCGACGGCAGGCGGCGCAGAAGCCGCCACCGGAACCTCCGAGATCCTGGCCCGCGAGAGCGTGGTGCTGACCGGTAAGGCCACCACCCGCGACGCCGCCATCGACGAGGCCGGACGGCTCCTGCTGGCCCGGGGCGCCGTGGATGAGGGCTACATCGCCGCCATGCACGAGCGCGAGGAATCCGTGTCCACCTACATGGGCAGCTTCCTGGCCATCCCGCACGGCACCAACGCCGCCAAGGACCACATCCGCAAGTCCGCGGTGTCCGTCATCCGCTACCCGGAGGGCATCGACTGGAACGGCAAGGAAGTGAAGTTCGTGGTGGGCGTGGCAGGTATCAACAACGAACACCTGCACATCCTGTCCTCCATCGCCAAGGTGTTCACCAACAAGGAGCAGGTGGCCCGGCTGGAGGCTGCCACGTCCGAGGACGAAGTCCTGGAGCTCTTCGGAAAGGTCAACGCATAGTGAAGGCAGTACATTTCGGTGCCGGCAACATCGGCCGCGGCTTCGTGGGCCTGCTCCTGCATGACGCAGGCTACGAGGTGGTGTTCGCGGACGTCGCGGAGGAACTCATCACCCGGCTCTCGCAGGCGGACAGCTATGCGGTGCACGAGGTGGGGGAGAACCCCGCCGTACGCACCGTGGACAACTTCCGGGCGCTGAACTCCAACGCCCAGGAAGCAGAGCTGGTCCAGGAAATCTCGACGGCGGACATCGTCACCACGGCGGTGGGCCCGCACATCCTGAAGTTCGTGGCGCCCGTGATCGCCAAGGGCATCGTCGCCAGGGAACCGGGGCTCGCGCCCCTCCAGGTGATGGCCTGCGAGAACGCCATCAATGCCACGGACATCCTGGCCAAGGAGGTTGCCTCGCAGCCCGGGGTCACCGCCGCAGTTCTCGACGGCAAGGCGGTCTTCGCCAACACCGCCGTGGACCGGATCGTGCCCAACCAGGAGGCCGGGCAGGGCCTGGACGTGACGGTGGAAACCTTCTACGAGTGGGTCATCGACCGCACCGCCTTCGGCAATTCAGTTCCGGTGATTCCGGGAGCCACCTTCGTGGATGACCTCTCGCCCTACATCGAGCGGAAGCTGTTCACCGTGAACACCGGGCATGCCTCTGCCGCCTACCTCGGCTTCGAAGCGGGCGTGGAGAAGATCTCGGACGCCATGGCGGACCAGGATGTGGCCGAGGACGTACGGGCGGTGCTGGAGGAAACCAAGCAGCTCCTGGTGGCCAAGCACGGGTTCAGCAACGACGAGCAGGAGGCCTACGTCCAGAAGATCCTGGTCCGGTTCTCCAACCCGTACCTTCCGGACACTGTGAACCGGGTGGGCCGCGCCCCGCTGCGGAAGCTGAGCCGGCACGAACGTTTCATCGGCCCGGCGGCGGAACTGGCGGAACGCGGCGTCGTGCCGGAGGCCCTGCTGGGTGCCATCGCGGCCGCCCTGCGCTTCACTGATCCCGCGGATGCCGAGGCTACCGAGCTGGCAGCCATCCTGGCCTCCGCGGGCCCGGCCGATGCCACGGCGAAAATCACCGGGCTCGAGAAGGACCATCCGTTGTTCAACGCCGTTGCCACCCTGGTGGAGGAGCGGCAGGCGGAGCTGGCCAGCACCCCGGCCTGACCCATCCCGGGACGCGCCATCACTTCCTGCACCCCCTGACGCAACGCTCCATCAGATCCTGCCGGATTTCCGGCAACGCGGCATCATCACGACGCCGGCACCCATGCGGGTGCCGGCGTCGTGGTCTTCCTGTGCAAGGCTGGGCAGGTGATCCCTGCCCAAGATGCCGTTCCTGCCCTGTTCACTGCCGACGTCGACGGCGGCACGTTCCGCCTCCGCCACGCCACCCGTGCCGACCTGCCCGCCATGGTGCGGCTGCTGGCCGATGATGCCCTGGCTGCCGGGCGGGAAACCGCGCAGGACATGGAACCTTACGAGCACGCCTTCGACGCGATAGCGGCTGACCGGAACCATCTGCTGGTGGTGGGCGAACTGGTGCCTCACGGCGAGGCCGCAGGCGCGGCAGTTGCCACCTTCCAGCTGAGTTTCCTGCCAGGCATCTCGCGGAAGGGTGCCTGGCGCTCGCAGCTCGAGGGCGTCCGGGTGGACGCGTCCCTCCGCGGCCAGGGGCTCGGGAAGCTGATGGTGGGCTGGGCGGCCGGGGAGTCCCGCAGGCGCGGCTGCAGCCTGATGCAGCTGACCACCCATCAAAGCCGCACGGCAGCCCAGCGGTTCTACCAGCAGCTGGGCTTCGAGGCCAGCCACGTCGGCATGAAGCTGGCCCTCTAATCTTGACCGTTAGGTACCCTAAATGTTAGGGTACCTAACGATGGATACCAACGATCCCCAGCTCCAGGAACTCGCCAGCGGGTTCCGCGAAGCCCTCCGCCACAGTGTCTACCTGGTCCGGCGCCTCGACGCGGACGGTGAACTCAGCGCCGCCCAGCTCAGCACGCTCAAGATGCTGCTCGGCGAAGGCCAGCGCGTCGGTGAAATTGCCCGGAACCTCGGGGTCCGCGTGCCCAGCGCCACCGAGCAGATCATCAAGCTCGAACGCGCGGGCCTGGCCCGGCGCGAGCCCGACCCGGCAGACTCCCGCGCCGTCCGGGTGATCCTCACCCCCGAAGGCCGTGCCGCCGTCGACGCCGCAAACACGCGGCGCAACCAGGTGATGGCCGACATCCTCAGCACCCTCACCGACCAGGACCGTAAAGCCCTGTCGGAGGCCCTGCCGGTCATCGACAAGATCAATGCATCCCTCCAGAACTGAACCAGCCACCCACACTGAATTAGCCACGAACTTAGGAGTACCCTCCATGGACGGCCAGCTCGCAGAAACCCTGCCGGCACCAGAATCAACCCTGCAGGCCGAAAAGGCCTCATTCCTGAAGCAGCCCAAGGCGGTGTGGGCCACCGCCCTCGCCGCAGTGTTCGCCTTCATGGGCATCGGGCTGGTGGATCCCATCCTCCCGGCCATCGCCACCAACCTGGACGCCAGCCCCAGCGAGGTATCGCTGCTCTTCACCAGCTACTTCCTGGTCACGGCGCTGGCCATGCTGATCACGGGTTTTGTGTCCTCGCGGATCGGCGGCAAGAAGACCCTGCTGATCGGCCTGGCCGTCATTGTCGTCTTCTCCTCGCTGTCCGGCATGTCCGCCAGCGTCGGTGAGCTGGTGGGCTTCCGCGCCGGCTGGGGACTGGGCAACGCCCTCTTCGTGGCCACCGCCCTCGCCGTGATCGTAGGCGTGGCCAGCGGCGGCGCCGGGACCGCCATCATCCTCTACGAAGCCGCCCTGGGCCTGGGCATCTCCCTCGGCCCGCTGCTCGGCGCCCTCCTGGGCGGCTGGCAGTGGCGCGCACCCTTCTTCGGCACCGCCGTCCTCATGGCTGCCGCCTTCATCGCCCTGATCGCCCTGCTGCCCAAGACCCCGCTGCCTGAGCGCAAGGTGCGCCTCCGCGACCCGCTGCTGGCGCTGGGACACAAGGGACTGCGGACGACGGCGGCGAGCGGCCTGTTCTACAACTACGGCTTCTTCACCATCCTGGCTTTCACCCCGTTCATCCTGGGCATGGACGCGTACGGCATTGGCGGAGTCTTCTTCGGGTGGGGCGTGGCCGTGGCGGTGTTCTCGGTCTTCGTGGCCCCGCCGCTGCAGGCCCGCTTCGGCGCGGTGAAGGTCCTGACGGGCACGCTGTTCCTGCTCATGCTGGACCTGGCCGGGCTGGGGCTGGCTGCCGGGCACTCGGTTCCCGCCGTCGTCGTGCTGGTGATCGGTGCCGGTGCACTGCTGGGCGTCAACAACACCATCTACACCGAACTGGCCATGGGTGTCTCGGATTCGCCCCGGCCGGTGGCATCCTCCGGTTACAACTTCGTCCGCTGGATGGGCGGCGCGCTGGCCCCGTTCGCAGCGGCCCAGCTCGGCGAGCACTTCGGCCCGCAGGTCCCGTTCTTCGCCGGCGCCGTGGCCATGGCGGTTGCCATCCTGGTCGCGGTCGGCGGCCGGTCCTACCTGTCCTCGCACGAACCGCACGTCGTGTAACCGCCGCACACTTCAGGCAGTAAACAGCAAACCCTCCATCACGCCAGGTGATGGAGGGTTTGCTTTTTTCCGGCGGAAGCTGATGGGGCGTGGCCGGAAAAGTTGCCGAATGTGATGGGGCGTTACTTGGCCTTCGCCGAACCCTTCGGTACGAACAGCGTCTCCGCCTGCTCCAGGGACATGCCGTTGGTCTCCGGCACCTTGAACATGACGAAGAAGAAGGATGCGGCGGCGAACAGGGCGTACATGGCATAGGTCAGCGGCAGGGACGCGGACGCCATGACCGGGAAGCTGAGGGTGATGATGAAGTTGGCCACCCACTGCGCGGCCGCGGCCAGGCCCAGGGCCCGGGCGCGGATCCGGGACGGGAAGATCTCGCCCAGGAGCACCCACACCAGGGGTCCCCAGGAGGCGCCGAAGCTGACCACGAACACGTTGGCCGCAACCAGGGCCACCGGCCCCCACGCACCCGGGAGGGTGATGTTCTCGCCGGAGCCGGTGGCAGAGGAGAACGCCAGGGCCATGGCGCCCAGGGACACGGCCATTCCCACGGAGCCGGCCAGCAGGATGGGCCGGCGGCCCACGCGGTCAACCAAGGCAATGGCCACCAGGGTGACCAGGATGTTGGTGATGGACGTTGCCACCGAGATGGCCAGGGAGTCCTTCTCCTGGAAGCCCACAGCCTTCCACAAGGTGGTGGAGTAGTAGAAGATCACGTTGATCCCCACGAACTGCTGCAGCACGGACAGGACGATGCCCACCCAGACCACTGCCTGCAGGCCCAGGGTCTTGCCGCGCAGCGAGCCCTTCTGGCCGGCCACCTTGTCTTCCTCGATGGCGTCCTGGATCTCGCGGATGTGCCGGTCGGTATCCTCGGCGGGGGCGATCGAGGCGAAGACCTTCCGGGCTTCCTCCTCCTTGCCCTTGAACACGAGGAACCGCGGGGACTCGGGCAGGGTGAAGGCAATCCAGCCGTAGACCACGGCCGGGACGGCGGCAGCGAGGAACATCCACCGCCATGCCTCAATGCCCAGCCAGAAGCGCTGGTCCGCGCCGCCGGCAGTGGTGGCCAGGAGCGCGTCGGACAGCAGGGCGGCGAAGATACCGGTGGTGATGGCCAGCTGCTGCAGCGAGGCCAGGCGGCCGCGCACCTGCCGCGGCGAAATCTCGGAAATGTAGGCCGGGGCGATGACCGATGCCAGGCCGATGCCCAGCCCGCCCACCAGGCGCCAGAACACCAGGTCCCAGACGCCGAAGGCGAACCCGGTGCCCAGGGCGCTGACCAGGAACAGCAGCGCGCCGAGTTTCATGGCGGGTATGCGGCCGTGCCGGTCCGCCACCTTGCCGGCCAGGAAGGCGCCGGCCGCGCAGCCCAGGAGGGCAATGGCCACGGCGAAGCCTGTCACGGCCTCGGAGAGCGCGAATTCGCCCTTCAGGGCATCCACGGCCCCGTTGACCACGGACGAGTCAAAGCCGAAGAGGAATCCGCCCACCGCCCCCGCGAGCGCCAGCCAGATCACCCGCCGCGGAATCCCGGTGGTGGTCTGCTCCTGTGCAGTGGGCATGGTTCTCCCTGGGTTGGGGGGTTTATGGATGCGGTGCGGACGTCGTCGGCTGCGGTACCGGCCAAAGGGGCCGGCGCACACGCGCTAAACAGTGTGGCACGTCACCGCCTTAGGTTCCACTTGGCGCCCCTGTCCCCTTGAGCGACTGTCCCCTTAAACGCCGGACGACGACGGCGGCCCGTGCCGCCGTCGTCGTCCGTTCAGTGCGCTCCCCGGGCCGGGGCACCTGCTAGTGCGCCGGAATCTCCATGCTGTCCCTGTCCTGCGGGGATGCTTTTTGGTCGGTTAGCTTCTTCCGGGGGAGGGCGAAGCTGATGAGGAACGCCAGGCCGGTCAGGGCTGCCGCCGTCAGCATCACCGTGTCAATGGACGTGGCGAACCCTTCGGTGATGGGCCTGGTCAGGGTGCTGTTGGCGGTGTGCAGCCAGCTGGTGTCGTTCAGGGAATCGTTGGATGCACCGTTCTTGAAGAAGTCGTACAGCTTGGCGTTGGCCGGGTCCGACGCGACGGCGGGGTCCTTGAGTACGGCCAGGTAGGCGGGATCCGTGGCGGCGGCCTTCATGCTGTCGGCGATCCGGCTGGCAGCCAGGCTGAACAGCATGGAGATGAAGACGGCGGTTCCCACGGCACCGCCCATGGAGCGGAAGAACGCTGCCGAGGAGGTGCCCACGCCCATGTCCCGCGGCGGAACCGAGGTCTGCATGGCCAGCGTGAGCGGCTGCATGCAGAAGCCCAGTCCCACTCCGAAGAACACCGCAATCAGGCCCGGCACCCACAGGTCCGTGTCCACGCCCAGCGAGAAGCCCATCACCAGGGCCGCCGCGGTCAGGATTCCGGTACCCATGATGGGAAAGATGCGGAACGTTCCGGAGGCGGAGATGGTGCGGCCGGCCGTGATGGATCCGAACAGGATGCCCACCGTGAAGGTGATCATCATCAGGCCGGCTTCGGTGGGGGTGAGGCCCTTTACGAGCTGGAGGTACATCGGGAGCATTGCGATGGCGCCGAACATGCCGATGCCGATGATGAAGTTCAGCAGCGAGGACAGGCCGAACGTGACGTTGTGGAACAGCCGCAGCGGGATGAGTGCGTAGTCGCCGGCGCGTTTTTCCGCCAGCAGGAACCAGGCAATGCCCACCACGCCCAGGCCGTAGCAGAGGAAGGAGTTCAGCGAGGTCCAGCCCCAGGTGCGGCCCTGTTCGGCCACCAGGAGGAGGGGAACGATGGCGACGGTGATCGCTGCCGCGCCCCAGTAATCGATCTTCTGCTTGAGGTGCTTGGCGGGAAGGTGCAGGAACAGGAACACCACCGTCAGGGCCGCCAACCCGATGGGAATGTTGATGAAGAACACCCAGCGCCAGCCGTCAAAGCCCAGGATGTTGGCGGAACCGGCGAACGCGCCGCCCACCACCGGACCCAGGACCGAGGAGATTCCGAACACGGACATGAAGTAGCCCTGGAACTTGGCGCGGTCCTTGAGCGAGACGATGTCGCCGATGATGGTCAGCGCCAGGGCCAGCAGGCCGCCGGCGCCCAGGCCCTGGATGCCGCGGGCAATGGCCAGTTCAGTCATCGAGTGCACGGACCCCGCGTAAAGCGAGCCCACCAGGAAGACGGCGATGGCGGTCAGGTACAGCGGGCGGCGCCCGAAGATGTCGCTCAGCTTGCCGTAGAGCGGGGTGCTGACCGTGGACGTGATCAGGTAGGCGGTGGTGGCCCACGCCTGCAGGGAGAGCCCGTCCAGGTCGTTGGCGATGGTGTAGATGGACGTGGAGACGATGGTCTGGTCAAGGGATGCCAGGAACATGCCCAGCATCAGGCCCACCATTACGGTGACGATCTGGCGTCGCGTCAGGGTTTCTCCGGCGCCTGGCGCGGCAGTGGCTTTGGACATGGGTGCTCCAAGGGAAGAAAAAAGGATATAAGCAGTGATAGTTGCTTCCAGTAACTATCTTACCGGCTCTTTCTATTCCCCGCCGTGCGTATTTTGTTGCTGAAGCTTTTGCCCAACCGCCCTACGGTTCCACGAGGATGCCGTCGGGATCGCACCAAACGGTGGCTCCGGGGCGGAACGTCACGCCGTCGATCACCACGTCCACGTCGACCTCGCCGGCTCCGGCCTTCTGGCTCTTCCTGGGGTTGCTTCCGAGGGCCTTGACGCCGAGGTCCAGTTCAGCGATTGCCAGCCGGTCGCGGATGGCGCCATTGATGACGACGCCGGCCCAGCCGTTGGCCACGGCGCTTTCGGCGATCATGTCCCCCATCAGGGCGGTGCCCAGCGAGCCGCCGCCGTCCACCACCAGGACCGCACCGTTCCCTGGCGAGCCGAGCGTGGACTTCACCAGGGCGTTGTCCTGGAAGCAGCGGATGGTCCGGACCGGACCGCTGAAATGGGACCGGCCGCCCAGGGACTGGAACTGCAGGGACACCGATGCCAGTGCGTCGCCGCGCTCATCATAGAGATCGGCAGTGTTCATGGCCGGAGCGGATCCGTCTCCTGCTGGTGTGGTCACGTGGCTCTCCTCGCGTAATGGTGGATTGTGCACATTTCGGCGCCCGGCAGAGGGCGGCGCGTTACCGCCCACGATAGTCTGATCCCACCGCCAACCGGCCGTTTCAGGGGGAGCCAAACCAATGAGTGTGTCCAATACGCCCGCGCCGGACGGCACCTTCGCTGCCCAAACCCCGGCGGCAGCGCTCGCTGAACCGGTTGAGCGGGTCACTGCCCGCTGGGTGACCGGGCTGGTGCTGGTGAACGTGGGGATCAACGCCGCCTTCTTCGGCCCCATCAACGTCTTCATCGGCCAGCAGGCCATCAGCATCGATGCGCCTGCCAAGGAAGCCATCCTGTCCCTGGTCACGGCCTGCGGGGCCGCCGTGTCGCTGGTGGCCAACCCCCTCTTCGGTGCGCTGTCGGACCGGACCACCTCACGGTTCGGCCGGCGGGCGCCGTGGGTGCTGGCCGGGGCAGTGCTTGCCACCGCGGCGCTGCTGGCCATGTCCTTCTCGGGTGCCGTGGCGCTCATGGTTCTCTTCTGGTGCCTGGTGCAGCTGGGCGCAAACGCCGCCTACGCCGCCATCACCGCCGCCGTCCCGGACCGGGTACCCGTGGTCCAGCGCGGGGGAGTGGGCGGACTCGCGGCCATGGGCCAGACCCTCGGCATCCTCACGGGGGCGGTCTTCGGCGCCGTGGTCTCCGGGAACTTCATGGTGGGCTACTGGCTCTGCGCGGGTGCGCTGCTGCTCTCCGTCCTGCCGTACCTCTTCCACCGGAACGACCCGGCCTTGCCGAAGTCGGAGCTGGAGTCCTTCCGGCCCCGCGTTTTCCTCAAGGGCTTCTGGATCAGCCCCCGGCGCTATCCGGACTTCGCGTGGGCCTGGCTCACCCGTTTTCTGGTCAATGTGGGCAACCAGCTGACCATCGTCTACCTCCTCTTCTTCCTTCGCGACGTCATCCACTATGGGGATCCCGCCATGGGGGTGCTGGTCCTGACCGGCATCTATGCCGTGATGGTGATGATCACCGCCGTCGTCGCGGGGCCCTGGAGTGACAGGGCGGGGCGGCGGAAGCCCTTCGTCATCGGATCCTCCGCCACCATCGCCATGGCCGGTGCCATCATGGCGTTCTTTCCCGTGTGGCCCGGTGCGCTGGCCGGTGCCGCGGTCCTGGGCATCGGGTTTGGCGCCTACCTGGCCGTGGACTTTGCCCTGCTGACCCAGGTCCTGCCCTTCGCCGTCAGCCGGGGCAAGGATATGGGCGTCATCAACGTGGCCAACTCGCTGCCGCAGGTGGTTGCTCCGGCTTTGGCGCTCCTGGCCGTGAACTACTGGGGCGGCTACCGCACACTGTTCCTCACCGCTGCGGCAATTGGACTGCTGGGCGCGGTCTTTGTGGTGAAGATCCGGGGCGTCGACTGACCCCTTGGGGGCCTGAAGATAAGGCCGCTGACTAATTAGGTCACGTGCCTGTGCCGTATAGTTGAACCGGGCTGCAGGGCGGTACGGAAGTGGGGGCGCTCCTGGCCGCAGTCCCTACGACACAACCCCGGAATGCTGATGCCCGAGACTTTTTCAGACCATCCGCCCATGGCCGCCAGGCCTTCCGCTCCACGCCAGCGCCTCCGCTACGCACGGATCCTTGATACCGCTGCCGGGTTTGCCCGCACGGGGCTTGATGCCGTGGAACTCTCCCAGGTCGCAGAAAAAGCAGACGTGCCGCTGGGCACGCTCTACCGCTACTTTCCGTCCCCCACCCATCTGATGCTGGCGCTGTACCGGCAGCAGCTGGACGAGCTGCAGGCAGGTTCACGCGGCTCGTCCCCGCGCTTCCGGGGCCGCGCTCTTTCCGGCCTGCTGATGGAAATCTTCCATATGCGCGTCATGCAGCCCGCGGTGGAGCAATGCCTCAGCAGGGGCGTGTACCTGCCGGACAAAGACACCACGGACCTCCTGCGCGAGATCGACGCACTCAGCGAAAAGCTCGTGGCGGGCGCCTGCGGTGACGCCGTGGGAGCACGGGTCCTCCTCCTGACGGTCACTGGTCTGGTCCAGTCCGTGCGGAACCGCCGCCTGTCGCTCTTTGAAGCGGAGGAAGACCTCAAAAAGGCCTGCGGACGGCTGTCCCCGGGAGCCGAGGCCGCGTTAACAGTGAATCGATCGGCGTAACTGGTCTAGACCAAAACCTGATTAAATCCGCCATAATTACGTGATGCGGACCACATAAACCGCTGCCAAAACGTTTTTTCAGACGCCGGGGCTGTCAAGAGGTGCCATCCGGGCAGTTCGGGACTGCCTACCATGGAGGCACAGGAGCGGCAGGGCGGAAACATCCCCGGCGTTCCCACGGACCCGCCACCCCTGGGTTTCCTGTCGCACTACTTTTCCCTGCTGGGCCCGCTGCCGGGTTCCAGTCCCATGTGCCGTGCGCCCACGGCAAGCACCAGGAGACAACGACGTGTCCATTGACGCAATTACCGCCGCCGACAACTCAGCAGCCACTGCCCTGACCGAAGACGAGATCTTCAGCGCCCACCAGGGCGGCAAGCTGTCCGTCACCAGCACTGTTCCGCTGTCCAACAAGCGGGACCTGTCCATCGCCTACACCCCGGGTGTCGCCGAGGTCAGCCGCGCCATCCACGCCAAGCCCGAACTCGCCCGCACGCTGACCTGGGCCGAGCGCCTGGTGGTCGTTGTCAGCGACGGCACGGCCGTCCTGGGCCTGGGCAACATCGGTGCCAGCGCCTCGCTGCCCGTCATGGAAGGCAAGTCCGCCCTGTTCAAGACCTTTGGCGACCTTGACTCCATCCCGCTGGTCCTCAACACCACCGACGTGGACGAGATCGTCGAAACGCTGGTCCGCCTGCGCCCCAGCTTCGGCGCCGTCAACCTTGAAGACATCTCGGCTCCGCGCTGCTTCGAGCTTGAGGAAAAGCTGATCGAAGCCCTGGACTGCCCGGTCATGCATGATGACCAGCACGGCACCGCCGTCGTTGCCCTTGCCGCGCTCACCAACGCAGCCAAGGTGACCGGCCGCGGCCTGGAAGGGCTGAAGGTTGTGGTGTCCGGCGCCGGCGCGGCAGGAATCGCCGTCGCCGAAATCCTCCTCGCAGCCGGTATCACCGACGTGGTCCTGCTGGACTCCCGGGGCGTCATCAACAGCGGCCGGGAGGACCTGGCCGCCAGCCCCGGAAGCAAGAAGGCGGACATCGCCGGCCGCAGCAACCCCCGCGGCATCACCGGCGGCCCCGCCGAAGCCCTCGCTGGAGCCGACGTGTTCATCGGCGTCTCCTCCTCCAAGCTGGACGAGGCACACCTGGCCACCATGAACCAGGACGCCATCGTCTTCGCCCTCTCCAACCCGGACCCCGAAGTCCTGCCCGAGGTTGCCGTGAAGTACGCCGCCGTCGTGGCCACGGGCCGCAGCGACTTCCCCAACCAGATCAACAACGTCCTGGCGTTCCCGGGCATCTTCCGCGGTGCGCTCGACGCAGGGGCCCGCCGCATCACGCCGGCCATGAAGCTGGCCGCGGCCCGTGCCATTGCCGAGCTTGCCGCCGAGGACCTGTCGGCGGACTACATCGTCCCCAGCCCGCTGGACCCGCGCGTGGCCCCGGCGGTTACCGCCGCCGTCGCCGCAGCGGTGGAAGCGGAGTAGGACTCCTTTCCTCCGGAACCACGACGGCGGTGCCTCCTTCCCCGAAGGAGGCACCGCCGTCGGGCGTTAAGGCGCTGAACCGGGCCACCTAGACTGGGCATCATGAGCTCCGAGACCGTGGTGACCATCCTGTGCGGCCTGGCGATCCTGGTGGGGGTGGCCGGCACGATCATTCCCGTCCTGCCCGGGAGCGTGCTGATCGGTGTCAGCCTGCTGGCGTGGGCCATCTGGGGCGGTGCCGGGACGGCGGGCTGGGTGGTGTTTGCGGTGGCCATGATTTTCGTCGCCGCGGGAATGACGGCAGGTGCCGTCCTGACCGGCAGGAAACTCAAGCAGCACGCCATTCCCAGCCGCAGCATCGTGGTGGCCTTGGTTGCGGGAGTCGTGGGGATGTTCATCATCCCCGTGGTGGGGCTCTTCGTGGGCTTTGCTGCCGGCCTGCTGGCCA
Source organism: Pseudarthrobacter sp. 902506025 (assembly GCF_040702325.1). Classification (NCBI taxonomy): domain Bacteria; kingdom Bacillati; phylum Actinomycetota; class Actinomycetes; order Micrococcales; family Micrococcaceae; genus Pseudarthrobacter; species Pseudarthrobacter sp. 902506025. Next base: position 218,532 of record NZ_JBFBKW010000005.1, read on the forward strand.
GCGAGTTCCTCCGCACGCGGAACTTTACGACGGCGGCGAGGTCCAGCTGGGCCGCCCTGAAGGCCACCGGCGTGGGTATGCTCGCTGAATTCGGGCTCGCCTGCCTTGCTGCCAGCACCTGGGTGATCGGCGTGTGGATAGCAGCCGCCAACGGGTGACGCCGTTGCGCGGGCACTGCGGCGCGGGTACAACCTAGGTATGACCCAGCCAGCTTCAGCAAAAGGCCGTGCGTCGGCAGAGGATCTTGTCCACGCCTGGATGGAAAAGTACCAGTCGGCCTGGAACAGCAACAGCGCCGATGACATCCGCGCCCTGTTCACCCCTGACGCGGTCTATGAAACCCGTCCCCACGATCCGGAACCCTGGCGGGGCGACGAGGGGATCGTCGAAGGCTGGCTCGCCGCACGCGACGAGCCGGCCGACTGGACATTCAGCTGGGAGCTGCTCGGATGCGACGGCAACACCGCCTTTGTCCAGGGCGTCACCGCCTACTCGGGCGGCCGCCCCACGTATGACAACCTGTGGGTCATCAGGTTTGACGGGTCCGGCCGGGCCTCCGCCTTTACCGAATGGTTCATGGCCAGGAACTGACTGCCCTGGGGCCCGGACTGGGGAGGGGGCTCTGAACTCACGGTTAGCATTTAAGGATGAGCGCCGGGGAGACTGCACCGATCTACTGGGACAGCCGCGATCTCACCCCTTTCGGACAGGCACAGCTGCGCACTCCGGTCCGTGATCTCGCCGGGGGAGTGGGTGGCCTGCTGACCGGTGTCCTGGGTGGGCGGAACCCCGCATTGCTGTCCATCGACGGCGAGGTGCCCCGGCTCAAGCGGCTGATGCCCAAGCCTGCCAAAGCGGTCCACGAAGCCGTCTTCACCAGCCGCGAGCCGGAACGGCTGATCACCCTGGCGCGCGCCTACCCCGGATGGGCCGGGCTCTGCTACCTGATGGCCGGGCTGCTGGTGTACAAACACGGCGGCTATCTGCGTGCTTCCGAGCTCCTTCAGCGGGGGCTCACCACCAGGAACGACGATGAAGCCAACAGGTACTCCTCCACCTACCTCACCAGGATCGTCACGCGGATCGAGCTGGCTGAGCGGGTGGAGATCCCCGTCCTGTTCAGCGAGGAATCGGTGTTCCTGGCCCTGGCCCACTCGCTGCGCGAGACCGGCCGCACCGAGGCTGCGCTCGACTCGCTGACCGGGCTGCCGCCGTCGCTTCCCATGGCCCTGGCCCGCTGCTCCCTTGCCCTCAGCCTGGGCCGAAGCCGCACGGTCATCGACTGGACGGAGGGACTGCTGAACGCGGACGACCTCTCCGCTGCCCTGCTGCTGGTCCGTGCCCGTGCCCTGCGGAGGGAAGGCCGGCTGGACGCGGCCCACCAGGCGATCGCCGAGGTCCTGCGCCGCCGCAAGACGCACCTTGCGCTGCGCAATGACGCCTTGACGGACCGGGCGCTGCTGGTCTTGGAATCGAGCCGACGCTCGCTGAATCCGCGCGACTGGGGACGCCGGCGCGGTGACCCTGAACCCCAGCGGGAGCTGGAGGCTCCGGCGCCCATCCGCAAGGATGAGGAAATGCGCCGGATCTGGGAGCAGGACTGGAGGGAACTCAGCGGGGATTAGGACCCGTTGGCCTATGAGTGGTTGGCCAGGAAGGGCAACAGTTGCTCGCCGAGCAGCACAGTCCCCAGGACCACCATGATGATGCCGCTGGCCAGGGTTACCGCGCGCGCTGCGCCGGGCCTGCTCTGCAGCAGCGTGCGCGACAGCAGGGCCACCACCGTATAGACCAGGCCCGCCAGCGCCACGAACGTCATGCCCAGGAGGCCCGACTGCACCGGCACGGGCAGCGACGCATCGGCGCTGACGAACTGCGGAATGAGGGCCACATAGAAGAGCAGGCCCTTGGGGTTGATACCGCTGGTGCCCATGCCCTGCAGGAAGGTGCGCAGCTGGGTTCCCGGCCCGACGGCGGCATCCGCACTGAAGCTCGCACCGCGCCAGGAGCGCAGGGTTCCCACCCCGAGCCACAGCAGGTACCCCGCGCCGGCCAGGGTTATCCAGCCAAGGACGCCGGGCATGCCGGCCAGCACGGCGGCCAGGCCGGCCACGAGCAGGGCGGTGTGCAGGACGTAGCCGCCGCAGAGCCCGGCCACCGCGGGCACGAAACTGCGCTGCCGGAGTCCGGCCGCGATGGTGTACGCCCAGTCCACTCCAGGCGTGCAGGCCAGGGCTGCGGCCACCACCAGGAAGGCCAGGAACAGCTGCGGATTCATCGGTTTCTCCTGTCGAACGTCTCTCAGGAGCAACCATAGGAAGAATGGCACCAAAAGTGCTGTCCCTTTTTCGCCCGCCTCGCAGCAGAGGCAGTATGTTTATTGCGTGCTGGACAACATCGACAGAAATATTTTGCGACACCTTCAGGAAGATGGCCGGATGACCGCCACCGCCCTCGCCTCGAAGGTGGGCCTGACCGTGGCGCCCTGCCATCGGCGGCTGCGGGACCTGGAGCAGTCCGGAGTCATCCGCGGGTATAAGGCGGACGTTGACCCCGCCGCGGTGGGCCTGGGATTTGAGGCAATCGTCTTCGTCACGCTCCGGCAGGTGGACCGGCCCACGATGGAGATCTTCGAGAACCGGGTGGCGGACAACCCGAACATCGTGGAGGCCCAGCGGCTGTTCGGATCCCCGGACTACCTGCTCAAGGTCATCGCGGCGGACCTGCCCGCCTACCAGCGCTTCTATGACACCGAACTCACATCGCTGCCCGGCGTCGAGCGGCTGACTTCAACACTCGTCATGAAGAACCTGAAGTCCAACGCCGGACCGCCGGTCTAGGCGTGGCCCGGCGGGTCAGGGTGCGGGGAGGACGTGGACGATGATCACCTGGGTGTCCTTGCTGCCGTCGTAGCGGAGATCGTAGTTCACCACCAGCCCGGTGCCGGTCCCGGGCGTGATGGAGAAGTCGCTCTTGGAGCCGGGGTCCGCCTGGGTGCTGCTGATCCATTCCTCGGCCGCATCCGCAGCTATCCCGTACCGCTGCACGCCGTCCCTGATCAGCTCGAAGTACTCCTCGGGTGAGCCGGCGGTGAGGAAGTAGGTCACCTCGCTGAAATCCGTGCGCGAGTCCGTGGTGTTGAAACGGATCCGGTCCGTTTCGGCCGTGATCTCACCGCTGGGCGCCAGGATGCTGAGGCTGATCTTGCCTAAGTCCCGGGTGTTGATCTCCGGGCCGTAGCTGTCCTTGGTGACCCGCACTGCCTCCTTCTCAAGGCGCCCCGAACTCATGTCCAGGCGGGCCGTCCGGCTGTTGCGGATGCTTTCCACACCGGCGGCGTCAAGTGTGGAGAACGAAGAGGTTTTCACGGTGCTCCCTGCAGAAGATGAAGTGGCGGTGGTGGGATCGGCCGGAGCCGGCGCGGCGGCCTGGCAGCCGGTCAGGACAAGGAGGGACATCAGGGCACTGGCGACGGCGGCACACCGCCCGGGTGCGGCGATGCGGTGGGTGGCAGTCACTGGTGGACCTCCGCGTCGAAGCCGTCAAGGAACCGGTCCATGATACCGGGAATATTGTTGGTGGGCCGGTATTGGGCCACCCTCCCGTTGAAATCGGAACCGATAATCTGTGCAGCACCCTCGGGGTCCGTGGCCAGAAGGTGCTGGTAGGCGGGGAGGGTGTCCTGCCTGATGAGGTTCCAGCGCTGGTCCGCGTTGGCGATGTTTCCGTCCGGGAAGCCGGTGGTGAAGTCGGTGCGGAACTGGGCGGGATTGTCCCAGCTGGTGAAGGGGATGTTTTCCGGCCCCGGGCTTTCCACGCTGAAGGTGTAGGGAAACACCTCGGGGTAGCTCCTGGCTCCCGGGATGGATGGTTCCCCGGCGAGCGTGACCATGTACGTAACCGCTTCGCCTCCGGGGTGGCTGCGCATGGCGTCGTAGTCGTCCGCGATGATTTCGTTTTGTTCGCGGTAGAGGAGTGTGGTGTTGCCCTCGCGAACCTGGCTGGGATCGCCGGAATCGATCTGCGCCCACGCGTTGGCCGTGGCCTGGTCGATGGCGCCCGAGTCGCGAAGACGGTTGATCTCCGCGATGCCGCCGTCCATGTACGCCTGGCGCTGGCGGGCTTGGTCCAGGAAGATTTCCTTGTTCATGTCCAGCATGCTGGTCTCATAAAAACGGATTTCGTCGTCCGTCATGCCTGCGAGCTGTTCCAGCTGGTCAAGGACCGGGAGCGGGATGTCAGAGGCGGGGTTGTCGGTGATTTGCTGGGCCAGGTCCCGCAGCATGGCCATGTCCCGGAAACCGCCGGCGAAGGACGGGCCAATCATGTTGGCCATGCCTGCCCACTGCAGATCGGGATTGGCAAGGTAGGCGCGGCCGTAGAAGTCATAGACCTTGGCGATGGTCTCCCAGTTGTATTCCGTGCCCTTGGACGTGTCCCAGTCGGCTGGATCGATGCCCATCGCCAGCATCGCCTGCCCGTTCCAGTAGTCGTTGAGGAAGTCCTGGTACCCCTTGGAGCTCTTGCTGATGAGGCCCGAGTCCGCGGCGGCATCCATGGCGGCTTTGGCAGCTTCAGGGTTTGCCTGGGCCCACCGGCGGAACTCGTCGCTTTACAGGTAGGCGCGCCGCTCGGCAGGCGTCATGGCGGTGAGGATATCCGTCAGGTCCTGCGCGCTTGCCCCGCCGGTCCCGCCAGCCCCGCCGGCTCCGGACCCGCCGGCGCCGCCCGGACCGCTGGTGCTTGCCTTCTCTTGTTCGTCCGCATTGGCCAGGAGCGTCCTGGCTGCTGATTCAAGCCCTGACGTGGCCGACCTCAGCAGTTTCGCGTGCGATGCCGTCCACTCGCTGCGGAACCTGTCGCCGTCGCGCCCTTTCCAAAGGCCGGAGCCGATGCTGCTGCCGAGCTGCTGCCCCAGGGCATTAAGCCGGTTGGCGCCGGCTGACAGCTCCTTGGCCAGTTGCCGCAGCTGCGCCACATCCGCGCCGTAAAAGTTCCCCGCCATGTTGTCCCCCTGTTGGCTCTTCCGTGCCAGCCTAGCCGGGCAGCCTGCGGGCGGCGATGGGGAGAGGTTCCCTGTGGGCCGCCGGCTATTCCGGCCGGCCTTTCAGGAGCCCGGTGGTCCGGTATGGGATGACCTCGCGAAGGAACATGCTCGTGGAGGTACGGACAATGCCCGGGCAGAGCCGGATCTCCTCGGACACCCGGTACAGATCGTCCGGGCTCTTGGCCACCACGCGGATCAGCAGGTCGGTGTCCCCGGCAGGGGCATGGCATTCCAGCACTTCCGGGATGTCGCGCAGCGCCGCGATGGCCTCGTTGAGGTGGCTCTGGTCCAGTTCAGCGCTCACGGCGGCGGCCACGCCGCGGCCCAGTGCCGCTGGGAGCACCCGGCTGCTGTTGGGGCGGAGGGCTCCGGATGCCGCCATCCGCTCCAGCCGGCTTTGGACGGTTCCCCGGGCAAGGCCCAGGCGTTGCGCGAGCACCATGATGGGAACCCGGGGATCCTCGTCAAGGGCGCTGAGGATGCGCCGGTCGGTGTGGTCCAGTTCCTGCAATCTGATCATTTCCTGTCGCTGGGAACTCCATGGATTGGTCAGTCTGACCAACTGAAGTACTGGTGGTTGTCCCAACTGTAGGGTGTCTGCTGAAATAGTGGCAACAAGGGCAAAAGCTACCGCTGGTTCCCCGCAGGCTACAGGTTCCCCGGCACACCACCCGGCCCCTGGACACCGTTTCCCGCAAGGAGGCTGCCGCTGATTGAGGCTTGTTCACACCACGCTCATTCTGCAAACACGGCAAGAGCCCCTGAGCTACCGACGCCCGGTTCCCGGAAGTCATCGGTAGCTGAGGGGCTCTTGTGTGCTTCCGTCTAGGGTTGTTCCATGACTTCCGCCGGCCGCTTTGCCCCCAGCCCATCGGGTGAACTCCATGTCGGGAACCTTCGAACCGCAATCCTCGCCTGGCTTTTCGCCCGCTCCACCGGCCGCCGATTCCTGCTGCGGGTGGAGGACCTGGACCGCGCCCGCGCCGGTGCGGAAGCCGTGCAGCTGCGTGACCTGGCGGCGGTGGGCATCACCTGGGACGGGGAGGTGGTGCGACAGACCAGCCGCGGACCCATTTACGCCGAGGCGATCAACCGGCTTCAAGCGGCGGGGCTGACCTACGAATGCTTCTGCACCCGCCGTGAAATCCAGGAGGCGCCGTCCGCGCCGCACGCTCCACAGGGGGCCTACCCCGGCACCTGCCGCAACCTGGACCGGGCAGAGCTCGACTACAAACGGTCCACCCGGCCGGCGGCCATCCGGCTGCGCGCCGACGTTGATGACTACACGGTGCAGGATGTCATGCACGGGACGTTCACCGGCGTCGTGGATGATTTCGTGCTGCGCCGGAACGACGGCGTGACCGCCTACAACCTTGCCGTTGTGGTGGATGATGCCGCGCAGGGCATTGACCAGGTGGTCCGCGGCGACGACCTGCTCCCGTCCACGCCCCGGCAGGCCTACCTGGCCTCCCTCCTGAATATTCCCGTACCGGAATATGTGCATGTGCCCTTGGTGGTGAACCGCGACGGCGTGCGGCTGGCCAAGCGCGACGGCGCGGTCACGCTGGCGGACCTTGGCCAAGCCGGCGTAACAGCCCGGGAGGTGCGGAACCTGCTGCTGGAGTCCCTGGGATTGCCCGCCGGAACACTGGACCAGGCCCTGCACGCCCTCGACCCGGCACAGTTGCCCCGCGAACCCTGGGTGTGGCCAGGGATGGAGCGTCCGCCGGCTGGCTAAGCTTGGTGGATGTCAGACGAGCAGATTCCGGCCCAGGGCCGGACGCCAACATTCACGGTGGAAACCGCCAAAGTCCTCGCCGAGGTGGCCCACAACCGGCAAAAGGACAAGCTGAAGCGGCCCTACCGGGACCACGTCCTGGCCGTCGGAGATGCCCTGGCGGACTTCGACGACGAGATCCGGATCGCGGGCTACCTTCACGACATTGCCGAGGACACGCCGATGACACGGCAGGCCCTGCTGGAGATGGGCGTCCCTGAGCGCTCCGTGGACATCATTGAGCGCGTCACCAACCGGTTGCACAGCAACCCCGACGATTACCAGTCCGGCATCCGTGAGATCGCCGAGGACCATGACGCCGCCTTGGTCAAGATCGCCGACAACGCGCATAACTCGCTGCCTGAGCGTGTCGAGGCGCTGGCGGCGAAGTGGCCGGACAAGCCTCCGGTGACCAAGTACCGGGATGCCCGGCCCGTGCTCTATGCCGCCGTGGAGGTGGACGAGGTCCGGAAGATCCTGGCGCGGGCCAATCCCTGGCTGCTGGAGGAATTCGACGCGCAGCTGGACGAGGCGGACGACACTGACTACGAGAACCTCCGCTACGACACCGGACCCGGATTCCGCTCCATGTAGACCAGGAACTCCTCCGCGAACCGGCGGACGCCGTCCCATTCCGTATAGATGTAGTCCCGGCCGGTATCGGTATCCGGGCTGCCCTGGCTGCTGACGATCTTCTTCATCATCGTGCGCTTCAGGAACCCGTACTGGGTGTAGAGGAGTGCACCGCCGAACATCGCCACCTTGTCCGGCCGCCAGCCGGTGCCGTCCTCGAATTCCGCGACGTACTTTTCCGCGTCCTCCGGGTCGCCATGGGCTGAGAGGCTGACCGAGAACAGGGCGTCCGGCATATTCTGCAGGGCGGGCAGGTTCCTGCGGACAAAATCGGCCACGTAGCCTTCGTGTTTTCCGGCATGGACCGAGGCGCCCACCATGACGGCGTCATAGCCGTCCGGGAGGTCGTGGTCTGCGTGCTTGAGGTCCAGTGTGTCGGCCTGGTGGCCATGGGCCTGCAGCACGTCGGAGATGTAGTCGGCGATGCGGGCCGTCTGGCCCTCCGAGGTTCCGTACGGGATCAGGATCTTTGCCATGGGCACCACTTTGGCGGTGCGCAGCAGCCGGGCAAAGAGGCAAAGGTCCCCCACGCCCCGGCCGGAAGGCCGGCAGGCTACACCCGTCCCAGGGCTTCGATGTCCTCCAGGAAGTCCGCCTGCACCTCGGCGCTCACGGTCGTCCGGGTATCACCAATGGCGTCGAGGTAGTCCTGGGTTGAGGGACCCTTCCGGACCGCCTCCCGGACCGAAACGTCGCCTCCCGAGGCCAGCCCGCCGTCGTCGTACACTGCTTTCTCCAGGGCCCGCTGGGACGCGCTGCGGGCGGCATACTCAATGTCCGCCGGCGAAAAGCCCTCCGTGCGTTCCACCAGGAGCTCCACGTCAACGGCGTCCACCACGGCCGCGGGAATGAACCGCTGCCACATCGCCTCCCGCGCCTGCCGGTCCGGCAGCCCAATGGGAATGACGTAGTCGAACCGGCCGTGGCGCAGGAACGCCGAGTCCAGGGCGCGGATGAAGTTCGTGGCGCAGACCAGGAGCCTGCCGGGCTGTTCGCGGAACGCGGGGATGATCTTCAGCAGCTCGTTGGTGACGCCCTGCAGCGGCGACGGCGGATCCCCGGCCCGCTGGGACGCGATCTCCTCCACCTCGTCGATGAACACCACGGCGTGCTCCAGCTCGGCGATCTCCAGGAAGGTTTCGCGGAGCGCGCCGGCAAGCCCCTGGGGATCGCCGGCCAGCCGGGAGGGGAACACTTCCACGAACGGCCATTCGAGCCGGGACGCGATGGCCTTGGCGAAGGTGGTCTTACCCGTGCCGGGCGGGCCGAACAGGACGACGGCGCGCGGCGGCACCACGCCGAATTCATCAGCCAGGTCCGCTTCGGCGAGCGGAAGCACCAGGCGGCGTTCGAGCAGTTCCTTTTCCTTGCGCATGCCGGCCACGTTTTCCCACAGGTCGCGGGCCAGGACGCGGCCGCCGAGCTGGCCGAGGGCGCCCAGCTCCTGGCGCTGGACCGGGATGGTGCGTTCGAAGTAGCGGAGGTTCTTCTTGAGTGCGAAGCCGCGGCCCAGGAAGGCCTCCACCCGGGTTTCGGATTCCGGCATCAGCGCCGAGAGCTTGTTCAGGCCGTGCGGGGCCATGCGGTTTTCGACGGCGGCCAACAGTGAGGTGCCGATGCCGCGGCCGCGGTACTCGGGCAGGGTGGCCAGGAACACGATCCAGCCCTGGTCGTGGGCGGCACGTCCGACGGCGGCGCCCACCACCTGCTCACCCAGCACCGCCACCACGGCGTGGTCCTTCTCGCAGGAGGCGAGGACCTCGGACAGGGCGTAGACGGGCTCGACGTTGTTGGCCTTCAGCGTCTCCCACAGGTGCAGGATGCCGTCCAGGTCAGCCGAATGGAAATCCCTGATCCGCCAGTTGGTCATGGGTCTACTCCTGTTGGTTCGTCGTTGAGCCAGCCGTGTTCGGGTCAGCGTTTGGCACCTGGAAGTGAGCTTATGCGAACCCGTCGCCCGGGAGGGTTGCGGCGGCGTTGCATGACGTCCTTTCAGAGGCCCAGCGCGTCCATGGTGTGGCGCAGGGTGTCCGCGGAGTGCCGCAGTGCCGCCAGTTCGCCGTCGTCCATGGGCGTTTCCAGGACGCGGTGCACGCCGCCGCGGCCCACCACGCTGGGCAGGGACAGGGCCACCCCGGAGATCCCGTGAAGCCCCGACAGGACGGTGGAAACCGGCAGGACGGCATTGTCGTCGCGCAGGAGCGCCTCCACGATGCGGGCGCCGGACAGGCCGATGGCGTAGTTTGTGGCCCCCTTGCCGGCGATGACCTTGTAGGCGGCCTGCACCACTTCCGTGGCAGTGCCGGCGAGGTATTCGGGCGTGAAGATCCGCTCGCCGCCTTCTGTCCACTCGCGGATCGGCACCGGGCCAATAGTGGCGCCGGACCAGAGCGGGAATTCGGTGTCGCCGTGCTCGCCCACCATGCTTGCGTGGACGCTGGAGACGGAAACCCCTGCCCGGCGGGCCAGCAGCCAGCGCAGCCGGGACGTGTCCAGAACGGTGCCGGAGGAGAATATCCGTTGCGGGGGCAGTCCGGAAATACGCTGGGCCGCCACCGTCAGGACGTCGCACGGGTTGGTCACCAGGACGTAGACGGCGTCCGGTGCCCGCTCAAGCAGCGGCGGCATCAGCTGTTCCAGGATCCGCACATTGGTGCCGGCCAGGTCCAGCCGGCTCTGGCCCGGGTTCTGCTTGGCGCCGGCCGTGATGACCACGACGTCGGCGCCTTCCGTGACAGCGATATCCCCGCCGCCCGCAACCGTGGCCGACGCCGCAGCGAACTGGCTGCCATGGGCAAGGTCCAGGGCTTCCGCCTCCGCCTTGGGCGCGTTGACATCGAACAAGGCGATGCTGCTGGCCGAACCACGAATCAGTGCCGCGTATGCCAGCGAAGTGCCGACGCTGCCGGCGCCCACCACCGCGAGTTTGGATCCTGGCATGATGCCCTTCCTTCCCGGAGTCGTTGAGTGTGTCCTACCCGAAGAGTAGCGTGGCCCACATCACTCAACATCCCCTTTAGGAGCCACCATGCCACATCTGGGACGCCGGCTCGCAGCTGTTACTGCGGCGCTGGCGATGAGCGTCACCACGGGGGCCATCAGCCCCGCTTCGGCCGATCCGCGGCAGACAGACAAGGACCCCACGGCCACCGGCTACGGCGGCGCGGTCAGTACGGTGGACCCGGAAGCATCAGCGGCAGCCATCGAGGTCCTCCGCAAGGGCGGGAACGCGGTGGATGCGGCCGTTGCCGCGGCAGCCACCCTTGGAGTCACCGAGCCGTACAGCGCCGGGATCGGTGGCGGCGGCTATTTCGTCTACTACGACGCCAAGTCCGGGAAGGTCAGCACCATCGACGGCCGGGAAACGGCGCCGGCAGGAATCAAGCAGGATGCCTTCATCGATCCCGCCACCGGCAAGCCGTACCGGTTCACCCCGGAACTCGTCACCAGTGGCGTCTCCGTGGGCGTTCCCGGTACGCCCGCCACCTGGGAGCGGGCACTGGAACGCTGGGGCAGCATCAGCCTGGGGGACGCACTGAAACCTGCCATCAAGGTGGCAGACCGCGGGTTCGTGGTGGATGAGACGTTCCGCAGCCAGACCGCAGACAACCAGGCGAGGTTCGAGGCCTTCACCTCCACCAAGGACCTGTACCTGCAGGGCGGCAAGCTGCCCGAAGTGGGCTCGGTCTTCCAGAACCACGACCTCGCGGACACCTACCGCCTGCTGGCCCGCAAGGGCATGGGCGCGTTCTACACCGGCCCGCTCGCGGAGGAAATCGCCAAGACGGTCCAGAACCCGCCCAAGTCCCCGGACACCAAGCTCCCCGTCCCCGTGGGTTCCATGACCACTGATGACCTGGCCGGCTACGAGGCCCTGGACCAGGACCCGACGCACGTGAACTACCGCGGCTATGACGTTTACGGCATGGCACCTTCAAGCAGCGGCGGCACCACGGTGGGGGAGTCGCTGAACATCCTGGACGTGTTCGACCTGCCGGCACTGAAGAATGACCAGCCGGCCGTGCTGCACCACTATCTGGAGGCCAGCGCCCTGGCCTTCGCGGACAGGGGAAAATATGTGGGTGACCCCGCCTTCGTGGACGTGCCCACCGAAGCGCTGACCGATCCCGTCTTCGGCAAGGAACGCGCCTGCGAGCTTGACCCCAACCATGCGGCACCCAAACCCGTGAAGCCCGGCAACGTCACCTCCTACGACGGAAGCTGCCCGGCGGAACCGGCCGCGCTCGCCGATGAGAAGGACACGGAGAACATCTCCACCACCAACATGACCGTCTCGGACAAGTGGGGCAACGTGGTGGAGTACACGCTGACCATTGAACAGACCGGCGGCTCCGGCATGGTTGTTCCCGGCCGCGGGTTCCTGCTCAACAACGAGCTCACCGACTTCTCCACGGTTTACAGCGCCGAGGACCCCAACCGGATTGAGCCGGGCAAGCGGCCGCGGTCGTCCATGTCGCCCACCATCCTGCTCGAGGACGGCAAGCCGTTCCTGGCACTGGGCTCCCCGGGCGGCTCCACCATCATCACCACGGTCCTGCAGACCATCGTCAACCGCATTGACCTGGGCATGAGCATCCCGGATGCCATTGCGGCCCCCCGGGCTTCCCAGCGGAACACCGAGAAGGTAACCGCAGAGCCGGCGTTCATCGACAAGTACGGCCCGGCCCTGACGTCCCGGTTCGGCCACATCCTGACGCCGTCGGGTGACTCGTTCACGTCCGCCTCGGAGATCGGGGCCGCCACCGCCATCGAGTTCCTCGACGACGGACGGACCCTGGCCGCAGCCGAGCCGGTCAGGCGCGGCGGCGGATCAGCCATGGTGGTCAAGCCGTCCAAGTGACGGGGTGAGCCACCTTTAAACCCCGACGGCGGCACTTGGGTTCCGGACTTCCAGAACCCAGGTGCCGCCGTCGGACGTTTAAGGCAGTTACTTCTTGAAGGTGTCAGCCGCCGCGTTGGCCACCACCGGGGACGTCCCGGTGAAGCCTTCGCGGGTTTCGGCGATTTGGCGGATGCGGTGGCGGCAGGCGTACCAGCCGAGGACCATGAGGACGGACGCGATGGCGGTGACGAGCATGGTCAGGGGTGAGTCGATGAAGACCATGATGAGGACGCCGACGAGGAAGAGCAGGGAGAGGTAGCCGGTGTAGGGGGCGCCGAACATCCGGAAGGAGGGGCGTTCGACCCAGCCTTTGTCGGCCCAGCGTTTGAGCTGGATCTGGCAGAGGACGATGGTGGCCCAGGTCATGATGATGCCGACGGAGGCGATGTTCAGGACGATTTCGAAGGCTTCGGCCGGGACGAGGTAGTTCAGCGGGACCCCGAGGAGGGAGACGACGGCGGTGATGGCGATGCCGCCGTAGGGGACGCCTGCTTTGTTCATGCGGGAGGCGAATTTGGGGGCCGAGCCGTTGACGGACATGGAGCGCAGGATCCGGCCGGTGGAGTAGAGCCCGGCGTTGAGGGAGGACAGGGCTGCGGTGAGGACCACGAGGTTCATGATGACGTCCACGCCCTGGACGCCGATGGAGCCGAAGAACGTCACGAAGGGGCTGACGCCTTTTTGGTAGGAGGTGAAGGGCAGCAGCAGGGCCAGGAGGATCACGGAGCCGACGTAGAACACGGCGATGCGGAAGACCACGGAGTTGATGGCCTTGGGCATGATTTTTTCGGGGTTTTCGGTTTCGCCGGCGGCGGTGCCGACGAGTTCGATGGAGGCGTAGGCGAACAGGACGCCCTGCATGAGGATGATCATGGGCAGCAGGCCGTTGGGGAAGATCCCGCCGTTGTCGGACAGGAGGCTGATGCCGACCTGCTGGCCGTCGACGGGGGTGCCGAAGATGACGAAGTAGGTGCCGATGATGAGGAACGCGACGAGGGCGGCGACCTTGATCAGGGCGAACCAGAATTCCATTTCGCCGAAGACTTTCACGGAGACCAGGTTCAGGGCCAGGACCACGACGAGGGCGGTCAGTGCCCAGGCCCACTGCGGGACATCGGCCATCCAGGGGACGTAGTTGCCGAAGAAGTGCATGTAGAGGGCGGCGGCGGTGATGTCCACGATGGTGGTGGTGGCCCAGTTGATCCAGTAGAACCAGCCGGAGACGAACGCGGCTTTTTCACCGAAGAATTCACGGGCGTAGGAGACGAACGAGCCCGAGGAGGGCCGGTGCAGGACCAGTTCGCCCAGGGCGCGCAGGATCAGGAACGCGAAGAACCCGCACACCGCGTACGCGATGACCAGGGACGGGCCCGCGGCGTTGAGCCGGCCGCCGGCGCCCAGGAACAGGCCGGTACCGATCGCACCGCCGATCGCGATCATCTGGATCTGCCGCGGCTTCAGGTTCTTGTGGTAACCCTTGTCCTCCGCGTGCAGGGAGGTCTCGGACGCATGCGCGTGACCACCATCAATCAAGTGGTCTGGAAGGGGAGTATTAGTCATGGGGGTGTCCTTCGGGGAGCAGTTGGGGACTACTTGCTGAGGTTTGCCAGGCGTTCGGGGCTCAGGAGTTCCTGGAGCTGGGCATCGGTGAGGAGCCCATGTTCCAGGACCAGCTCGGCCACGCCCTTGCCGGTGGCAAGTGCTTCCTGCGCGATGGCCGTGGCCGTGGCGTAGCCGAGGTGGGGGTTCAAAGCGGTGACCAGGCCGATGGACTGCTCCACGGTGCGGCGCAGGTGGTCGGTGTTGGCGGTGATTCCACGGATGCAGCGGGCCGTAAGGGTGCGGCAGGCTGCCTCGAGGTGGGAGATGCTCTTGTGGAGGCTGTGGACAATGATCGGTTCGAACGCGTTGAGCTGCAGCTGCCCGGCCTCGGCGGCCATGGTGATGGTGACGTCGTTGCCGATCACCTCGTAGGCCACCTGAGAGACCACCTCCGGGATGACCGGGTTGATCTTGCCGGGCATGATGGAGGAGCCGGACTGCACGGCCGGCAGGTTGATTTCACCGAAGCCGGCACGCGGGCCGGAGGAGAGCAGGCGCAGGTCGTTGCAGATCTTGGACAGCTTCACGGCAACGCGCTTGAGCACGCCGGACAGGTGCACGAAGGCGCCCACGTCCTGGGTGGCTTCGATGAGGTCCACGGCGGTCACCAGGGGCAGCCCGGTAATCTCCGCCAGGTGCCGGCAGGCTGTTGCGGCGTAGCCGGCAGGGGCGTTCAGGCCGGTGCCGATGGCGGTGGCGCCGAGGTTGATCTCGTGGATCAGCAGCTCGGCCTCCGCCAGTCGCAGCCGGTCCTCGCCGATGGTCACGGCGTAGCTGCCGAACTCCTGGCCCAGGGTCATGGGCACGGCGTCCTGGAGCTGGGTGCGGCCCATCTTCACCACGGTGCGGAATTCCAGTGCCTTGGCAGCGCAGGCATCCTCGAGTTCTTCGAGGGCTGCCAGCAGTTCCCGGGCGGCGAAGATGGTGCCCAGCTTCACGGCCGTGGGGTACACGTCGTTGGTGGACTGGCTGAGGTTGACATGGTCGTTGGGGTGCAGCCGGGCGTAGTCGCCCTTGGGGTGTCCCAGGATTTCCAGCGCCCGGTTGGCGATGACCTCGTTGGCGTTCATGTTCGACGACGTCCCGGCACCGCCCTGGACGACGTCCACCACGAACTGGTCGGCCAGGCGGCCGGCCATGACGTCCTGGCATGCCTGCTCGATGGCGTCGGCGCGTTCGGCGTCCAGCAGGCCGAGCTCGCGGTTGGTGCGGGCGGCGGCCAGTTTCACGGCGGCAAGCCCGCGGACCAGGTGCATGTTGGAGGACAGCTTCTGGCCGGTGATGGGAAAGTTCTCCACGGCGCGGAGCGTGTGCACGCCCCAGTAGGCGTGCACGGGCACGTCCCGGTCGCCGAGGAGGTCGTGCTCGGACCGGACCTGTGCGGGTGCGGCGGTTTCGATGGTGGTCATGGTGTCCTTACAGGGCTTCGTTGACGGGTGCGGACAAGTGATTCAGGAAGTCGGTGGCCAGCAGCCGGCCCACCTCGTGGCCGCCGCCCAGCACCGGGGCCGTGGCGATGCCGGCAAGCGGCTCCGTCTCCACGCCCAGCGCCTCCAGCAGGCGGACGGTGGCGGGCATCCGGGCGCGGTCGCCGCCGTCGGAAATCTTGACGGCCACGGCACTGCCGTCGGGCAGGCCCACCAGCTGCACGCCTTCAAAGCCGTCCTTGGCCACGGCACCGGGAAGCAGGCGCATCAGCCCGGTGACGTCGCGGCCGTCCCCGGCCACCATCCCGGGGTGCTGCTGCATGGCGAGCCCGACGGCGGCTTCCGGGCTGCCGTCGTCGTCCGCTGCAGCCTTGGCGATCCGGCCGAAGGCGCGGGCCATGCCGCGCAGCGTGAGGGCGAACAAGGGAGTGCCGCAGCCGTCCGTGCTGACGGCGGCCGGCTCCTCGCCGGTGAGGTCGGTGACGGTCCGGGCCACCAGCTGCTGCAGCGGATGGGAGGGATCGAGGTAGCCCTGGACGGGCCACCCGTTGATCAGGCAGGTGGCCACCATGGCAGCGTGCTTTCCGGAGCAGTTCTGGGTGATCCGGGTAGCGCTGCCGCCGGTGCGGAGCCAGTCTTCCCGTTCGGCCGTGCCGTAGGGCAGGTCGGTGCTGTTCTCCAGGTCCGTGGGGGCGAGCCCGTGCAGTTCGAGGATGCGCAGCGCGCCGTCGCGGTGTTCTGCCGCACCTGAATGGCTTGCCGCGGCCAGTGCCAGGAGGTCGGCGGGAAGCTCAAGGCCGGCGCGGACCATGGCCACTGCCTGGAGGGGTTTGAGCGCTGATCGGGGGTAGAACGGTGCCAGGGGGTCCCCTGCCGATGCCGCCACTGTGCCGTCCGCCGCGAGGGCAAGCGCGGAGCCGTAGTGGACACTTTCCACGAGGCCGTCACGGACGGCGGCGACCAGTGGGGTGTGCTGCGGCAGGGAGAGCCCGGCCGGGGCAGCAGTGTGGGCAGCAGAAAACACGGGGGATGGCATGGGGTCCTTGGGAGGGTTGGTTGGATCTTGCTAGCTGTTGAGGATGGAGTCCAGGGCGACGCCCACGGCCTCCAGGTGGTGGGCCATGGCGGCGCGGGCCTCTTCCGCGGAGCCTGTCTCGATGGCGGCAAGGATCTGCTGGTGCTCAATATCGGAAGCATGTTGGCGGTCTGCCACCATGTTCAGGGTCTCGGATTGATGCGCCAGCGCGTCCCGGATGTCAGCCACGACGCTTGCGAACACTTTGTTGCCGCTGGCGCGGGCGATGGTGGCGTGGAAGGTGGAGTCCAGGGCTACCCAGGATTCGGGATCCGTTTCGGTTGCCATGGCACCCATGATGTGGCGGAGGGTGTCCAGTTCCTCCTCCGTTCGACGCTCTGCGGCCAGTCCGGCGGCGGGAATTTCGATGTGGGGGCGGGCTTCGGTAAGGTCGCGGGCGGAGTACTGGCCCAACGTGAGGTCGTTGGCTACCTTGCTGGCAATGACAAAGGTGCCCTTGCCGGTCCGGGTGACCGTCAGGCCCAGGGCGGTGCAGGAGCGGAGGGCTTCCCGGATTACCGAGCGGCTTACTCCGTACTGCTGCGAGAGGGTGGCTTCCGAGCTGAGTTTGCTTCCCACCGGGATGCCGCCCGATTCGATGTCCTGGCGGATGGCGTTGAACACCGCCTCGGCAGCGCTCAGCCGGGCAAGGGGACGGAACGATGCAGGCTGTCCTGCTGTCCGGCTGTCTGACAGGTTCACGCCTTAAATATGGCACTGGTCACAGTTGCTGTCAAACCCTTCTATGAATTCGGGCCCTTGTCCCGCCCTTGGCTGGCCGGGCGCCGCCGTTGCTGCCGCCGTCGTGAACGGACATGCCAGGCGATGAGCGCCGCCACCGCCACTAAGGCGATCACGACGGCGAGGTCCCGGCCCACTGCCTGGGCGACGGTCTCGTAGGAGTTGCCGGCGAGGAAGCCCAGCAGGACGAAGCCGATGCCCCAGGCCACGCCGCCCGCAGCGTTGTAGGCGATGAAGCGGCCGTAGGGCATCCGGGACGTGCCGGCCAGGGCGGGCATGACGGCGCGGAAGAAGGCGGTGAAGCGGCCCAGGAACACAGCGGACCCGCCTCTACGCCGGAGGAAGTCCTGCGCGTTTTCCAGCCTCCCGGAGTGGCGGGCCAGCAGCCTCGTCTTCATAAGCCGGCCGCCCAGGTGCTTGCCCACCTCGTAGCCCACGCTGTCGCCGATGACGGCCGCGCACACCACCAGGGCCATCATGGTGCCCAGCTGCACTTCGCCCCGGCTGGCCACCACACCGCCGAGGACGGCGGCGGTTTCACCGGGGATGACGAAGCCCACGAACAAGGCGTCCTCCGCGAACACCAGGCAAAAGACGGCGATGTACGCCACAAGCGGGCTAACGTTCAGGAGTCCGTCGATGAAGCCCGTCATGGCAGTGGATCAGGCCTGGGGTGCCGGGACGGGGCCCAGCTTCGCCAGGAACGGTATGCGGGCCAGCAGCACCAGGCCAAACCGGTTCCACAAGCCCGTCAGGAACGCCGCGCCGGTGGCTGCCGTGAGGAAGGACGCCGTGACGTCGGTGGGGTAGTGCACACCCAGGTAGACGCGCGAGAATGCGACGGCAACCGCCACGACGATCCCGAGGATGGCCGCGGGCCGCTGCCACTTGGTGCCGCGGGCCAGCAGGAAGACGGCGATGGCCAGCGCGGAGGCCAGTGCCACGTGTCCGCTCGGGAAGCTGTCCGTGCCCGGTTCGGGGATCAGCGGGTTGAACAGGGCGGTGGAGTCCGGCCGGTGCCTTGCCACGAGTACTTTGAACAGTTCGCTGCTGACCCAGCCTCCCGCAGCGACGAGCCCTGTGGCAACCGCGTTGACAGGACTCCGGCGTACCAGCAGCAGGTACAGGCACAGGGCGGCGATCATCAGCACGCCCCCTGCCGGGCTGAACACCACATTGATGAACATGGCCACACCCGTCAGCGGCGCCGTGTGGTCATGGCTCAGCTCGGCATCCACGGACATGTCCGCGGACGTCAGCGCCGGAATGAACCGCAGGGCCAGGCCTGCGGCCACGATCAGGACAGCCGCCGTGACCGGCACGGCAATCCAGTGCCGTAGCTGGGGCAGGGCCGCCATGCGTACGGCTGCAGCCTCTGCTGGGGATGCCGCCCCGGGGGAGCGGTTGGTGTGGGACGTCAAGGTTCAGCCTGGTTCTTTCGCCGGTCCGGGTACCTACGAGTATGCGCCCGCGTGGCTGAAAGAACCCTGTGACTTTCCCTTACAGGTGCTGGATGCCCGCCCGCTGCATCGCGTCACGGTAGGTTTCGACGCTCTTGGCGAGAAGCTCTTCCTGCTTGGCCTCGGAAACAGCAAAGGCCCTGCCGCCGAGGGCGGAGGCCTTGTAGATCTTGATGCCGCTGTTCTTCAGCGATGAGTGGTAGGTCTTCTCAAAGAGGGTCAGGAATGTGGACGCGTCCGTGCCGTGCGCGATGATGGCGGAGACCCGGGAATTGATCTTCAGGAACTGGCGGAACGGGCGGAGCCCATCGGTCTTTTCCTGGACACTCAGCGCAGAGGGGCTGCCGCTCTCACGCACCCACGGGTAGGCATTCCACGGCATGACGTAGCGGGGGTCCAGCTCGGCCAGCTCATAGATCTGCGTGGCGCGTCGGGCAGCTTCGTCGTCGTTGTTGTGGGAGACGAACCCGGACTCGGTCCCTTTGCCGGGGCTGGCCTGGAGGCTGATGATCCTGCATTCGTCCTCGTCGTGGACGGGGTCGATATAGGGGACAGTGGAACCAGGCTTTTTTTCCATCAGCTCATCGCAAAGTTGGGTTACCTTCGCGATATTCGGTTCCTGTAGCAGGGCCTTTTTTTCGTCCCAATCAATCGTCACGATTTCTCCCTTGGCAGCGAGGCGTCCAGAATCAGGCGTCCTATGTCACTCTACGCTTCCCCGGGAAAGGGTGGGCACACCGAATTCCGCACTACCCTTCCCGGCGCCGGGCAGCGGGCGCGGGATGGTTACTGCCGCCCACGCAGGTGCTGGTTCTGAAGTTCGTCGAGCTGCTCGTCGGTGAGTTCGTCGAAGGCGCCTGCTTCCCTCTTGTCGCTGCGTGAGAAGCGGATGAACATGAGGATGATCAGCGGCAGGTCCAGCACCTCGCAGATGAACCACAGCAAATTTCCGGCGAACTGCTGGTCCTGGAGAGCGTCCCGGAACCACCATTGGGGGTTGGGAACGGACATCACGTGGTCGAGCACCTGGCCGTTGAGGCTCAGCAGGATGCCGGGGACCGCATCGATCAGCAACTCGATGAACACGAACATGAATTCAAGGGTCAGGTAGGCGCTGGAGCGCTGGAAATCGGACTCTTCGATGATCGGCAGTGCCATCAGCATGCCCAGCAGCGGCACGCCAACTGTGAGGAGGGCGCCTGCCACGGGGTCGGTCCGCAGCGTGAAGAAGGCCGGCGTGAGGAACGTGGAGAAGAGGGCCAGTCCCAGCAGGGGCGCGCCAAATGAATTGCTGACGAACCGTACGGGCCTGCTGGACAGGACCTTGTCCAAGGCTGTTGTGCCCTTGGCCGGCAGTGCTGCCCGCGCGAGGGTTAGCGGTTTGCCCAGGCCGATCAGCAGCGGGACGACAAAGAGCAGCAGGGATATTTTGATGGTGAAGGCCCACCGCTGCTGCGCTCCGTATACCCCAGTGAACCCGCAGGTGAGGATGATGAATGAGCCCAGGCCCAGGACGTAGAACGCCACCGCCCGCCACACTGGCCATCCCTGACCCCGGCGCGCGGCTGACCGTATTCCCCAGCCGTACAGAATGCCGGCCACGGCGGCGAAAGCCGCGGCGGCCCAGTCGAACTGCCAGGAAGAAACAAGGATCTCAAGGGGTGGCACGCGCCAAGGTTAGCCCCCGTTCCTGAGAGCCGCATGACCGTGTGCCTCCTGCAGGTGGGGTGCCGGGGAGTGGTGGTGCTGTGGAGTGGTAGGTGTGGCCCGTGGGGGTGGTGGTTGCAACCGTATGCCGTGGGCCGGGGATGGTTTGTGCGGCCCAGCCTGGGGTTTCTTTGGTGTGGTTGCAGGCTTCGCAGAGGCCTTGGCCGTTTCCGGCGGTGGTGGGTCCGCGGCGGTGCCAGGGGGTGACGTGGTCGTGGTGCCTGATCGGGGCGTCGCAGTAGGGGGTCCGGCAGGTGTCGTCCCGGATCTGCAGGAAGCGTTTCAGTGCTGGCGGGAAGAGCCGGGCTGTGGAGTCCATGGCCACCAGTTCGCCGGTGCCGGGGGCGGTGTAGAGCCGGCGGACCCAGAGGTTGAGGTCGGTCTCACCAGCGATGGTTCGTGCCTGTTCGGCGGGGATGGTGCCGTAGCCGGGCAGCCGTGCGGGTTCGGCGCCGGCCTGCAGGAGGGTGTGGTCGGTCATGACGAGCTGGATCTGGACCCCGTTGATCCCGCCGGGGGTGCCGGTGACGCGTTCGACGAGGGTGTCCGCCATGACCTGGCCCCGGGACCGGTGATCCCCGTTCGAGCGGGCGGTGTCGGCGTCCCGGCATAGCGCGGCGTAGGCGGCGACGCCTTGGGCGGCGGGGAGCAGCGCGGTCAGGTAGGTCATGGTGTCCGGGGCCGGGCGCAGGCTCACGCACCGTTCGCCCATGGCCCGGCTGGCGCGCTTCGCGACCGAGGCGGGGTCCCGCCGGTACGCGGCGGCGCGGACCGCGGCGATGATGGCCCTGTCGCCCAGGCCGTTCAGGGCGCCGGTGTCGGCGGCGAGTTCTTCATCCACCCCCGCCCGGTCCGGGGCCGACAGGCAGATGGTGTCTTTCACGATCAGCGTGGCCCGCCACTCGCTCAACAGGCCGGTCCGGAACGCGGCGAACGTGTGCGGCATGCCGGTGAGGGTTTTGGCCAGGCCGAGCAACCGGGAACCCCGGGCGGGGGACTCACGCCGGGCCAACGCGATCTGCGCCGCGACCCCGGCGCCCCGCTCGTCAGCCGGGACCCCGGCCTCGGCCTGCTCCCGCCGCTGGGATAAATCAAAAGCGACAGCGGTATCAGCCTGCCGGGCACCGGCCAGGGACTTCAGATCCTCCAACCCACGAATCTGCTCGATCATGCCCGCACTATCCGCAGGGACCGGGACGCGGGCGAGCAGGTCCAGGACATCCCCAATGGAAGGTGCGGCGGGCGGGTATGGCGTGGGACCAACACTGGAAGGTTCGGCGCACCGCACCCCCTGTTGTACTGCCGCCGATTCCAAAACCGCTTCCATAGCCAAAGTCTTCCAGCAGGGTGTGACAATCCCGGCCACCCAAAGTCCCTATGTGGAAAACGCAAACGCAGCAATGGCCCGTGCCATGCGGTTCAATGAATTATGCAGTTCACCAGGAAGGGCCTGAAGGTCGAAGGCTTCGCCGGATTCCGGCCTATCCGAAACCTCGAAACCATGAGGATTCCGCAGGGCACAGGCCTCTTCGCCGTCGTTGTGCCGGAAGACTTCCAGGCGCGCTTTCTCACGAAAAGCACCGCCGGAGTCTTCAAGAAGAAGGACCCTTCCCTCCCCGAAGCCGTGTTGGCCACCGAATGGGTGGACGCCGCGGTCGTTCTCTACTTGGGAAAGGCCGGACCCGGAAGCAAGGGTAACCGGGGGCTTCGGCGCCAGATCCAGGAGTTCGTTGACTTTGGGCAAGGAAAGCCGCCCGGCCACTGGGACGGGCGGCTTGTCTGGCAGCTCGCTGACGCGGAATCACTGGCCGTTGCGTGGAAGGAACTTCCGGCCGGCCAGCTGAGCAGCGCGGAAGCGGGTTACCACGCTGCCTTTGTGGAGGAATATGGCCGGTTGCCGTTCGCCAACCTGGTGCAGGCACGCACCAAGGCGGGTGCCTGACGCGGCAGCACGTCCGCTAGGCAGGGCCCCGCAACCGCTCCATCTCGCGGCGGTCCTTCTTGGTGGGCCGTCCGGCGCCCCGGTCGCGCTGCGGCAACCCAAGCGCCGGAAGGACGGGCCGCGGGGGAGTGTGGTCGGTGAAGCAGTGCGACGCAGCCTCGGCCCCCACGCGTTTGGCAATGAGCCGCCGCACCTCAAGGATCCGCTCGTAGCCTGGCATGCGGACCGTGACGGTATCACCGGTCACCAGTGTTGCCGACGCCTTGGAGGGATTGCCGTTCAGCCGGACATGCCCTGCGCGGCAGGCTGCAGTGGCGGCAGACCGGGTCTTGTAGGCGCGGACGGCCCACAGCCACGCATCGATTCGGACACTGGCGGGAGCGGATGGGAGGCTGGTCATAATTGGCACCGAGTATAGCCCCAGGGGGTGCCGCCCCGGGAAGCCGGTCCAGCGTCACTCCACCGTCACGTTGACCCGCTGCACCACGTTGTTTCCCATTCCCTGGTAATTCCAGTTCTGCTCCAGTGGTTGGGTGGCGCCGGTGATGTCCGTGGCGCGGCAGGCCAGGACGTGGTCGCCCGGGTCCGCGACCCAGGGCAGACTCCACCTCCGCCACGAGAAACCACCTGCCGGTTTATCCAGGTGGGCGGGCAGCCAGGTGCCGTCGATCCCCACCTCGACGGCGGTCACGGCACCTTCCCCGGACCATGCCCGGCCCTCCAGCATCACCGGGCCCGCACGGAGAAATCGCCGCCGGGTGAAGAAGTCCGGGACACCCGGCGGGACCATCAACGAACGCACCCTGATCCGCGAAACCGGGCTCCCGCCGTCGTCCGCAGAGCTCTGGTAGCGGTAGGCAACCTGTTGCTGGAACCCGGTGAACGGCGCCCTGGCCACCTCGATGGACTCCAGCCACTTGACGCTGGCCATCCCGTACCAGCCCGGGACCACCAGCCGCAGCGGGTAACCATGCTGCGGCGGCAGAACGGCTCCGTTCATCTTGTAGGCAAGGACGACGTCGGGACGCAGGGCCTCGCGAATCGGCAGGCTGCGTGCGTAGCGCTGGGGGACGCCGCCCTGCACCCCGGCATCTGCCCCCGTGAACACCACCTCCGCCGCGTCCGGCAGCACACCGGCCTTGCCCAGAAGATAGGCAAGCGGCACACCGGTCCACTGTGCGGTGCCCACCGCCTCCAGGACCCAGGGTTGGCTGAGGGGCCGCGGCTCCAGGAGCGACCTGCCATTGCCCGCGCACTCAAGGGTGACGGGCACAGTGATGGCCGGGTCGCGGCGAAGCGCGGCCATGCTCAGCTCGAGGGCACGTTCCACTGCGCCGCCGATCCGCAGGTGCCAGGAGGAAACGTCCAGGTCGGGAATGTCGAAGTGCGTGAGGACGTAGTGGAGGCCGGGCGGCGTGACCTCGCGGCTTAGTGCCTCCAGCGGCATGGAATGGTTGCGGGCGGCGAGCTGCAGTTCCTCCCGGGTGAGCGGGCCGGAGGAAGGCTGTGCAGCGGGCGCCGGAGCGGGCGCCGGCTCCTGCCGGGTGGACTGCTGGTTGCTGGGATTCATGGCGGTGCGATTCTGCTCGGCGGACTAAAGTCCCCCCGCCACAGGTCTACGCCGGGCCAACCCGCCCGTCAACGAAATTAACCGGACTACAGCACCGGCCGGGTCAGAAACTCGGCCAGGCTGATGGGGTCCTGCCCGGTCAGTCCGTGCACATCCGGCGAAAGTCCCGACATCTCGCCGGCCGCCATCGCCGTGTAGGTGCTGACCCACGCGTCCAGCTGCCACTGCGGGGCGCCGTAGGAAGCCCGCGACGCGTAGGCTTCCTCCACCGTCTCCGGCTGGTAGCGGACCTGCCGCCCCGTGCCGGCGCTCAGCACCTCGGCAGCCTGCGCCATACTCAGTTCCTCCGGGCCGGTCAGGTCGTACGTCTTGCCCGTGTGGATGGCGGGATCCCGCAGCACGGCGTGGGCGCTGCGGGCAACGTCCTCCCGCGCCACCCCGGAGAAAACGCCATCCCCGGCAGGGCCCCGGATCACGCCGTCGTCGCCCGTCATCAGCGGCAGGAAGTCGAGGTAGAAGTTGTCGCGCAGGAAGGTGTACGCCATCCCGGACGCCTTGATCCGTTCCTCGGTGGCGTAGTGGTCCCTGGCCAGGGTGAACGTGGCATCCGGTGCCGCGCCGTAAAAGGAGGTGTACACCACGTGCTCCACCCCGGCAGCCGCAGCAGCATCCACGAATGCGTAGTGCTGCTGCAGCCGGTCTTCGGCCTCGGCGGCGGACACCATGAACAGGACTTTCGCCCCGTCCAGCGCCTGGCGGGAGGCGGCGCCGTCCCCGTAGGAACACACCAGCGGATGTGCGTCATCCAGCTGCGGAGCGCGTGCGGCGTCGCGCACCAGCAGGCGCTGGGCGAAACCGGACGCGGCAAGTTGCCGCGCCACCATTCCGCCCAGGCCTCCGGTGGATCCGGTGACAGCGAGGTCCGGCAGTTCCGTCGGGGAGGCCACTTAGGCTTCCCGGGTAGCCGGCGACTTGGTCTGTGCGGGGTCGCGTTCGGCGAGGCCACCGACGGCGTCGTCGATACGCTTGAGGACCTCCGCCTCCAGCTTCACGCCGGCCGCGCCCACGCTGTCGGCAATCTGCTCGGGACGGGAGGCGCCCACGATGGCGGATGCAACGTTGGGGTTCTGCAGCACCCAGGCCACAGCGAGCTGCGGCATGGTGAGGCCGGCCTCCTGGGCGATCGGCTTCAGTTCCTGCACGGCTGCCAGGACGTCGTCGCGCATCCACCGCTGGATCATTTTGGCACCGCCCTTTTCATCCGTGGCGCGAGTGCCTTCGGGGGCAGGCTGGCCGGGCAGGTACTTGCCGCTGAGGACACCCTGGGCCATGGGCGACCAGACAATCTGGGACACGCCCAGCTCTTCTGACGCCGGGACCACCTCGGCCTCGATCACGCGCCAGAGCATGGAGTACTGCGGCTGGTTGGAGATGAGCTGGAAGCCCAGTTCCCTGGACAGCTTGTGGCCTTCGCGGAGCTGTTCCGCGGTCCACTCGCTCACGCCGATGTACAGCGCCTTGCCCTGCCGGACGATGTCCGCGAACGCCTGCATGGTTTCTTCCAGCGGTGTTTCGAAGTCGTACCGGTGGGCCTGGTAAAGGTCCACGTAGTCCGTCTGCAGCCGGCGCAGCGAACCGTTGATGGATTCCATGATGTGCTTGCGGGACAGACCAAGATCGTTCTTGCCCTTGGGGCCGGTGGGGCCAAAGACTTTGGTGAAAATTTCCAGGGACTCGCGGCGCTCATCCTTCAGGGCCTGGCCCAGGACGGTTTCCGCGGCTGTGTTCGCGTAGACGTCCGCGGTGTCGAAGGTGCTGATGCCGGCATCGAGGGCGGCGCGCACACACTGGGTTGCGACGTCGTTTTCCACCTGTGAACCGTGGGTCAGCCAGTTGCCGAACGTGATTTCCGAGACTTTGAAGCCGCTGTTTCCGAGGTATCTGAATTCCATGTGTTCACGCTAACCCACATGGTTGCTCAGGGTAAGGGCTTAGCCATTCTCCTTGGCCTGCTGCTCCTTGAGTACCTGTTGCGGGCCGGCCAGCGAAACGAGGGACCCAGTATCCAGCGGCGGCAGCGGATGCAGCGGCTGGGGCTTCTTGAAGGACCGCGGCATCTCATGGGGCGGCCGGTGGTTGTGCAGGGCGGACTCCACCAGCGGGGCTACCTCGGAGACCTTGTCCGCGGGGACGGCCGGATCCGGAAGATCCCGCACGGACAGTTTGATTTCCGGCACAGCCGCCCGCGCCCTGGCCTGGGCACGCTTGTCGGCTTCCGCGACGGCGGAGGCCCAGTCTTCGGCGAGGACCTGCGGTTCAGGGCGGGCTGCGGCAAGTTTCGGGTGGCGTACGACGGCGGTGCGCAGCGACTCCTTCAGCCGGCCCGGCTTCAGCGCGGCGGCACGTTCCCGGAACGTCGTTCGCGGGCGGGGCTGCCGGGCGGGTGCGCCGGCGGAACCGGCGGAGTCCCGTTTGCCGGGCGCCCGCCCGAGCAGGGTCATCAGCACGACGGCCGTGAGGCGCCCCAGGCCCGCGAGGACCAGGGTGATAACCCCGAGCAGGAAGAGGACCAGGAACATCAGGAGAGCCACGCCCATCGTGCCCAGGAAGGTCAGGTTGAGGACGAGAGTGTCCGGGTTCTCCACGTCTTCTCCTCTCTGGCCAACATCCTGGGCCCGCGTGCGGCGCATAAGACCGGGCGCAAAGCTCCTTCTCCACCATACGGATTTTTGTCCGGCCGTGCCCGGGCGGGCAGGGCCCGGTGCCAGGTTGTAGCGAAGCTGTTACCCGATATGACAGCATCACCGGGTGACCGCATCAATAGATTCCGCAAACTGCATATGTCTGTCCGGAGATCCGTACGCGGCGTGCTGTGGCCGGTTCCATTCCGGCCGGGCGGAGGCTGCCACGGCGGAACAGCTGATGCGGTCCCGGTACAGCGCCTTTGCCCTGCTCGACGAGGCCTACCTTCTGCGCACCCACCATCCGTCCACCGCGCCGGCAGCCCTGGACCTGGACCCTGCCATGGAATGGCGCCGCCTGGACATTGTGGCCACCGGGAACGGGGGTCCCTTCGACACGGAGGGAACCGTGGAATTCAAGGCGTTCTACCGGCACGGCAAGGACCGCGGCGTCCTTCACGAGAACAGCCGGTTCGTCCGGGAGGGCGGGCCCTGGCTGTACGTGGACGGCGACATCCTCGCCTGACTACTCCTCGTCGTCGTAAAACTCGCTGTCCGGGGTGAATCCGGCACGGTCAACCTTCCGGTGGAACCGCATGCCCGCCAGGCCGCCGAGCACCGCACCCACGAGCGCCACCGCCGCAACCACCACCGCGGCGATAATGCTGGTGGTGGTCAGCTGTCCTTCATTGATGGGGATGCGCGGAAAGCTGTTCAGGTTGGCCAGGACGTTGAACTGCTGCCCTGCCACGAGCCCCAGGATGGCCACCACAACGGCCGCGATCAGGGCCCAGATCCACACCATGATTCCCTGCTTGACGCCGTTGAAGCGGGCCATGCGGCCTGCCACGTAGCCGCCGCAGTAATAGGAGAGGAACAGGATCACCAGCAGGACGATAATCCCCACTAAACCGACCGTGCCGCTGTTCTGGGCGGCCTGGTTTACGGCCTGGTTGACGTCGGTGTTGCTGGCAAGGCCCACGGCGGTCCCGGCCGCTGCCACCAATGCGGTCAGCAGGACGGCCATTCCGGTGGCGGTCAGCCAGCCAAAGAAGGCAGAGCCAACCTTGATGCCGCCGAACCGCTCCTTCTGGCGCGCCACGGCAGTTTCCCTGTCTGCCAGGGTTGGGTCCGCCGCGGGTGCCACCACGGGGGTCGCTGTGGTCGGGGCAGGAGCGTACGTCCGCTCGGCCGTCGGCGCCACATAGTCCCGGTCCACGGCCCGGTCGCGGTCCCTGGGGCGGATCGGTGCCTGGTCCATCGAGCGCGTGGCGGCGTCGTCCGCGGCTGCTTCCCGGTGGCCTCCGCCCCGGGTGGTTTCGTCCTCCCGGGCACGGCGGGGAGGCAGGTTCTCTGGGTCCGTTGAGCTGCTCATGGCTCAACTCAACCACCCGCCCGGGGTGATAGCAAGCGTGCTTACTATTTTGTGACCTGCAGTTTTACCGGTACTTCCGGTGGAGGTCCTCCTTGGCGGAAGGCCCGGGCGAAGCGTCGGCGATCCACGGGCCCGTGCCCTCCGATTGGTCCAGGACCCCCACTTCCAGCCATTCATAATCGCCCGCGAGGACCTTGCGCGTCAGTGCCTGGTCGGCGTCGTCCGTGTTCCGCCACAGCTGGTCGAAGTATTCGTCCACGCGCACCCTAGCCTGCTCGCAATAGGCGTCGGCGAGCTCGTAGGCGCCGGCGGCCTTGCCAGGGGAGGACTTGAGGAGCATCTCGGCCCGGGAGCAGCAGGCGGTCATGGCGAACAGTTCCGCGCCAATGTCCACCACGCGGCCCAGGAACGCCTGCTTGCGCTCAAGCTTGGCCTGCCACCGGCCCATGCCGTAAAAAGTTTGCCGCGCCAGGCGCCGCGATGAGCGTTCAACGAAGCGAAGGTGCCTGGCCAGCCTGCCGAACTCGCCATACGAGCGGGGGTCCATGCCGGCGCCCGCCACCAGCTTGGGGAGCCACTTGGCGTAGAAGCCGGAAGCGCCGACGGCGGCTTTCGCTTTGTCGGCCAGGCTCGCATCCAGGGAGGCGAGGTCGCCCGCGGCGGCAAGGTGCGCGTCCACAGCTTCCCGTGCAATCAGCAGCCGCATGATTTCGGAGGACCCTTCGAAGATCCTGTTGATGCGGAGGTCCCGCAGCTGCTGCTCCGCCGGTACTGCGCGTTCCCCGCGGGCGGCCAGTGACTCGGCCGTTTCGAACCCCCGCCCGCCCCGGATCTGGACCAGCTCGTCCGCGATCCGGCAGCTGATTTCCGTGGCCCAGAGCTTTGCGAGCGCCGCTTCGATGCGTACGTCCTTCTGCCCCGCATCGGCAAGTTCGGCGGACAGTTCAAACACCGCGTCCAGGGCAAAGGCCGAGGCCGCGATGAACGCAATCTTCTTACCCACGGCCTCGTGTTCACCCACGGGCCTGCCCCACTGGGTGCGCGCATTGGACCATTCGCGGGCAATCTTTAGGCTCCATCGACCGGACGCCACGCACAGTGCCGGGAGCGCAAGGCGGCCGGTGTTGAGTGTGGTGAGTGCGATCTTCAGGCCCTGGCCCTCGCGGCCAAGCCGGTTGGCGGCCGGCACGCGCACCTGGTGGAAGCGGGTCACGCCGTTCTCGATGCCGCGCAGGCCCATGAACGCGTTGCGGTTCTCCACCGTGATGCCGGGCGAATCCATCTCCACCACGAAGGCGCTGATGCCGCCCTTGTGCCGGGTGCCGTGTGCGTCGGTGTGCGCCGGAACCACGGCCATCACCACCACCAGTTCGGCGATCACGCCGTTGGTGGTCCAAAGCTTCACGCCGTCCAAAAGGTACGCGTCGCCGTCGTCCGTTGGCGTTGCCGTGCTGCCCAGGCGGGCGGGGTCGCTCCCGACGTCGGGTTCGGTGAGGAGGAAGGCCGTGACGGCGCCTGCGGCACACCGCGGCAGGTACTCGCGCTTTTGTTCGGGCGTGCCGAAGACCTTGACGGGCTCCGGCACGCCGATGGACTGGTGGGCGGAGATGAGGGCACCAAGACTCGGGTGCACGCTGCCCAGCAGGGCGAGGGCCCGGCCGTAATACACCAGGGAGAGGCCCAGCCCCCCGTACTCCTCCGGGATCTTCATCCCGAACACACCCAGGTCCGCCAGGCCCTTGATGTATTCGTCCGGAATCTTCGCGTCCCGTTCGATGACCCGCCCGGACATGGTTTTTGCGAACTCGGTGAGGCGGGACATGAACTCCTCGCCCCGGTCCACGGAGGCGGGGTCCGCGGCGGGCCACGGGTGGACCAGGTCCAGGTCGAAATTGCCCAGATAAAGGCCCTTGGCGAAGCTGGGGCGGTCCCAGCCTGTTTCCCGGGCGGCCTCGGCGACGGCCCGGGCATCTTCGGCGGTAGCTCCGGCGCCGATGTTTCCGGCGGGGACGGGGGTTTCTTCAGCCGGGGCGTCTTTGGCCTGGCTGTCAGTTGCGGAGGTCATGGGTTATCTCCTTGGCCGGATTGGCCGGTGTAGCCATGGATCCGCCGGGTTGGAGAACCCTTCAGCTGTCCCTCAAGATTACCCGCGGGTAGGTTCCGGTGCTAGGGGACGGCTGGGGCTGGAAATCGCCGGGAAGCTCGACGGCCGAGGCGCGGTGGACCAGCCTGTCCCAGCCGGAGTTGATCCCGTGGACTACCGCCATCAGGGTATTGACCACCACCATCCAGGTGAGCTTGCCGGCCCCCAGCACTACCAGGGCAACCAGTCCGGCCGTGAGGACGAAGGCGGCCAATAATGCGCCAAATACCAGGGTCCCGATGAAGACCAAGGTGGCTGTTTCCACTGAGCTTAAATCGAACTGCATGAATCCCCCTGCTGCGACGTTGCTGTGCAAAAGACTGCGGTGGCGAAGACCAGTAGCAGAAGCGTAGGGGGACGGCCGCACGCCCAGCCAGTGCTGGATGGGGCAGATGTGACTGTTGATACGGGATTGAAACACTACCCGCAGGTAGGTCACGAAGCGGTCGCGGCGGCCTGCGTTAACCTTGTAGTTGGCAGTTTTCCGGTCCGTCCACTTCGGGCCACCTCCTGCCCAGCCCCCGCCCACCAGCCCAAGGAGAGTGTGTGCCCCGCTCCGCCAGGTCATCCGCTGACGCCATCAGCGCCCGGCTCCGGGACCTCGAACTCCTCACCAAGGGACCCGCCTGGGCGCTGACGCGTTCGGCGCCGTGGGTGATTGCCGTGCTCCAGGCTTCCTTCACCCGCACCCGGCCGCAGGTTCCGCTTGAGGAATTCCATGCCGACGTCGACTCCTTCCTTGAGGAGCTCCGCCGCCAGGATCCCGGGCTGGGAGGAGGGGCCAACGGAAAGGCTTTTGGCGACGAATGGACCCGGCGGCAGTTCCTGACCCGCCGCAACCAGTCAGGCCAGATCGTTTACGAGGCAACCGAGCCGGCGGCCCGTGTGCTCGCCTTCCTGGACAGCCTCTCCAGCGAGCGGTCCACCCTGAACGGGTCCCGCCTGGGCACCCTGCTGGGAGACGTGGAAAAGCTCGCCAACGAAACCAACCCGGACCAGAGCGCCCGGCTCGAAGCCCTCGAAGAGGAAATCGAAGAGCGGCAGCAGCTCATCCAGGACATCAGTACCGGCGAGTTCGACGGCCTGCTGGACGACGATGAAGCGGTGGAGGCCGCCGGAAACATCCTGGACCTGGCGGCCAGCCTGCCCGCGGACTACAAGAAGATGCGTGACCGGATCGAGGAACTGGTGGGCGGCCTCCGCAACCAGATCATCGAGGAGTCCCTGACCAAGGGCGCCACTATGGCGCAGGTCCTGGAAGCCGATAAACGGCTCCGCCAAAGTCCCGAGGGCAGGACGTTCCGGTCCTTCACGGCATTCCTGGAGGATCCGCAGCAGCAGCTGAGGTTCCGGTCGGCGATCGGCGAGGTGCTGAGCCGACAGTTCGCCGACGACCTCTCGCCCGACGACCGGGAAACGCTGAAGAACCTGGTGGCCGAACTCCGCCAGCAGCACAGCCAGATCCAGCGCATCTACGGCAAGCTGAGCGAAAGCCTCAACACCTACGTCCAGAGCGATGACTTCCGCCAGTCGGTCCGGCTGCGGCAGGTCCTGCGCGAAGCGGAGCAGGCCATCCGCTCCCTCGCGTACGAGCGGGAACGCCCCGGCCTGGTACCCGGACCCGTCCTCTACAACGCCGGCTTTGAGTCCCTGTCCATGGTGAAGCTTTTCGATCCCGACGAGTTCGCGGCGCCGCCCCGCCTGGCCGATCCCATCGCCTTCACCGACTCGGACCGGGTGCGCTCGCCGAGGACCGGCAAGGCCAAACCGGCGGTGGTCCGGGCGGCCATGGCAGGAGCTGCAACCCTTGCCGATGCCTGGCAGCAGCTGCCGCCCGAAGAGCAGCACATCAACACCATCCGCGCCCTCCTGTCGGAAGCCCTGCACGCAGGGGCGGACTTCGACCGCGGCGCCTGGGATGGCCTGGACTTCGAACAGATAGACGGCTCCACCCGCAAGGCCTACCTGCCGGTGGTCACGCTCGCAAAGGATTCAGATGACTGAGGTTTCACACGACACGACCCCAGCGCCCGATGCCGCCCAGGGAGTGGCATCGGGCCTGTCGGAGCCGCGCGCTGGGCTGATCGAAGATCAGCCGCGCGGCGAAGGGGCGGGGGCGGCATCGGGCGCTGAGTACCCCTTTGCAGTTTCACCCCGCGACACCTTCGTCGACGGCGCCGCCTTGTTCCCCGGCGACACCGGAGTCCTGTCGATGAAGGTGCGGCAGGCCCTGGTGAAGCTCCTCAAGGGCCCCTACATTGACGGCGGCCGGGACGAAAAGCTCTGGACGGTGCTGCTGGACAACCAGGTGATCCTGCGCAGCCGCCTTTCCGAGCTGTTCCTGACCCTGCAGCTGGACCACGAGCGGAAGATCGCCGTCCTGCGCCCCGTGGATCCGGAGGTGATCGGCGGCAACACGCGGTCCAGCATCCTGCGCCAGCAGCGCGCCCTCAGCCGGGTGGAAACCATCGTGCTCCTCCGGCTGCGCCTGCTGCTGGACCGGCACGTCACGGCCCAGACGGACCCCACCATCACCCGCGAGGAAATCACGGACCTGGTGGCGCACTACCAGCCCGCCGGCCAGCAGGACGCCCTGCGGGACTCGGACGTGGTCACGCGAGCCATCACCAAGCTCCTGGCCCGCCAACTCCTGCTCCCCACTGGGCTGGACGACGTCTACACCATTTCCAACGCCCTGCCCCTGGCCCTCCCGTTCGAAAACATCGGCGACATCCCGGCCCACATCGAGGCCTTGGTAGCGGCTTCGGCCGACGCCGCCGGCACGGAGGCGATGCTGGACCTCGATGACTCTTCATCGAACGAGAACGAGGACGAGGACGGTGCGGGGGACGACGACGCCGGTGCCGAGGCGGACGAAAGCAAGACTGAGGTGACCAAGTGACGATCGCGAGCATGCTTCCGTTGGGCGACGTGACCAACCCCGGGCAGATGCGCCTGGCGCTGGTGCAGGTGGTCAACTGGGGGACGTTCCACGGCGCGCACACGATGCACGTGGACCGGAACGGCACCCTGCTGACGGGTAACTCCGGCGTGGGCAAGTCCACGCTGTTCGATGCGATGCTGCGGGTGTTCGACGCCCGGCCGAGGTCGAACGAGGCCGCCGCGCAGCGTTCGGGTGCCGTGGAGGACAAGCGGACCACTTTCACGTACATGCGCGGCAAGGTGGGGGACAAGGCCGTGGGCGAGGGCTCGGCCAGCGCGTTCCAGCGCCCGGGTGCCACCTGGTCCGCCGTCGCCCTGACGTTTGACAACGCCGCCGGGACGCGGGTGACGGTCTCGGCGCTGTTCGACCTGCCAAAGAACGGCACCGAGTCCAGCGTGGGCCGGTTCTACCTGATCGACAACGTGCCGCTGGACCTTGAGGCGGTGGAGGGCATCGCGGACAAGCGCTTCACCAAAGGCGCGCTGGAGACGCTCTTCCCGCACGCCCAGGTGTTCGACGTGCACAAGGCATTCGCGGAGCGGTTCCGGCGCCTCCTGGGGATCAGCTCGGACCAGGCGCTCCCCCTGCTGCGCGTCATCCAGGCCGGCAAGGGCCTCGGCGGCAGCGTCAACACCTTCTTCCGCGACCAGGTCCTCGATGCGCCGGCAACCCTGGCCGCCGCGGACGATGTGGTGGAGGAGTTCAGCAACCTGATGTCCATCCGCCAGCGGCTCGAGGACGTCCGGCAGCAGCGGGACCAGCTGGCCCCGGTCCCGGGACTGAACAGGGAGTACGCGCAGTCGCTGCTGGATGCCAACCGGCTCCGGGAGCTGGTGGGCGGGGAGTTCGAAGCGTACCGGCAGCAGCTGGCCGTCACGGTCCACCAGAAGACCCTGGTACGTTTCCGCGAGCTGGCGCAGGCAAAGGCCAAGGAACTCGGCGCCGAGCGTGCGGTCCGGGACGGCCTGGCCAAGGAGCTGCGGCAGCTTGAAACCGACTACAACAACCAGGGCGGCAACGCGATCTCGGCAATCGAGCAGTCGCTTGAGAACGCCCGGGTTGGCCTGAAACTCCGCCAACAGGTGGAGGAGGCAGCCCAGCAGGCACTGGCCGACGCCGGCCTGCAGCTCGAGTGGAGCGCCGCCGGCTGGGAGCAGGCACACGAGCAGGC
Source organism: Pseudarthrobacter sp. 902506025 (assembly GCF_040702325.1). Lineage (NCBI taxonomy): Bacteria > Bacillati > Actinomycetota > Actinomycetes > Micrococcales > Micrococcaceae > Pseudarthrobacter > Pseudarthrobacter sp. 902506025. The sequence goes on from NZ_JBFBKW010000005.1 coordinate 252,730, forward strand.
GGCGGCCCGGTCCGCCGAGCTGAAGGATGATTCGCAGGCCCTGCAGGAGCTGCGGTTCGAGGCGTTCGACGCGCACGCCAGCCGGAAACGCGAACTGGCCGCGGCTGAGCAGGAACTCGTCTCACTGAAGACGCGCAAATCGTTGCTGCCGCCGTCGAGCATTGAGAACCGCGCCGCCATTGCCGCGGCAACCGGCATCCCCGAGGACCGCATGCCCTTCGCCGGTGAGCTCATGGATCTTGCCGAGGGGGAGGAACGGTGGCGCCCCGCCGCCGAACGCGCACTCCGAAACCTGGCCACCACCCTGCTGGTTCCCGGCGAGCACTTCGGCGCCGTGACCCGCTACCTCAACGACCACAACGTCCGCGGCGCGCTGCGGGCCGTGGATGTCTCCAAGCCGCTCGCCGGCGGCGCGCTCGCCGTGGAGGACGCGCGCGACGGCGACCTGCTCACCAAGCTGGACATCCTCGCCTCGGGTGCGGCTGCTGAAGCCGGCGAATGGGTCCGCGAGCGGATCGCCCTCGACTTCGCCTACCCCTGCGTGGAGGATCCTGACGAACTGGCCGCCCTGGACAAGGGCCTCAGCCTGGGCGGCGTGGTCAAGCGCAACCGGCACACGGTGGAAAAGGACGACCGGTTCACCAGCCGCCAGGATTACGTCCTGGGCTTCGATAATGCGGCCAAGCTGGAGCTCGTGGCCGGGCAGGTGGAGGACCTCCGGCAGGAAGTGGCCAAAGCCGCCGAACTGGCGCAAAGCCGCGAGGATTCGCACCAGGGCATGAGCCGGCAGCTTGACGCACTGCGCCGGATCGCGGAAGACGACCGTCCCTGGGAACAGGTGTCTGCCGCGGTGGCGGCCGATGAACTGGCGCGGATCGAGCAGCGGCTCAAGGATGCCCTGGCGGCACAGGCGGACCTGGAGCCGCTGCGTGCCACCATCGAGGAAGTCCGGCAAAAGCACCAGTCCAGCACCGAGTCCGCAGCGGTCCTGCAAAGCGAGTACAAGGCACTCGACCGCCAGCTGACGGCTGCCGACAGCCTGCTGGAAGCCGCGCGCGACCGCCTGGCCCAGGCACCGCCGTCGGACGCCACCGTCAAAGCCCTGGAACCCTACTTCGCCGACTTCGGCGAGATCACGGAAATGCACGAGCTGGACAACCTGGCCAACCGGGTGCGGACCGCGCTGCTGGGCGAACTGCACACCGCGGAGTCGCGGGGGCAGGCGACGGCGGAGCGGCTTACCCGCATTTTCGAGGGCTTCGTACGTGAGTGGGGCAGCGCCATCTCGGCGGACCACGGCACCAGCATCGGCGCCGCGAGCGAGTTCGAGGCGCGCTACCACGCGATCGTGAACGACGGCCTGCCCGCGCAGGAGGCGGAGTTCCGCCAGTTCTTCAATCAGCGCACGCACGAGTCCTTCAGTACCTTGCTGCACCTGCTGGACGAGGAACGCCGCTCCATCACCAGCCGCATCCTGCCCCTGAACGGCATCCTGTCGCAGGTGAACTTCCACGAGGGCAGCTACCTGGAACTGGACATCAAGCAGACGCTGCCACCCACGGCCAAGCAGTTCAAGGACGCCATCCAGAACGCGTTGAAGGCCCGGCACAGCCGGCCGGCCAAATCGGAGGCCGGCCGGGCGGAGGGTTCCGGCGCTGAGGGGGACGACGACGGCGAGCTCACCGCCCGCTACAAATCCCTGGAGTCGCTGGTGAAGCGGCTTGGCTCCCAGGCACCCGAGGACCGGAGGTGGCGGGCCGAGGTGCTGGACGTGCGCGGGCACCTGTTCATCCAGTGCAAGGAGCACCGGGAAGTCACCGGTCCCCGTGGCGGTAAGAAGACCGAAGTGTTCATGCACGCCGACACCGGCTCCATGTCCGGCGGCGAGCGGCAACGGTTCACCGCCTTCATCATGGCCGCGGCCCTGAGCTACCAGCTGGGGATCGCCGAGCAGGGCTTCACCACCTACGGCACCGTGATGATGGACGAGGCCTTTGTGCTCGCGTCGGAGGAGTTCGCCGGCGCCGGAATCAAGGCGCTGCACGAATTCGGATTCCAGCTGCTGCTGGCCGCACCCGAAAACGTGATCGACCTGTCCCGGCACCTGGGCTCCGTCACCGAGATCCTCCGGGACCGGCGCACCAACCGCTCCGGTGTCCTCACGGCGCCGGTGATCCGTCCCCGCGCCGGCGAGGAGGGCGCCTGGCGGTCGGAGGCGAACCCGGTGGACATCGTCCTGCGCTGAGAAAGCCGGCAATATAACAAATAGGTGGAATTATCGTGCGGGCAATGGTGGCCAGTGTTTTCGTTGTGCCACTCTGGGATGACCAACCACACCTCGCCTGAAGAAATCCCATCGGCACTGCGGGAAGCTGGGTCCGCGCTGTTCCAAGAGAGAACAATGGCGTCCTCTTGAAAGGCCTTCCCATGCGCCTTCTGCAATGTGCACCGCTCGCGCTCGCTGCTGCGCTGCTCCCTCTCGCGGCTTGTGCGGAGGGGACCCCGGCGAATGGCGGTTCATCCACGGGGTCCGCCGCCATTTCCACCGTGGCCCCGGACCCGGGCCGGGCCATAGTTCCCGCCGCCACATCTTCCCCGGTTCTCCCGGGGCCGGCCGTCTTCACCTTTCCCGATGGCCGGCTGTCCTTCAGCCATCCGGCGGACTGGACGGTGGAGCTTTTCGAGCCGTCGAAAACTCCGTATGTGGGAACGGCCACGGTTCACGATGCCGAAGGAAGCAGCCGCATCAACATCTACTACGGTCAAATCGCCGACGTCGTCGCCGGCTCTGCCACCCGGACCGTCATCGAAACAGACCCTGTCCTGGGCCTCCGGGACCATTCTGTTCCCACGCCGCATGCATCGTTCTTTGTAGACCGCAGTGAAGGCGCCGCAAGATACCGCATGGAACTCACGGCTGGATTGCCTGTATCCCCGGACGGACAGGTGCGGGAAGGTCCGGTGCTGCTTGGCGACCGGGTCTTGAGCGCGGACGTCCTGTTCGACGCGCAGCCGTTCGCCAACGATGACGCGGCGAAGGCCTGGTACTGGGGCGCCGAAGGCCAGGCGCTGAAGGCTGTGCTGATGAGCTTCTCCTACCGCTGACCGGCAGGCAGGGAAGCCCCGATCACGGCTGTGATCGGGGCTTCGCCAGCCAACGTGGCCTGGAGTCCTAGTTGGCCTGAACGCGCGCAAGGAACTGCGCCATTCGGTCCTGCAGGCCCTTGATCTGGCGATCCACCACGGCGGCGGGATCGGGGTTGATCTCATTGACGGGCGGCTCCCTGCGGACGTTGCCGCAGCACACGAAGTCGGCGCAGATCAGGGTGCCGACGGTATTGCCGTTCCGTCCGGACTGGCCCGCCCGCTTGGCGACCCACAACAGGACGTCGTCCTTGGACAACACATCCCGGCAGAGCTCACACAGCACCGACCGGTTCTTCTTGGCCCCTCCTTCGGGTGCCCGGAGCATGATCCCGGTGAGGCCCTTTTGCCCCGGGACCACGAGGTAGCCGCGCAGCGGCATCTTCTCGTCCCGCCAGCCGAGGAACTCCAGGCTGTCCCAGTCGAGGGATTCGAAGTTTTTGGGCAGGGTGAGCTTGGCAGCTTCCGAGCGGCTGGCGTTGACGAAGGATGAACGGATTTGCTGGGACGTGACTGATTGCATGGCTGAAACTTTCGTGAAGGTGGGCAGCCCGGAGCCGGGCCACGGATAACGGGGCAGTCAGTCAGTCTCCGCGGTGCAGGCCAAAGCGGCCACCCCGCTTTCCACGGCAGCGGCGGCCCAGTTGGCCCTCTGCGTGCGCATCGTTCCCGTTGTCCTTTTCCTGTTCAGCCGTCCGGTGTCTCAAAAGCCGGACCAGCAAGGGCCATCCTGCCAAAGGATGCGGGTCCTGTCCAAGCAGCCAATCGCAGGATGTGGTTTTCATCACGATGATGGATTAGGTGACAAAAGTGTTGCGTAATGGAGATTTACATAGGTTAGCCTTACTTAAGTTTTGATCAGCCCGATTCAAGGAGCCCCGTGTCGTTCCCCCTCTTTCCCGGCCCAGTGCCCAGCCGCCGCGCGCTTTTTTCGTCGGCCGGTAAAGCTGCCGCAGTGCTGGCCGCGGCGGCCCTCACGCTGTCTGCCTGCAGCACAGGTCCCGCCACCACCGTTGCGGATGCCGGCAGTTCCAGCAGCAGCACCGCCTTCCCCGTCACCATCGAACACGTGTACGGCAGTACCACCATCGAGAAGCAGCCCACCCGGGTTGCCACCGTTTCCTGGGTGAACGACGACGTCGCCATCGCGCTGGGCGTGGTTCCGGTGGGCGTCCCCAGGAACGAGTGGGGCGGCAATGACAAGGGCTCCACCCCCTGGAAGGACGCCGCGCTGGAAAAACTGGGCGCGGGCTTCGGTTCGGCCAAGGCTCCCGCCCAGTACTCGGAAGCAGACGGGATCAACTTCACGGAGATTGCCAAGCTCAGCCCGGACGTCATCCTCGCCGCCTATTCGGGCCTGACGGAAGAGGACTACAGGAAACTCAGCGAAATCGCCCCCGTGGTGGCCCACCCGGACGTCGCCTACGGAACCTCCTGGCAGGACGCCACCACCACCATCGGCAAGGCCCTGGGCAAGGACGCCGAAGCGGCCGCACTGGTTTCCGACACCGAATCGACGGTCAAGGACAAGGTGGCCCAGTACCCGCAGATCCAAGGCAAGAGCTTCATCTACGGCAACCTGGAACCCGCCAAGGGCGACGGCGTGAACGTCTACACCGCCAACGACAACCGCCCCCGCTTCCTCAGCGAGATCGGCATGACCCTGGCCCCGGTAGTGGCGGACAACTCCAAGGGCTCCAAGGAGTTCTACATTCCGTGGTCCGCCGAAAAAGCCAACGAACTGCAGTCGGACATCTTCGTCACCTGGGTTCCGGATGCCTCCACCACTGACGCCATCAAGGCGGACCCGCTCCTCGGCCAGATCCCGGCCATCAAGAATGGTGCCCTGGTGGCCGATTCGGACAACACGCTGACCCTTTCCATCTCGGCATCGTCGCCGCTGAGCCTGCCGTGGTCCCTGGACACGTTCCTCCCGCAGCTGGCCACAGCAGCGGATGCAGTGAAGTAGGCGCACCTCCATGAGTACGACGACGGCGCCTCCGGCAGCGGACAATGGCACCCAGGTGCCGCCCACGGCAGCCCCGGGCACCCTCCGGGGTGATGCTCGGGGAAGGAAACCTGCCGCCTGGCTGCTGGCCGCCGTCGTCGTTTTGGTCCTCCTGGCCGGCACATCGCTGGCCGTGGGCGCCCGTGACGTTCCCCTCGGCACTGTGTGGCAGGCGCTCACAGCGTTCGATCCCGCAAACGGGGACCATGCCGTGGTGCACGCCCGCATCCCGCGGACCGTCCTGGGCCTGCTGGCCGGCGGTGCGCTGGGCCTTGCCGGTGCGGCGATGCAGGGTGTTGCCCGCAATCCCCTGGCCGATCCCGGCATCATCGGTGTCAACGCCGGGGCTGCCCTGGCGGTAGTGGCCGGAATCTACCTGTTCGGCGTCACCACCTTCACCGGCTACATCTGGTTCGCGTTCACCGGGGCCGCCGCGGCCGCCGTCGTGGTGTACCTCATCGCCTCGCTGGGCCGGGAGGGTGCAACGCCGGTGAAGCTCGCGCTGGCGGGAGCAGCATTGAGCGCCGGGCTGTCATCGCTCATGAACGTCATTCTGGTCTCCAGCCAGGACACCCTCGACCGGTTCCGCTTCTGGCAGGTGGGCGGCATTGCGGGCCGTGACTGGCCGGTAGTCCTGCCGGCTTTGCCGTTCCTGGCGGCCGGTGCGCTGGTTGTGCTGCTGGCCGGGCGGACCCTCAACAGCCTTGCCCTGGGGGACGACGTTGCCCGCGGGCTGGGCCAACGGGTTGGGCTGTCCCGCGCCGTGGTGGCCCTGGGGGTGGTCCTGCTGTGCGGCACGGCCACCGCGCTGGCGGGGCCCATCGGGTTCGTCGGCCTGGTGATCCCGCACGCCGTCCGCTTCCTCACCGGCCCGGACTACCGCTGGATCCTGCCGTTGTCCCTGGTGGCCGCCCCGGCGCTGCTGCTGGGCGCGGACATCGTTGGCCGGGTGGTGCTGCTTCCCGGTGAAATCCCGGCGGGCATCATGACCGCCCTGGTCGGCGCCCCCGTGTTCGTGTTGCTGGCCCGCCGCGGGAAAGGGGCAGGCCTGTGACCGGCGTTGCGCTATCAGATCCGGCTGCCAAAACCGGTCCCAAGGGGCCAGAAGTGATGGAGCAGCGCGGGGGACGGGGGCGACTGCACCGGACCGCGGTGCTGGCTGCCGCCGTCGTGATCCTGTTCTTCGCGTCCGTCCTGCTGGGCAGCTACACGGTGACCATCCCGGATTTCTTCACCATCGTCATCAACCACCTCACCGGCGGCGCGAAGATTCCGGGCGCCAGCTTCATCGTGATGGAGAACAAACTTCCCCGCGCGGTCATCGGCACCCTGATCGGGATCGCGTTCGGCCTGGCCGGCGCCCTGTTCCAGACCATGCTGCGGAACCCCCTCGCCAGCCCCGACGTTATTGGCATCAGCTCGGGGGCCAGTGCGGCGGCGGTTGTTGCGATCGTTGTTTTCGGCGTATCCGGTGCCGCTGTGTCCGCGGCGGCGCTGGCGGGTGCCCTGGCCGTGGCGGCCCTGATTTACGCGATCTCCCGAGGCGCCCGCCGAACCGGCAGGGGAACCGCTGCCGGAAACAGGCTGGTCCTGGCCGGTGTGGGGACCGCGGCAGCCCTCCAGGCCGTGGTCAGCTTCCTCATGACCCGGGCCGACATCCGCACCGCCGCCGACGCCCTGGTCTGGCTGAACGGATCCCTGAACTCCGCCAACTGGGACCGCGCCGGGATCCTCTTCCTTGCGCTCGCCGCCCTGGTTCCCGCCACCGGGCTTATCGCCGGGCCGCTGCGAATCCTGGAACTGGGGGATGACGCAGCGGCCGGGCTGGGCGTCCGGGTCAACACCGCGCGCCTGGCACTGGTGGTCGTCGCGGTATCGCTGGCAGCAGTGGCGACGGCGGCTGCCGGACCGGTCTCGTTCGTCGCCTTCCTGGCCGGTCCCATCGCCCGCCGCTTCACAGGCAAAGCCAGCCTGCCGGCGTCGGCCATGGTGGGCGCCCTGATTGTCCTGGCGGCCGACTACTTCGCCGCCAACCTGGCCCCCTTGTTTTTGGGCGGCACAGTGCTCCCGGTGGGCGTGGTCACCGGCGCGCTCGGCGCCCCGTTCCTGCTGTGGCTCCTGGTCACGGCCAACCGAAAGGATGCCTGACGTGGCAGTTCTCCAAGCCAAGGACCTGACCCTCAGCTACCACCAGCGCTGCGTGGTGGACGGCCTCAGCGTCCGGCTCCCCGAAGGCAGGGTGACCATGATCGTGGGCGCCAACGCCTGCGGAAAGTCGACCCTGCTGCGAGGCCTGTCCCGGCTCCTGAAACCCGCCGGCGGCGCCGTGACCCTGGACGGCAAGGACATCCATTCCCGTCCGGCACGCGCACTGGCCCGCACCCTGGGCCTGCTTCCCCAGCACCCCAGCGCCCCGGACGGGATCACCGTCCGCGACCTGGTGGGGCGGGGACGGTACCCGCACCAGGGCTTCTTCCGCAGCTGGAGTGACAAGGACGACGCCGCGGTGCAGCGCGCGCTGGAAGCCACCGGAACGCTGGAGCTCGCCGGGCGGGACGTGGACGAACTGTCCGGCGGGCAGCGGCAGCGGGCCTGGATCGCCATGGCCCTTGCCCAGGAAACCGACGTCCTGCTGCTGGACGAACCCACCACCTACCTGGACCTGGCCCACCAGGTGGAGGTCCTGGACCTGGTGACGGACCTGAACCGCACGCGCGGCACCACCGTGGCCATCGTCCTGCACGACCTCAACCTGGCCGCCCGCTACGCGGACCACGTCATCGCCATGAAAGACGGCGCCGTGGCAGCCCTGGGGTCCCCGCAGGACGTGGTGACGGAGGACCTGGTCAAAAACGTCTTCGGCCTGGAGAGCCGCGTCATCCCGGACCCCGTCTCCGGTACCCCGCTGATCCTTCCCATCGGCCGCCACCACGCCACAACCACCGAACTGGAGCTCGTTTCATGAAGACCCGGGAAAGCGCCGCCACCCAGCCGCCGGCAACCCAGCCGATGAGCCTTGCCTTCGAGGTGACCGTCTCCGCTGTCCAGCAACTGAGCCCCACGTTCCGCAGGATCACCTTCGGCGGCTACTCCCTGCGTGACTTCGGCGTCCACGGCCACACCCTGGACCTGCGGGTGAAGCTCGTCATTCCATCGCAGGCCCCCAACGGGTCGGTCCTGCCGGTCCCCGCCTTCGACACCGCCCATGCCGGCTGGTACCGGGACTGGTTGGCCATGGACCCGGCCGTGCGCGGCTCAATGCGCACCTATACGGTCCGGGAGGCGCGGCTGGATGCGGTGTACCCCGAGATCGACGTCGACTTCGTGATGCACGCCGACGAGGATGGGCACGCCGGGCCGGCAGCGGACTGGGCATCCAAGGCCAAACCCGGCGACCCGCTCACCCTCATCGGCCCGAACAACCGCGCCGCGCACTGCGTCACCGCCGAAACCTATTCCGGCATCGAGTGGCGCCCCGGCATGGCCCAGCGCGTCCTGCTCGCCGGCGACGAAACCGCCGTCCCCGCCATCTCAGCCATCCTCGAAACGCTCCCGCCATACATGAGTGGCCACGCCCTCCTGGAAGTTCCGCAGGCCGGCGACTTCCTGGAACTCAGCTCCCCGGCGGACATCGAAATCACCTGGCTGGCCCGCGGCGCCGCCATCGGACGGTCGCGGCCGCACGGGCAGCTGCTGCATGAGGCCGTGCGCAAAGCCGTCCCCGTGCCGGGCTGGGTGGGCATCACGGCGGACGACGGCGGCGCCGGGCCTGAGCCCGATGACGTCAACGTGGATGAAGACATCCTGTGGGAGACGCCCGGGCGCCTGGAATCCTCCGTTATCAGCGGCTCCAGGAACCCGCAGCTGCCCGCCGGCGCCCTGCCCTTCTACGCTTGGATGGCGGGCGAAGCAGGGGTCATCAAGGAACTGCGGCGGTACCTTGTCCGCGACGTGGGGATCGACCGGAAACAGGTGGCGTTCATGGGGTACTGGCGGCAGGGCAAAGCCGAAGGCTAGCCAAACGCCCCATCAGATCCTCCCGGCTTTTCCGGGACGCCCCATCAGATCCTGCCAGCATTTCCGGGACGCCCCATCACTTACTGTTCATCCCGGCGTCGTGATTCCTTTGACTTGTCCCGGTACTTTCGTGGCTGTGCCCTCTGATCCCTTGCTTCCTGACTCCGGGCGGCGGGTGTTTGTTGCCCTTGGGGATTCCTTTACCGAAGGGGTGGGGGATCGGGATGAGCGGCTGCCCAACGGGGTGCGGGGGTGGGCCGACCGGGTGGCCGAGAAACTCGCCAAGGCGCAGCCAGGGTGGAAATATGCCAACCTGGCCATCAGGAGCAAGCGGCTGCGGCACATCGTCGACGAGCAGCTGGAACCGGCGCTGCGGATGCGGCCAACGCTTGTCACGCTCTACGCCGGCGGCAACGACATCCTGGACCTGAAGACCGACATGCCGGCGCTCATGGCGGACTACGAACAGCTGGTGGCCCGGCTGGCCGGTACCGGGGCCACGCTGGTCCTCTTCACGGGGTTCGACGTCAAGGTGTCCGCTCTGCTGGAGCCACTGAAGAAGCGCAACACCTATTACAACCAGCGGGTCCGGGACATCGCGGATAAATACGGGGCCGTGCTGGTGGACTACTGGTGCCTGGACGCCTTCCACGACCGGCGGATGTGGGACTCGGACCGGCTTCATATGTCCAAAGCCGGGCACAAATACCTTGCCGGGCAGGTGCTGGACCAGCTGGGCGTGCCGCACAAGATCAAACCCAGGGACTGGGAACCACCCGCCCGGCCCGGCCTGCGCGAGTGGGAGCGGCGCCAGCGCCGCTGGGTCCACGACTGGGTCCTGCCGCTCTTCGGCCGCAAGCTCCGTGGGGTCACGCTGGGGGACACCCTCACCCCGCGCTGGCCCCAGCCGGTGAAGGTTCCGCGGAAGGGCGGGTTGAAGAAGCTCGCCGCCGGAACGTCCGACGCCGGCAGCATACCTTCGGGAAGCAGCCCGCCTTAGGGTGCGGGCTGGGGAGAGGTGTCCAGCAGGATTTCGTAGCCCGGGGCCACCCGGCCTGCATGGAATTCCATGACTTCGAAGTCGGCAACCCCGTTGGTGTAGAACGGATCCCGCGCCAGGCTCGCGTCCAGGGTTTCCCGTTCGGCCTGCGACAGCAGCAACCCGCCGGTGCGCGGAATCTTGCGTCCGGCGGCGATGAACACGCCGTCGTCGAACGCCTTTTGCAGCCAGGCAATATGGGCGTCGTTGTGGAAGTCGACGATCTCCTGGGGCACGCGGTAGGTGAGGGAGACAACATACATGGGGCAAGCCTACCGGCGCCGCACCAGCTACTTGAAGGATCAATCGTAGAATAGGGAACATGACCGAACCCCGCTGGCTCAACGCCGACGAACGCCGCGCCTGGCTGGCGCTGGTAAGCATCAATACGCTGCTGCCTGCCGCCCTGGACACCAAGCTGCACGCCGCGGGAAAACTGTCCCTGTTCGATTACACGGTCCTGGCCATGCTGTCCGAAGCCGAGGACCGGTTCCTGCCCATGAGCGAGCTCGCAGCCCGCACCAGCGCCTCCCTGTCCCGCCTCTCACACGTGGTGACCAAGCTGCAGAAGCGCGGCTGGGTGGAACGCCGCCCGCACCCCCACGACGCCAGGGTGACCACGGCGCACCTCACCGAGGAAGGCATGGCCACGATTGTCGGCCTGGCACCGGCGCATGTTGAGGACGTCCGTGACCTGTTCCTCGATGCCCTGACTGAACAGGACGTGCTGGACCTGGCGCGGATCGGTGAAAAAGTGGTGGGACGCCTGGACTCGGACCACTGGATCCTGCGCGAAACCCAGGCCTGACCTGGGAGCATCCCGGGCGATTGGTTGCTTCCGGCAACGGGTGGCAAACTAACCGCATGGATTTCACTTCCCGGTTTGTGGCACTCGGCGACTCTTTCACCGAAGGTGTCGGTGACGACGACCCGGCACGTCCCAACGGTGTCCGCGGATGGGCCGACCGTGTGGCGGAACAGCTCTGCGCCGCGGACCCGGACTTCGGCTACGCCAACCTGGCCATCCGTGGCAGGAAGCTCCGCCAGATCCTGGCTGAGCAGGTGGACGCCGCCGTCGAGCTCAACCCCACCCTGGTGAGCATCTACGCCGGCGCCAATGACATCCTCCGCCCGCGCGTGGACATCGATGATCTCCTCGTGGAATACAACGACGCCGTGGCGAAGCTCGCTGCCACCGGCGCCACCGTGGTGATGTTCACGGGTTTCGACGCCCGGGGTTCGAAGGTATTCGGCACCATGCGGGGCCGTACTGCCATTTACAACGAACTGGTGCGCGGGATCGCCGGGGACCACGGCGCCCTGCTGGTGGACTACTGGCGCTTCAGCGAGTACTACGACTGGGGCATGTGGGCCCACGACCGGATGCACATGTCCGCCGCCGGCCACGCGAACATGGCCAAGCGCGTGCTTGAGGTCCTCAAATATGACCACTCCATCGACGTCCCGCCCATGACTCCGGTGCCGGAACTGAGCGGGGCCGACGCCATCCGTGCCAATGCCCAGTGGTTCCGCGAATACGCGGCGCCGTGGGTGGTCCGCCGCGTCACCGGGAAATCCTCCGGGGACAACATGCAGGCCAAGTATCCCCAGCTCACCCGGCTGTAGCGCGGGTCCTGGCTGCGCCTCTCCTACCCCGGCTGGAACGCCGGAGTCGCCAGGATCGAGCCGTCCGCGCGGATGGCCAGCACGGCAACGTCCCAGTTGTCCGCGGCACGGTCCAGCATCCGTGTCCCGCCGGCAACGATCGCCGTGGCCAGGACGTCGGCGGTGACAATATCCTCGGCGGCAACGGTGACCTGGACAAACCCGTCGTCACCCGCCCCGCTTCCCACCCGCCAGATGTGCTCGCCGCGTTCAGCGGAGCCGGAGGTGGCCATCGCGCTGTGCCGGCTGTTGCCGCCCAGCGGATATCCGGTGATGAGGGTCAGTCGGTCGGCAGGGTCCACCACGCCGGCTTTCCAGGGTTCGGCGCTGCCGGGGTGCGGCGAACCGCTGACCAGGACGTCGCCGCCGGCGTTCAGGCACCAGTCCCGGCGGCCCAGGGCCAGGAGCGACGTCCCGGCCTCGCGGATGGCATGGCCCTTGATGATCCCGGACAGATCCAGCACCCCGTCTGACCTTTCAGGGGTGAAGGCCCCTTCCGTGCGCAGCCGCCACTCGTGGGCTTCGGCATAACGCTCGCGCATCTGCGCCGAGGCGTGGGGCAGCGTCAGTTCACCGCGCGCCAGCCTGCTGGCTTCCGAATCGGGGCGGTACAGGCTGAACGTTTCGTCCAGGTCCCGGAACAGGCGTTCGACGACGGAGGTGGCGGCAGCGAGCTCGTCGAGCCCCGGCTGCCCTTCCGCGGGGGAGTCCACCGGCAGTGTCAGGCCGATGACCGTTCCCATGCAGTCAAAGGTGCGGGCCTTCAGGGTGGTGCCTGCCGTGGCGGGCAGGGGGTTAGAGGTTTGCTGCATCGAGGGCTGCCTGGAGTGAGGTGAGGTAGGCGTCGCTGGTGATGGTGGCGCCGCTGACGGTCTGGACATTGGCAGACTGCGCCGCCAGGACCTTGCTGCGGAGCAGGGGTGCCGCGCGGTTGCTGATCTGGATGGATTTGCCGTCCGTATTGGTCAGCTGCAGCGCCGTGACATCGGTGATCTTCCCGTTCGCCACCGTGATCTGGACCTGCACGGGGCCAAACCGGGTCTGGACGGTGTTTCCCTTGTAGGTGCCGGAGGCGGAGGAATTGGACGAACCGGAGGATCCGGAGCTTGCGGACCCGGAGGAACCTGTGGTGCCCGACGAGCTGGAGGACCCCGACGACCCGGACGACCCCGTCCCCGTGGACCCGGTGCCTGTTGCACCCGTGGACCCGGTGCCTGTTGCACCCGTGGTGCCGGTCGCCGTCGTACTTGATGCGACGGTGCTGATGCCGCCGGCCTGCGTGCCTGTCTGCCAGCCCGCCAGGAGGATCCCGGCGGAGGCCAAAGCTGCTGCGACTGTTCCGCGAATTTTCACCAGTCAAACCTTTCGTGATGGATCTGTTCCTCGGGGACGCCGGCCTTCCCGGCATCCGCAATGACGTTGGCCGCCCACGCCGCCGGGCCGCAGACGTAGACGTCCGCATCCCTGATGTCCGGCACATAGGAGGTAAGGCTGTAGCCGTTGCGCACCGAGTCCTCGGGAAGCCAGGTGGACCGGCCAGGGCCCCGCGGCCCGGTGAGGTGGAAGAGCCGGGCCCCGCGCGCCTGGCAGAGGTCAAGGATTTCGTTGCCCAGGTAAAGCTCCTTGTCAGTGTGGCCGCGGAGCAGGACCGTGGCCTCGCCCGGAGCGAACGGGGTGGTCTCCAACAGCGCGCGCAGGGGAGTGATGCCGATGCCTGCGCCGATCATCACCACCTTGTTCTTCGTCCGGGCTGCCGTGCTGAGCAATCCGTAGGGACCCTCCAGGGCCACCTTGGTGCCCTTCCGCAGCCGGAGCAGCTGGGCGGAGCCGTCGCCGAGGTTCCGGACGGTGACCCGCAGCGTCCCCTGGCCGTCCCGGCCGTTGACCACCGGCTCCGCGGACAGGCTGAACGGGTGGGGGTGCCACCACATGCCCGGAGCCAGGAAGCGCCAGATGAAGAAGCGTCCGCCCGTCCCCGCCAACTGGTCCAGCTTCTGTCCCCGCATGACGATGTTCACCACGCCCGGAGCCACGGCCTCCACGCGGGTCACCGTCAGTTGGTGGCGCGCGGTGGCCAGAACCGGCTCAAGGATGCGGAAGTACACCAGGGCACTGCCGGTGTAGATGCAGATGGCGAGCCAGTACCACCGCTGCCAGGTGCCGGCCGCAAAGAGGCCGCTCACGCTGAACTGGTGCGGGATTGACGTTGCCACCGCCGCGTAGGTCAGCAGGTGGACCACGTACCAGAACTCGTACGGGAAGCGCCGGCGCACAGCCACCAGGGACGTCACCACGACGGCGATGAACAGGGCCATGGAGACGAACGCCAGCCACATATCGGGGACCTGCACCCACAAGTTGATGGATTCGCTGACCGGGTCCAGTCCCTCGGCCATACCGTACCCGACGGCGAGCAGGAGGCCGTGTGCCAACAGGAGGTAAAGGGATGGCTTGCCCAGTTTGCCGTGGAATTCCAGGGCCCGGTCGTGGCCGATGGTGCGGTCGATGAACGGGATCCTCGCGGCCAGGAGCAGCATCAGCAGGACCAGGTCCATGCCCGCCAGGCCGGCCACGATTCCCGCCGCCGTGAACAGCGAGGCGGGCGAGGTGATGTTGGTGGCCCCGCCGTCTGCCAGCCACAGGGAGATTGCCGCGGCAACGGATGCCCAGGAAATGACGGTCAGGAAGTCCGTCCGCAGCATGCGCCGGCGGTACTGGCGGGCGAACCAGCCGCGGGCGGGTATCTTCGGTGGTGAGAGCTCCGGGCGGCCGGAGCTGCTTGCGGCCGGTGATGCCGGCAGGAGCTGTGTGTTCATGCATCAAACATGCTTGGGGAAGCTATGTCCCTGCTGTGAAAAGGGGCCACCGACTGCTGTGACCTTTCAACAGGGGCAAGCCCTTATACACCCGATTGGTCTTTAATTGCGTCAACTCGTAGACTTGGTAGGCGCTAAGTGCGCGGAGCGTGCGCAATTGCTCCGGTTGCCCGGTAATTTTCTCCAGGGTGGCCGGTAGTTAGGGGCTCAAGTTGCGTAACTAACCGTTGCCCGTACATTCTGTGGGTCGCACTTGGCAGCATGGTCCAGCAGCAGATATGCGGATCATTACTTTCAATTCTTGAGGAGAAGTCATGGCAGCACACTGCCAAGTGACCGGGGCCGAGCCGGGCTTTGGGCACAGCATTTCGCACTCGCACCGCCGCAACAAGCGTCGGTTCGATCCGAACATCCAGAAGAAGCGCTACTGGGTTCCGTCCCTGCGCCGTAACGTCACGCTGCAGGTTTCTGCACGTGGCATCAAGACCATCGACGTGCGCGGTATCGACGCAGTCGTCGCCGACATTCTGGCTCGTGGGGTGAAGCTCTAGTGGCTAAGGACAAGGACGTACGTCCGATCATCAAGCTCAAGTCGACCGCGGGCACGGGTTACACCTACGTAACCCGCAAGAACCGTCGTAACGACCCGGACCGCATGGTCCTGAAGAAGTACGACCCCAAGATCCGCCAGCACGTCGAATTCCGAGAGGAGCGCTAAACATGGCTAAGAAGTCCAAGATTGCTCGCAACGAGCAGCGCAAGGTCATCGTTGAGCGTTACGCTGCCAAGCGCCTCGAACTGAAGAAGACCCTGGTTGACGAAAACGCAACCGACGAAGCACGCGAAGCAGCCCGCCTGGGCCTGCAGAAGCTGCCCCGCAACGCGTCCCCGATCCGTCTGCGCAACCGCGACATCATCGACGGCCGCCCCCGTGGCACCTTCCAGAAGTTCGGTATCTCCCGTGTTCGCTTCCGCGACATGGCTCACCGCGGTGAGCTCCCGGGCATCACCAAGTCTTCCTGGTAATCCAGCACCGCTGATTCCAGCTGCTTGAGAAGGGCCGGCAACCTTACGGTTGCCGGCCCTTCTGCGTTTAACCCATTGCTTGTTCAGCGGCCGGCCCTGCCAGGAAACACCTGTGCGGCAGCACACAGCGGCAGAATGACGACGACGGCAGGTTGCGCAGGCGCTCCACCCCGGGTTTCGCCGCGGAATACCGGGGATTTCCGGCCTCCGAAGGGCCGGTTTGCGATGGGACCGGTGTGCGTGTATTGTTTTCTAAGTCGCCGCGGGGGAGACAGTGAAGAACTGTTCACCGGGTGGCCAGGACCCCCAATTCAAAGCCAAAATCTGGTTGCTCTTTAGGGCGCTGGAAATCGGTATGGGGCGGTCTTCAATTCGATGGGAATCCTGAAAGATGGATTTGCTTCGGAGGCGGGGATCGGGTAAGTTTGAAAAGTTGCTCCGGAGCGATCCTGAACGTTGGTTTGGGTGGTGCCGGGTGTGTCTGTTGTTTGAGAACTCAATAGTGTGCCAAGTTTGTTGATACCGATTATGTATGTAATTGGTTGAATTTGCCGAATCGTGCCGCCCCTGTGGTATTGGTTTGGTGTTTTTAGCTGGTTTCAAATTTTGTGCAGCCATTATGACCGTTATTTCCGGTGGTTTTGGTTGTGTCTGTTTGTTTTCAACGGAGAGTTTGATCCTGGCTCAGGATGAACGCTGGCGGCGTGCTTAACACATG
>NZ_JBFBKW010000006.1:0-221263 GCF_040702325.1 Pseudarthrobacter sp. 902506025
ACAGGGGCGGCACGATTCGGCAAATTCAACCAATTACATACATAATCGGTATCAACAAACTTGGCACACTATTGAGTTCTCAAACAACAGACACATTCGAATATTCCCGGAACAATTCAAAAGAGAATTTCTTTTCCGTATTTCTTCGCTGCGATGTTTTTATCTTATTTCATTCATATTCGCTTTTGCAAATCCGGTTGTTTTCCCGGAATTCACTCTGCGGAATGAATCCGCCCAGCAGAATGAGAAGCATTCTTCGTTCCATGCACCGCATGGCCGAGAATTGCTTCTCAATATCAGTTGGGGGTTTGTCACCACTCAGTGGCGGCGACTCAGAAAACAATACACGCCCCTCCGCGGCCGCGCAAATCGGCCGCCGAGGGGCGTGCAGGTGGTAGGTTGCGCTCCCGCGGTTACGGGACCAGTACTTCCACTGTCGCCAGGTTCTTCTTGCCCCGGCGCAGGAGCAGGTACTGGCCATGCAGGAGCTCCGACTCGGAGATCACGGCTTCAGGATCCGAGACTTTCTCGTTGTTCACGTAGGCTCCGCCTTCACCCACGGTCCGGCGCGCGGCGGACTTGCTTTCGGAAAGACCGGAAGCCACCAGCAGGTCCACGATCCCCATCTCATCCACCTGCACTGTGGTGGAAGGAAGTTCGGACGTTGCAGCCTGCAGGGTTGCCTTGTCCAATGCGGCCAAATCGCCGTTGCCGAAGAGCGCCGCCGAAGCTGCGATGACCTTTTCGGTGGCGTCAACGCCGTGCACCAACGAGGTCACTTCGAAGGCAAGCTTCCGCTGACCCTCACGGGCAAACGGACGCTCCGCCACCGAAACGGCAATCTCTTCAATCTCCGCGCGGGTCAGGAAGGTGAACACCTTGAGCCGGTCCACCACGTCCGCGTCCGCAGTGTTGAGCCAGAACTGGTAGAACGCATACGGGCTGCACATGCCGGCGTCGAGCCAGATGGCGTTGCCCTCGCTCTTGCCGAACTTGGTTCCGTCAGAGTTGGTGATGAGCGGGGTCCCCAGGGCGTGGACGCTCTTGCCCTCCACCTTCCGGATCAATTCCGTACCGCTGGTGAGGTTGCCCCACTGGTCCGAGCCGCCGGTCTGCAGGACGCAGCCGTAGTCGCGGTAAAGCTGCAGGTAGTCCATGCCCTGCAGGATCTGGTAGCTGAACTCGGTGTAGCTGATGCCTTCATCGGAGTTCAGCCGGGATGCCACGGCGTCCTTGCGCAGCATGGTGCCCACGCGGAAGTGCTTGCCCACTTCACGCAGGAAGTCGATGGCGCTCAGCGGCGCCGTCCAGTCCAGGTTGTTAACCATCCTGGCAGCGTTGTCCCCCTCGAAGCTGAGGAAGCGCTGCACCTGGCCCTGGAGGTAGCCAACCCACTCCGCCACCGTGTCCTTGGTGTTCAAGGTGCGTTCCGCCGTCGGACGCGGGTCCCCGATCATGCCGGTGGACCCGCCCACCAGGCCGAGGGGCTTGTGCCCTGCCAGCTGAAGCCGCCGCATGACCAGGAGCTGGACCAGGTTGCCCAGGTGCAGGCTCGGCGCGGTGGGGTCGAAGCCGCAATAGTACGTGACCGGCCCGTTGGCGAGGAGCTTTTCGAGCTCCGCTTCATCGGTGGAAACATGGACCAGCCCACGCCACTTCAGTTCCTGCCAAATATTGGCGAAAGTGGGGTCGTTGCGCTGCGGTTCAAGGATGTTCAGTTCTGGCACGCTTCCTAAGTTAGCAGTAACGCCGACGGCCCCGTCAGCCGGCAATACCGGCGGGCACGGGTTGCGCCGCGATCAGCCGCAGCCTCTGCGTGGCGCGGGTCATGGCGACGTACAGGTCCCCCACTTTGCCGTGTTCGTGGTTGAGCATCACGGAGGGTTCCAGGACCACGACGCCGTCGAACTCCAGGCCCTTTGCCTCACGCGGGCTGATGACGACGATGTCCTGCTCGTAGCTGCCGGCCCCGGTGCCGATCCTGCGGCCGTATACGGCACGGAGGGCCGCCGTTGCCTGGGGCAGGAGGTCACCGTCGGCAATCACGGCGAGCAGGCCGCCGTCGAGCGCCGCAAGCTCCTCCGGAAGGACCTCCACCAGCCGGTCCACGATGCCGCCGGCGGGCACCTCGTCGATGATGGGGGCCCAGCGGCCCTCGCGGACGGCCTTGGGTGCGGAGACCACCAGGCCCGCGGCGTTGGCCATCCTGACGGCGGCCTCGGCGATCTGGGACGGGGTGCGATAGTTGACGGTCAGCTCCTCCAGCTGCCAGCGGTCGCCGAACATCGGGGCCAACGCCCCCTGCCAGGAATTGGCCCCGGCAACGGAGCTGGTCTGGGCAATGTCGCCCACGATGGTGAAGGACTTCAACGGGCAGCGGCGCACCAGCAGGCGCCATTGCATGGGCGAAAGCTCCTGGGCTTCATCCACGACGATGTGCCCGAACGCCCACGTGCGGTCGCTCGTTGCGCGTTCGGCTGCCGTCTGCCGGGCTTCCTGCTCCCGGTTCTGCTCCGCCAGCTCCTCTGCGGACATTAACGGATCGACGCCGGCGGCTTCCATGTTGACCAGGGTCTGCTTTGCGTTGGCGAGGTCCCGGGCACGGTCGTGCTCCTGCTGGGCCAGCCCGCGGCCGGCGGCGGGATCCAGCTCCCCAAGCAGCTCGGCGGCCTCATCCAGCAGCGGGACGTCGGACTCGGTCCACGGCGCATCGGCCGGACGCTGCAGCAGCGCCCGCTCGGCAGGGGTCAGGTGGGGGGTGCAGAATTCCAGCACCTCCGGCTTGCTGAAGAGGTCGGAGATCAGCTTCTCCGGCGTCATGGGCATCCAGCACAGGTTCAGGGCGATCCGCACGTCGCGGGCGGTCCGGACGTCCTCGGCCAGGTAGGAGCGGTCTGCGTTGTTGCCGATATTTCCGGCCTCGACGAGCTCGGTCATCTGCTCGGTCAGTTCGCGCAGCAGGATCTTCACGAACGTTACGCGGGCCTCGTTGTACGGCTTTCCGGTGGCGCGGGCGCGTTCCCGCGCGCGGCGCACCTGCCGGGGCGTAAGGGTCAGCTTGCGGCCGTCCACTTCGAGGATCCGGTTCTGGGCGGGGACGCGCATGCGGTTGGAGACGGCGTTGGCGACGATGGCGGCCATGTCCAGCCGCCCCTTGATGGCGGCGACGTCAGGGTCTGTTTCCGGAACGGCGTGGATGCCGGGCATCAGGCGGCCAAGGCTGGCCATGACCACGCCGGTCTCACCCAGGGAGGGCAGCACCCGTTCGATGTATTTCATGAACGACGACGACGGCCCCACCAGCAGCACGCCGGCACTCTTGAGGCGGTCACGGTGGGTATAGAGCAGGTATGCGGCGCGGTGCAGGGCCACAGCGGTCTTGCCGGTACCGGGTCCGCCCTGGACCACGACGGCGCCGGAGATGGAGGAGCGGATGATCCGGTCCTGCTCCGACTGGATGGTGCTGACGATGTCCGACATGCGGCCGGTCCGCTTGGAGTTCAGGGCAGCCAGCAGGGCACCTTCGCCCTGGAGCGATTCGTCGTCCGTGAGCATCCCGGCGTCCAGGACATCGTCCTCGATGGCCTTGACCTCGCGTCCCTGCAGGATCAGGTGGCGGCGGCGGCGGACGCCCTGCCGGTCAAAGGCCGTGGCCTGGTAGAAGTGCCCGGCCTCGGGGGCACGCCAGTCCACCATGAGACGCTGCAGGTCCTCGGTGGTGAGGCCAATGCGGCCGATGTACTGCGCTTCGCCGGAGTCCAGGTCCAGGCGGCCAAAAACCAGCCGGTCATCCACGGCGTCCAGCTGCGCCAGGCGGTCCTCATACAGTGCGGCGAACGCGTCCCGCTCCGAAACGTTCTGCATGGTGCCCACGGCTCCGGCACGACGGACCTGCGCCAACTGGCGGCGCTTTTCCTCCCGGAGTTCCTCCAGCCGGGCGTACAGGCCGGCTACGTACTCCCGTTCGTGGGCCAATTCGGCGTCAAGCATTAACGTTCCCCTATCGCAAAAGACAGACCGTCCATTCTACAACCATTTCCGTTAACGCTGGTGAAACGTTGCATCCGGCCGGGGTTCCGCTGCCTGCTTCCGGGTCCGCGGCTTCGCTGCCTTGTATCTGGACACGGTGGGGTCGCCGGTCAGCCAGTACCGCCAGGCGTATTCGTCCGTGCCTCCGGCGCCGGCCACCCCCACCCGGGGACCGGAACTGACCGCGCCGGCGGGAACGGACGGAAGTTCCAGCCGGAACGGCGGAGCGAGCGCGTCGCGGCCGCTGTCCGCCGTCGTCAATCCCAGCGCTTTGGCAAGGCGGGCCGGCCCGCTGGCAAGGTCCGCAGGAGTTTTGGACGTTGGACGGCGCAGCCGGGCCAGCTCCAGCCCGTCCACCACTTCTCCTGCCCGGAGCAGCAGGGCGGACGCGACGCCGGCCGGCCCGCACACGATGTTGGTGCAGTGGTGCATTCCATAGGTGAAGTAGACGTAGAGGTGGCCGGCGCGGCCGAACATGGGGGCGTTGCGGGGCGTGGGGCCGCGGTAGGTGTGGGAGCCGGGGTCCGGGTGCAGGGAGTCCTCGGGGCCCATATAGGCCTCCACTTCGGTGAGCCGGACGGACACGGCGCCGTCGCGGGACTCATGGGTGAGCACGGCACCGAGCAGCTTTGGTGCGAGTTCCCGGGCGTCCGCGGACAGGAAATCCCGTAGTTGTTCCGTCGCCCCAGCGCTTTGGTTCATTAGCTGACCTTACCCAGATCCCGCAGGTTTCATCCGCCACCGGGAAGGGGGCCGGGGTGGTTCTGCGCGCCCACGGCCATGTCCGATTTCCGCTAGAAGCCGTGGCCGGCGGCTGGCAGGATGGAGGAATGGACTTCTGGCAGCGCTACCGGGCAATCGATGCCCGCGATACCCGGTTCGACGGTCAGTTCTTTACGGCCGTCCGCACCACGGGGATCTACTGCCGGCCGTCGTGCCCTGCCAGGACCCCCAAGGCCTCCAACGTCACGTTCTACGAGACGTCCGCCGCCGCACACGAGGCAGGCTACCGCGCCTGCAAGCGCTGCCTGCCGGAGGCGGTGCCCGGAACCCCGGCATGGAACGTGCGGCAGGACATCGCGGGGCGGGCGATGCGCCTGATCAACGATGGCGTGATCAACCGCGACGGCGTGGCGGGCCTGGCCGCCCGGCTGGGGTATTCGCCGCGCCAGTTGAACCGGATCCTCGGCCAGGAACTTGGCGCCGGCCCCCTGTCATTGGCCCGCGCCGCAAGGGCCCAGACGGCCCGCACCCTGCTGGTTTCAACATCGATGAAACTCGCCGACGTCGCCTTTGCGGCAGGCTTCAGCAGCGTCAGGCAGTTCAATGAGACCATCGCCGAGGTGTTCGATATGACGCCCACGGCGCTCAGGAGGACCGTCCGCCATCCGGTGAACGGCGGCGGCGCCACAGCCCTGACCCTGGGCCTGCCCTACCGGCCGCCTTTCGATCCGGGCATCTTCTCCTTCCTGGCGGTCCGCGCCATCCCCGGCGTCGAGGACGGCACGCCCACTTCCTATGCCCGGACGCTGCGGCTCCCCCACGGGGACGCGCGCTTCAGGGTGGAGTACGACGACGGGGCCCGGGAACGGCCGTTGACCCTCACCATCGGCGCGGTGGACCTTCGCGACCTTCCGGCGCTGCTCAGCCGCGTCCGCCGGCTGTTCGACCTGGACGCGGACCCGGAGGCGATCGACGGCACGCTCGCCGCCGATCCCAGGCTTGCCGGCTCCGTTGCCTCCGCACCGGGGATGCGCCTGCCCGGCGCGGTGGATCCGCCGGAACTGCTGATCCGGGCCATGGTGGGCCAGCAGATCACGGTGGCGGCCGCCAGGACAGCCTTGACCCAGTTGTCCGCGGCGGGCAGTCCCGCCAGCGCCCCCGGCGAGGGCCTGGACCGCCTGTTTCCCACTCCGGCGGAAATCGCAACTGCAGGACATCTGCTTCGCGGCCCCCGGCGCCGGACCGAGTCGCTGCTGCATGCTGCGGAGGCCATGGCCCGCGGCCGCCTGGACTTCGGCTATGGCGACGACCTCCCAAGCCTCACGGCGGCACTTTTGCCGCTCCCCGGCGTCGGGCCCTGGACGGTGGGGTACGCCGCCATGCGGGTCCTGGGTGCCCCGGATATTTTCCTTGCCAACGACGCCGCCGTGCGGAACGGGATCCGCGCCCTCGATAATGGGACCAGCGCCTTGAGCCCGGACTTCCGGGAGACCAGCCCGTGGCGCTCCTACGCCACCATGCACCTCTGGCGCGCTGCCGCCCGGCCCGCCGCAAGAACCACCATTCCCGCGAAAGGGACGCCATGAAAGCCCAACTGCTGCAGCTGTCCACGCCGGACGGTCCATTTACTGTCCTCGCCCAGGATGGCGTGGTCCTTGCGTCCGGCTGGACGGCCTTCCTGGCGGACCTGACCGGCCAGGTCCATCCAATGCTGCGGCCCGACGCCGTGGACGAGGTAACGGACCTTGGCGGGATCTCATCCGCCGTGGAGGCCTTCTATGCCGGTGACCCCGCCCCGGCCATGGCGGTGCCGGTCCGCCAGCAGTCCGGACCGTTCCGTGCCCACGCCTGGGACGTGCTGCGGCAGGTCAGGCCGGGCTCACCCGTCACCTACTCGGAGTACGCCGCCCTGGCCGGCAACCCGCGCGCCGTGCGGGCCGCCGCCAGTGCCTGCGCGTTCAACGCTGCTGCCCTGTTCGTGCCGTGCCACCGCGTCATACGGACCGACGGCTCGCTGGGCGGTTTCCGCTGGGGCCTGCGCATCAAAGAGAGCCTGCTGGCCCGCGAGGCCGCCTGACCAGTCCCCCGGCGTTGGCTACTTGGGGTCCGGCATCGCCGACGGCCAGGGCAACAGGCCGGGAAGATCGGTGCCGTCCCCGGCGGCCGTGGCCCGCAGGCTGTCCAGCGACGGCCGCCGGCCTGCGAGCCACGCGGCGATGTCCGTCACCATCCCGCTGACGACGACGGTGCTGCCGCCGGTTCCGAGGGCCAGCGGCGGGAGTGCCACGGGCTGCAGGACCAGCCGGGTTTCCGCCGGCACGCGGGCGGCGAGGAAGTCGAAGAGGTGGGAGCAGAATGCCCTGTTCCAGGTCTCGGGTCCCGCGCCGGTGTCCAGGTCCGCGGTATGGATGACCAGCTCGCGCCAGAGCGCCAAACCGGCGCCGAAAATCACGCCGTCGCGGAAGGCGATGCGCGTTTGCCATTCGTCCTCCCCCAGCGCATCGAAGGCCGCCAGTGCCCGCTGCACCGCGGCCGCAACGTCCTTCCGGTGCTCCTCCAGGCTGTGGCCGGCGGCAAGCTCGATGGCCCGGTTGCGGCCGTCCACGCCGCCGTCGTAGAGCTCTACCGTCCTGCCGGACCGCCCGTATTCCACCTGGCGGGCCAGCGCGCTGCAGATTCCGGCGATGTGGGCCAGGAGGTGGCCGCGGCTCCAGCTGGGAAGGGTGGACGGGGCCCTTTCGCCGCCGGCCGGAATCCGGTCCACCGCAGCGGTCAGTGCGTCCGCGGCTTTGTGCAGTTCAGCGAGGAGGGCGGCAGGGGAAGGTGAGGTCATGCGGCCAGCCTAGCCGAGCAGTCAGTCCAGCGGGCTTCCGTCCGGCCCGACACGGTGGCGGACGTACCGGCGATCGTTGCTGGCCTGCCAGAACTCGATTTCGGCCGGCTGGAGGGCGTAGAGCTGCCAGTCCGGGTTGTCGCTGCCGTCGGCCCGGGGCCGCTCGTGCCAGTCGACGGCGGAGGCTTCGGCGGAAAGCTCAACCACAGTGCCCGCCACCCGCACCTGGCGGCCCAGGGCCGGCCAGTAGAAGTTCATCGCCGCGCGCGGTGACCCCGACAGCTCGCGGCCCTTGCGGGAGGTGCGGGACGTGGCGAAGTGCCAGCCGTCGTCGTCAATGTTCTTCAGGATGAGCATCCGCGAGGACGGCTGCGGGGCGCCGTCGGTGCTTTCCCCCACCGTGGCGAGGCTGAACGCGTGCGGCTGCTGCTCCCCCGCATCCAGTGCCTCGTCCAGCCACTGCTTGAAGAGCAAGGCCGGGTCCTGCGGTGCGTTGGCGGGGTCGAAGCCGGGCAGGTCGGACGGGAAGTCGGGCAGGGTGCGAAGGAACTTGCGGAAGGTTTCGCTCATGGCCCCAGCCTAGCCACAGACGCCAAGGGCCCCGGGGAACATGCCCCGGGGCCCTTGGCAACAATGTTTCCTACCCGGCGTACTCCCGCACGCCGGCAAGCTCGCCTTCCAGCGCAGCCAGCTGGCGTTCGACGGCGGCCGGCGCCGTTCCGCCCTGGGAGTTCCGGCTGTTAAGCGAACCCTCCGTGGACAGCACGGTCCGGACCTCCGGGGTCAGGTGCTCCGAGATCGCGGCGTACTCTTCGTCCGTCAGGTCCCACAGCTCAACGCCGCGGGACTCCGCCTGCTTCACGGCGGCACCGGACAGCTCGTGGGCCTCGCGGAACGGCACGCCCTGGCGGACCAGCCATTCGGCGATGTCCGTGGCCAGCGCGAAGCCCTGCGGAGCCAGCGATTCCATCCGCTCCGTGTTGAAGGTCAGGGTGGCGATCATGCCGGACACGGCCGGGAGCAGCAGCTCCAGCGTGTCGGCGGCGTCGAACACCGGCTCCTTGTCCTCCTGCAGGTCGCGGTTGTACGCCAGCGGCAGGCCCTTGAGCGTGGCCAGCAGCCCGGTCAGGTTGCCGATCAAACGCCCTGCCTTGCCGCGGGCCAGCTCGGCCACATCCGGGTTCTTCTTCTGCGGCATGATGGAGGACCCCGTGGAGTACGAATCATCCAGCGTGACGAAGGAGAACTCCTTGGTGGCCCAGAAGATGACTTCCTCGGAGATCCGGGACAGATCCACGCCGATCATCGAGCAGACCCACGCGAACTCGGCGAAGACGTCGCGGGAGGCGGTGCCGTCGATCGAGTTGTGCACGGCGGAGAAGAACCCAAGGTCGGCCGCCACCGCTTCCGGGTCCAGCCCCAGCGAGGAGCCGGCCAGGGCGCCCGAACCGTAGGGCGAAACACCCGCCCGCTTGTCCCAGTCCTGGAGCCGCTGCACGTCGCGCAGCAGGGCCCAAGCGTGGGCCAGGAGGTGGTGGCTGAGCAGGACCGGCTGGGCGTGCTGCAGGTGGGTGCGGCCCGGCATCGCAACGCCATGGTGCGCCTTGGCCTGCTCCACCAGCGCGTCCACGGTGGCCAGGACACCGCGGGCAATGATCCGGGCGTGGTCCCGCAGGAACATCCGGCCCAGGGTTGCCACCTGGTCGTTGCGGGACCGGCCGGCGCGGAGCTTGCCGCCCAGCTGGGCACCGGCGCGCTCGATCAGGCCGCGTTCCAGCGAACCGTGCACGTCCTCATCGGACTCCGCCGGCAGGTAGGCGCCGGACGCCACGTCCTCGTCCAGCTGCGTCAGGGCCGCGAGCATGCCTTCGAGCTCCGCGTCGTCGAGCAGGCCGGCTTTGTGCAGCACGCGGGCGTGCGCCTTGGAGCCGGCGATGTCGTAGCGGGCCAGCCGCCAGTCGAAGTGCGTGGACTTGCTCAGCGCCGCGAGGGCGTCCGCGGGGCCGCCGGCGAACCGGCCGCCCCACAGGGCACCTGCGTTGGTTGCCTCCGTTTTTTGCTCAGCCACGCGGGCTACTTCCCTGCGACGCGGATGTCGCGGCCGGAAGCGACCTTGGCGGACATACCCCACAGCTCGATGAAGCCCTTGGCCTGGGACTGGTCGAAGGTGTCACCGGTGTCGTAGGTGGCCAGCGAGAAGTCGTACAGCGAGGTGTCGGAGCGGCGGCCGTTGACGATGGCCTGGCCGCCGTGCAGGGTCATGCGGATGTCGCCGGAGACGTACTTCTGGGTGTCCTCGATGAAGGCATCCAGGGAGCGCTTCAGCGGGGAGAACCACTGGCCGTCGTAAACCAGCTCGGCCCAGCGCTGGCCAACGGTGGCCTTGAAGCGGGCCTGCTCGCGCTCGATGGTGATGTCCTCGAGGTGCTTGTGGGCGGTGATCAGCGCCATGGCGCCGGGGGCTTCGTAGATTTCGCGGGACTTGATACCCACCAGGCGGTCCTCGACGACGTCGATGCGGCCGACGCCCTGTGCACCGGCGCGGCGGTTCAGTTCCTTGATGGCCTGCAGCGGGGTGACCTTGACGCCATCAATCGCGACGGGCACGCCGGCTTCGAAGGAGATGGTGACCTCATCCGGTGCCGGCGGGAACTCCGGGGTGGCGGTGTAGTCGTAGATGTCCTTGGTGGGGGCGTTCCAGATGTCCTCGAGGTAGCCGGTTTCGACGGCGCGTCCCCAGACGTTCTGGTCGATGGAGTACGGGTTCTTCTTGGTGGTCTCAATCGGCAGTCCCTTTTCCTCGGCGAAGGCGATGGCCTTGTCGCGGGTCAGGGCGAGGTCGCGCACCGGTGCGATGCACTTCAGGTCCGGGCCCAGGGTCTGGATGCCGACTTCGAAGCGGACCTGGTCGTTGCCCTTGCCGGTGCAGCCGTGGGCAACGGTGGTGGCGCCGAATTCGCGGGCTGCCTTGACCAGGTGCTTGACGATGACCGGGCGGGAGATGGCGGACACCAGCGGGTAGTGGCCTTGGTACAGGGCGTTGGCCTTCAGCGTGGGGACGCAGTATTCGTTGGCGAACTCGTCCGATGCGTCGGCGACGTAGGCTTCGACGGCGCCGCAGCCCAGGGCACGCTGGCGGATGGTTTCGAGCGATTCGCCGCCCTGTCCGACGTCGACCGCCACGGCGATGACCTCGGCACCGGTGGCTTCACCGATCCAGCCGATGGCGACGGACGTGTCCAGGCCGCCGGAGTAGGCCAGCACAATGCGTTCAGTCACTTTAAATGCTCCTTGTTGGGGTTGGTTGATTTGTTGTCTTCAAGCTTATTGCCCGGCTTCCTCAGCCAGTTGCAGGAAGCGGGCGGCGAGGTCCGGGCCACCCAGCGGGTCACGGGAGACCAGCAGGACGGTATCGTCACCGGCAATGGTGCCCAGGATGGACGGCATCACCGAGTGGTCGATGGCCAGGGCCAGGAAGTTCGCAGCTCCGGGCGGCGTCCGGAGGACCGCGATGTTGGCGGATGCTTCGGCGGTGACCAGCAGTTCGCTGCACAGCCGGGCGAGCCGGGCATCCAGGATCTCCTGGGTGACGCCGCTCTTGGCGCCCCGTTCGCCGCCCTCGCCGGGGACGGCGTACACCAGGACGCCTTCCTTCCCGCGGACCCGGACGGCACCCAGTTCCACGAGGTCGCGGGACAGCGTGGCCTGGGTGACCTGGACGCCATCGTCCGCCAGCAGCGCCGCAAGCTCCGCCTGGGAACGCACGGACTGCCCGGTGAGGATGGCGGTGATGCGCGCCTGCCGGGCAGTCTTGGTGGCGGGGCTGGTGCCCGGGGAGGACGGCTGGGCGGACACTAGAACGTGCTCTCTCCGGTGCCTTCGACGGGGGAAAGTCCGTCCACGAAGGCAAGGCCCGAGCGGTGCATCAGCCAGGCCATCAGCGCCTTCTGGGCGTGCAGCCGGTTTTCGGCTTCGTCCCAGACGATGGACTGCGGGCCGTCGATGACGTCGGCGGAGATTTCATAGCCGCGGTAGGCGGGCAGGCAGTGAAGCACGACGGCGTCATCCGCGGCGAGTGCCATGGCGTCCGAGTCCACGGAGTAGTCCCGGAACAGCTGCATCCGGGCTTCCTTTTCGGCCTCCTGGCCCATGGACACCCAGGTGTCGGTGGCTACGACGTCTGCGCCCTGCAGCGCTTCCTTGGCGTCGGTGGTGATGAGCACGGAGCCGCCGGTTTCGGCCGCACGCTCCCGGGCTGCCGCGACGATGTCCTCCGCGGGCAGGTAGCCCGCCGGCCCGGCGATGCGGACGTGCATGCCGGCGGTGACTCCGGCCAGGAGGTAGGAGTTGGCCATGTTGTTGGCAGCGTCGCCCAGGTA
Organism: Pseudarthrobacter sp. 902506025; assembly: GCF_040702325.1. Taxonomy (NCBI): domain Bacteria; kingdom Bacillati; phylum Actinomycetota; class Actinomycetes; order Micrococcales; family Micrococcaceae; genus Pseudarthrobacter; species Pseudarthrobacter sp. 902506025. Next base: position 11,965 of record NZ_JBFBKW010000006.1, read on the forward strand.
GCTCATGGTGAGGCCCTTGAGTTCGCCCTTGTGTTCCTTGACTGCCAACAGGTCGGCCAGGAGCTGGCACGGGTGGTAGTCGTCGCACAGAGCGTTGATGACCGGGACCCTGGAGTTCTCCGCCATGGCCACCAGGCCTGCGTGCGCGCCGGTGCGCCACACGATGGTGGACACCATCCGTTCGAGGACCTTGGCGGTGTCCTCCACGGATTCCTTGTGCCCGATCTGGGCTTCGCCCGGGTTGATGACCAGCGCGTTGCCGCCCATGTCGGCAACGCCGGTGGCGAAGGACACGCGGGTCCGGGTGGAGGTCTTGTCGAAGATCACGGCCACGGTCTTGCGGCCGCTGCCTTCCGCGGCGTAGGGCTGCACGCTGTAGGGGGCCGCCTTCATGCGGGCGGCAAGTTCCAGCACCTCTGCCTGCTCGGCGGGGCTGAGGTCGGTGTCCTTGAGGAAGTGCCGGGTTGCGGTGGTCACTGGGCGTCCTTAGCTGCTTGGAGGATTGCCGGGAAAGCGGAGAGGAAGGCATCGGCCTGCGCCGTGGTGAGGATCAGCGGCGGTGCCAGGCGGATGGTGCGCGGACCCGGGCTGTTGACGATGAAGCCGGCGTCGAGGGCCGCCTGCACCACGGCCGGCGCGACGTCGGCGTCCAGGTCGAAGCCGATCAGCAGTCCTTCGCCGCGGACTTCGGTGACGCCGGGAATGGCGCCCAGCGCGGAGCGCAGGTGCTCCCCAACCGCCGCCGCGTTGGCCAGCACGTTCTGGCTTTCGAGGGCGTGGAGGGTGGCCAGGGCCGCCGCGGTAGCCACGGGATTTCCGCCAAACGTCGTGCCGTGCTGGCCTGCTGAGAGCAACGACGACGTCTGCTCACCAAAGGTGAGCAGAGCACCGATGGGGAAGCCTCCGCCCAGCCCCTTGGCCAGGGTGATGGCGTCGGGGACGATGCCCGCATCCTCGCTGGCGAGCCATTTGCCGGTCCGGCCGATGCCGGTCTGGACCTCGTCCAGGATGAGCAGGGCGCCCACTTTGCTGGTGGCCTCCCGCGCTGCCTTCAGGTAGCCCGGCGGCAGCGGACGGACGCCTGCCTCGCCCTGGATCGGTTCCAGGAACACGGCGGCGACGGTGTCGTCAACGGCTGCCTCCAGCGCGGCGATGTCACCGAACGGGATGTGCACCACGCCGCCGGGCAGCGGCTCGAAGGGTGCACGGTAGGCTTCCTTGGCGGTGAGTGCCAGGGCCCCCATGGTCCGGCCATGGAAGGCGCCCTCCAGGGCAATAATCTTCGTGCGTTTCGTGTCCCCGGAACCGGTGTTGCGCCGGGCCAGCTTGAACGCTGCCTCGTTGGCCTCGGTGCCGGAGTTGCTGAAGAACACCTTGGAGCCGGCTGGCGCGTGGGCCAATTGCAGGAGTTTCTCGGCCAGCGCCACCTGGGTGGGGCTGGTGAAGAAGTTGGAGACGTGCCCCAGGGTGGCCAGCTGGCTGGAAATCACCGACGTCACGAACGGGTGGGCGTGGCCCAGGGCGTTCACGGCGATGCCGCCGAGCAGGTCCAGGTATTCCTTGCCGTCGGCGTCCCAGACCAGGCAGCCGGCGCCGCGGACCAGGACCCGCTGCGGCGTGCCGAACACGTTCATCAGCGAGCTGGAGTAGCGGGAGAGCCACTCGGAACCGGCGTGGCCCGTGGTTTCCACCAACTCATTCACTGGTGACTTTTCCATGGTGTTCATCCGTTGATCTCCTCGTCCGGGACAACCTGGGTGCCGATGCCCGCCGTCGTAAATGTTTCAAGAAGCATGGAGTGGGGCAGGCGCCCGTCCACGATGTGTGCGCGTTCCACGCCCTCGTCGATGGCCTTGAGGCACGCGGCCATCTTGGGGATCATGCCGGATTCGAGGCGGGGCAGCATGTCCCGCAGCTCCGACGCCGTGAGCGAGGAGATCAGGGAAGACTTGTCCGGCCAGTTGGCGTAGAGGCCCTCGACGTCGGTCAGGATCACCAGCTTGGAGGCACCAAGGGCCGAGGCCACGGCGGCCGCTGCGGTGTCGGCGTTGACATTCAGGACCTGGCCGGTGGGCTGGAACCGCGCGGCCCCCGCCACGCCTTCGCCGCCGTCGACGATTTCCGGGGCCACCGTGGAAATTACGGGGATGCGGCCCGCGGCGAGGATGTCCATGATGCCTGCGGGGTCGACGCCGACCACCTCGCCCACCAGCCCCAGGTCCACGTCTTCGCCGTCCACCACGGTCCCGGTGCGGACGGCGCGGAGGAGCCCGCCGTCTTCGCCGGACATGCCGACGGCGTAGGGACCGTGGGAGTTGATCAGGCCCACCAGTTCGCGGCCCACCTGGCCGGTGAGGACCATGCGGACCACGTCCATCGCCTCGGGGGTGGTGACGCGCAGGCCGCCCTTGAATTCGGATTCGATGCCCAGCCGGCCCAGCATCGAGTTGATCTGCGGACCGCCGCCGTGCACCACTACAGGGTGGATGCCCACGTGGTGGAGGAAGACGATGTCCTCGGCGAAGGCACGCCGGAGTTCGTCGTTGACCATGGCGTTGCCGCCGTATTTGATCACCATGGTGGTGCCGGCGAACCGCTGGATCCAAGGCAGTGCCTCGATCAGGGTTTCTGCCTTGTCCTGGGCGGCGGACATGCTGGTGGTTTCACGCGTCTGGGTGTTCATGTTGTCACTTTCCACAGCGGCTTGTGCCTGGCGGTATTGCCGTGGCCGGGGCTCCTAGCTGGAGTAGGCGCTGTTTTCGTGCACGTAGTCGTGGGTGAGGTCGTTGGTCCAAATGGTGGCTTCGGCGTCGCCTGCCTGCAGGTCGATTTCCACCAGCACTTCGCGGGGTTCCAGGTCCACCAGGGAGCGGTCATCGCCGATGCTGCCGTTCCGGCAGATCTGGATGCCGTTCATGGCCACGTTGAGTTTGTCCGGCTCGAAGGCGGCGTCGGTGGTGCCCACGGCGGAGAGCACACGCCCCCAGTTGGGGTCCTTGCCGAAGATGGCGGCCTTGAAGAGGTTGGAGCGGGCCACGGAGCGGCTGACCGTCTCGGCGTCGGCTTCACTGGCCGCGTTGAAGGTCCGGATGGCGATGTCGTGGCTGGCGCCCTCGGCATCGGCGATCAGTTTGCGTGCCAGCTCGGCGCAGACCTGGGTCAGCCCGGCACCGAACGCCTCGGCGGACGGCACGGCACCGGAAGCTCCCGAGGCAAGCAGGACCACGGTGTCGTTGGTTGACATGCAGCCGTCCGAGTCGGCGCGGTCAAAGGTGACGCGGGTGGCATCGCGGAGGACGACGTCGAGCATTTCCGGCTGCACGTCGGCATCCGTGGTGAGCACCACCAGCATGGTGGCCAGGCCCGGGGCCAGCATGCCTGCCCCCTTGGCGATGCCGCCGATGCTGAACTCCTGGCCGTCGGCGTCGGTGCCGATGAAGAGCGCTGACTTGGGCACGCTGTCCGTGGTCATGATGGCGGTGCCGGCGGCCGGACCGCCGTCGGTGCTGAGCTCCGCCGCGGCAGCCTCCACCCCCGGAAGGATCTTGTCCATGGGCAGCTGCTCGCCGATCAGGCCGGTGGAGCAGACGAAGACGTCAGTGGCCGAGATCCCCAGCACCTTCGCCACTTTTTCCGCTGTGCTGTGGGTGTTCTGGAACCCGGTGGGGCCGGTGCAGGCGTTGGCGCCGCCGGAGTTGAGGATGACGGCGTCCACCCGGCCGTCGGAGACCACCTGGCGGGACCAGTGCACGGGGGCTGCCGCCACCCGGTTGCTGGTGAACACGGCGGCGGCGGCCTTGGAGGGGCCGTCGTTGACGACCAGGGCGAGGTCCGGATTGCCGGAGGCCTTGAGTCCGGCAGTGACGCCGGCGGCACGGAATCCCTGGGGTGCGGTGATGGTCACGGGGCTACTCCCTGCAGGTTGAGGCCGGCGGTTTCCGGCAGGCCGAGTGCGATGTTCATGGACTGCACGGCGCCGCCGGCAGTGCCCTTGGTGAGGTTGTCGATGACGCAGGTGACGATGACCCGGCCGGTGTGGGCGTCGAAGGCCAGCTGCATGGCGGCATGGTTGGAGCTCTGGGCCGATTTGGTGGTGGGCCACTGGCCTTCCGGCAGCAGGTGGACGAACGGCTCATCTTCGTACGCCTCGGCCCAGGCCAGGCGCAGTTCCGCCGCCGTGGTGCCGGCCTTGACCTTGGCCGTGGCGGTGGTCAGGATGCCGCGACTCATCGGGGCAAGGGTGGGCGTAAAGGATACGGTGACCTGCTCCCCCGCCGCGTTGGACAGGCCCTGCTCGATTTCCGGCGTGTGCCGGTGGCCGCCGCCTACGCCGTAGGGGCTCATGGAGCCCATGACCTCCGAGCCGATCAGGTTGACTTTGGCGGCCTTGCCCGCGCCTGAGGTGCCGGACGCGGAAACGATCACGACGTCGTCGGGCTCCAGCAGGTGCGCGGCGAACCCGGGGGTCAGGGCCAGCAGGGCGGACGTGGGGTAGCACCCGGGAACGGCGATGCGTTTGGCGCCCTTGAGGGCTTCACGCTGGCCGGGCAGCTCCGGAAGGCCGTAGGGCCAGGTGCCGGCGTGGGCGGAGCCGTAGAACTTTTCCCAGGCGGCGGGGTCCTCAAGCCGGTGGTCTGCGCCGGCGTCGATGACCACCGTGCCCTCCGGCAGCTGGGCGGCGATCTCCGCGGAGGCGCCGTGCGGCAGGGCAAGGAACACGACGTCGTGGCCGGAGAGGTTCTCCACCGTTGTGTCCTCGAGGATGCGGCTGGCCAGCCCGTGCAGGTGGGGCTGGAGTTCACCGAGGCGGGAACCGGCGTTGCTGTGGGCTGTGATGGCGCCAATGGTCACACCGGGGTGCCCGGCAAGGAGGCGGAGGACCTCTCCCCCGGCGTAGCCGCTGGCTCCCGAAACCGCAACAGAAATAGTCATGCTCCGACTATACAGCAATAGTTATGCATTGGTACTGATAATTATGCATTCGAGCGCGTCCGGGTAACGCGGCACTTGTCGTGCCGCCCGGGAGTGTCCCTAGGATGGTTTCGGCAGCCGGGGCCGGAGACGCCGGGACCCGCGAAAGGAGAGCCATGACGCACGCAATCGTCGCACGGCAGGCAGGCGGACCGGAAGTCCTTGAGTACACGGAGGCGGAGCCCCCCGTTCCGGGCCCTGGGCAGCTGCTGGTCAAGGTCGGGGCGGCCGGCGTCAACTTCATCGACACCTATAAGCGCAGCGGCACGTACAAAGTCCCCTACCCCTTCACCCCAGGTTCGGAGGCCGCGGGCACTGTCGAGGCAGTCGGCGAGGGCGTGACCGGCTTCGCCGTGGGCAGCCGGGTGGCTACCGCTGAAGGCATCAGCTGCTACGCGGACTACGCGCTGGTGGATGAGGATGCCGCACTGCCGGTACCGAAAGGCCTGGATGTTTTCACTGCCGCAGCGCTCCCCCTGCAGGGCGTCACGGCCCACTACCTGATGAATTCCACCTTCAAGGTGGAGCCCGGCCACAAGGTCCTGCTGCACGCGGGCGCCGGGGGCGTGGGGCTGCTGCTGATCCAGCTGCTCAAGGCAAGGGGCGCGGAAGTCATCACCACGGTCTCCACCGACGAAAAGGAGCAGCTTGCGCTCGACGCCGGCGCGCACCACGTGCTGCGCTACGACGGCTTCGCGGAGCGGGTCAGGGACATCACCAGCGGTACCGGCGTCGACGTCGTCTACGACGGCGTGGGGAAGGATACGTTCGACGGCTCCCTGGCAGCCTTGCGGATCCGGGGCATGCTGGTGCTGTTCGGGGCGGCTTCCGGGCCCGTCCCGCCGTTTGACCCGCAGCGCCTCAACGCCGCGGGATCCCTGTTCCTGACGCGCCCCACCATGGGCCACTACCTGCGGGACGCGGCGGAGCGGCGCTGGCGTTCGGACGAGGTGTTCGCCGCCGCGGCCGACGGCAGCCTGAAGGTCCGGATCGGTGCACGCTACCCGCTCAGCCAGGCCGGGCAGGCGCACCGCGACCTCGAAGGCCGCAAGACCACCGGGAAAGTCCTGCTGGTTCCCTAGGCACGGGCGACGTGAACAACGGGCAAACGCCCGAACGGCCTGAAACGGCCCGTCCGGGCGCGCACGACACCTTCCGTTCATCTTGTCCCGGCACAATGCGCAAGTGACTCAGCAGCAGGTCCCCTTTAGGGATTCCGGTTCCGGCGTGGAGCCAGCCAGCATCATCCGGGACGGTGCAGGAGCCGGCGGCCGGGACCAGGAGTCCGGGGACGCCGGCCACAGCGTTGCCGTTTTCCTGCCTCAGCTGGCCGGGGCTCCCGCGGCGCCGCCGGCCCGGACCCTCATTGATGTGCTGCAGGACACGGCCGCCCGGTTTCCTGACGCCTCGGCACTGGATGACGGCCGCACGTCGCTCAGTTACGCCCAATTGCTGGACGAGGTCCGTGCCACGGGACGCCGGCTCCACCTCGCCGGCCTGGGCGCCGGCGACAGGATTGGCGTGCGGATCCCCTCCGGGACCAACGAACTGTATGTCTCCATCCTTGCCATCCTCCTGGTGGGCGCAGCCTACGTTCCCGTGGATGCGGACGATCCCGCAGAACGGGCCCGGCTCGTGTTTGGCGAAGCCCGGGTGGCAGCCGTCCTGGGGGCCGGGGGCTCCGTCGGGCCGGGGCCGGCAGGTGCGGCACGCAGCGGTCCATTCAAGGGCGCGCGCCTGCCCGGACCCGGGGACGACGCCTGGATCATCTTCACGTCGGGGTCCACCGGAACACCCAAGGGGGTGGCCGTCCAGCACCGCTCGGCCGCAGCCTTCGTCGATGCGGAGGCCCGGCTTTTCCTCCAGGATGATCCGCTCGGCCCGCAGGACCGCGTCCTGGCCGGCCTTTCGGTTGCCTTCGACGCCTCCTGCGAGGAAATGTGGCTCGCCTGGCGCCACGGCGCCTGCCTGGTACCCGCACCGCGCGCCTTGGTCCGCACCGGCATGGACCTCGGCCCCTGGCTGATCAACCACGCAATCACCGCCGTTTCCACGGTGCCCACGCTCGCAGCCCTGTGGCCCGCCGAATCCCTCGAAAACGTCCGGCTCCTGATCTTCGGCGGCGAGGCCTGCCCGCCGGAACTCGCCGACCGCCTGGCCGTGGAGGGCCGGGAGGTCTGGAACACGTACGGCCCCACGGAAGCAACGGTGGTGGCGTGCGCGGCGCCGCTGGGCGGCCCTGGACCAATACGGATCGGACTGCCCCTGGACGGTTGGGACCTTGCCGTTGTCGATGCCGCGGGTGTCCCGGTGCCCGAGGGCGGAACGGGTGAACTGATTATCGGCGGGGTGGGGCTGGCACGGTACCTGGATCCGGCCAAGGACGCGGAAAAGTACGCGCCCATGCCCAGCCTGGGGTGGGAGCGGGCTTACCGCTCGGGGGACCTCGTGCGGTTCGAACAGGCGGGCCTGATCTTCCAGGGCCGCGCGGACGACCAGGTCAAGCTGGGCGGCCGCCGGATCGAACTCGGTGAGATCGACGCAGCCATGCAGGCCCTCCCCGGGGTGGCCGGCGCGGCAGCCGCCGTGCAGACCACCGCCGCAGGCAACCACATCCTGGTGGGCTACCTTGCCCCCGCACCGGGCCACGACATGGACCTGGGTGCCGCACGGGAACAGCTGGCGGCAAGCCTTCCGGCGGCGCTGGTGCCATTGTTGACGACAGTTGACTCGCTGCCCACCAAGACCAGCGGAAAAGTGGACCGGCACGCCCTGCCGTGGCCCCTGGCGGGTGCAGGCGCCGCAGAGGCGGATGCCGCTCCGCTGAACCTTCCGGATGATGCCGCGTGGGTGGTGGAACAGTGGAGCAGCGTGCTGGGCAGCCCCGTCACATCGCTGGACGCCGACTTCTTCGCCTACGGCGGCGGTTCGCTGTCCGCCGCCCAGCTGGTCTCCGCGCTGAGGGTCCGCTACCCCACCATCACGGTGGCCGATGTTTACGCGACGCCGAGGGTGGGGGCACTGGTGGAGCTGGCGCGGCAGGTCAACCAATCCGGGGACTCCGTTCCTGCGCGGGAGCGGACGGTCCGGCCTACTGCCAGGAAGTCGCAGGTCTTCCAGACACTGATGGGTGTGCCGCTGCACATCCTGGTGGGCATGCGGTGGCTGACCTACCTCATGGCAATCAACAACCTGTTGGCCGGACTCGCCGGATTTACTGCTGCACCGACCATTTCGTGGTGGTGGGTGGCAGCGTCCTGGCTGGTGTTCGTCAGCCCGGCCGGGCGCATGCTGCTGTCCATCGCAGCCGCGAGGTTCCTCCTCCGCGGCGTCAGGCCAGGCATCTATCCCCGGTCCGGGCGGGTCCACCTGCGGTTGTGGCTGGCGGAACAGATCCAGGACCTGGCAGGGGCCATCAGCCTCGCCAGTGCGCCCTGGGTGCCGTACTACGCCCGGGCGCTGGGGGCGAAGATCGGCAGGGACGTCCAGCTTCATTCGCTGCCGCCTGTCACGGGGCTGCTGACGCTCGGCAGCGGAGCCAACGTGGAACCGGAGGTGGACCTGTCAGGCTGGTGGATCGACGGCGACGACGTTCACATTGGGGCCATCCGCATTGGCCGCGGTGCCAGCGTGGGTGCACGCAGCACGCTGATGCCCGGCGCCTCGATTGGGGCCGGGGCGCAGGTGGAAGCCGGTTCCGCGGTTCTGGGGAAGGTGAAGGCAGGCCAATTGGCCGCAGGTTCACCGGCCCGCCGGCAGGGCAAGGCCAAACACAGCGTGCCACATGCCCCGCCCCAGGGCAGGTTTGCCACACGTGCGTGGTTTGCCGGATTTTCCCTGGCGTCTGCGTGCCTGTCCTTCATTCCGTACCTGTCTGCTGCCGCCGCGCTGTGGGTCGCGTTCACCTTCGTCCAGGGCAGTACGTCCCTGACCGGGGCCCTCCCCCGGCTGCTGGCGGCCCTTGCTCCGGCATCGCTGGTGTGGTTCGCCACGAACGCCGTCCTGGTGCTGGTTGCCACGCGGCTCCTCTCCATCGGGATCACGGAGGGCTACTACCGGATCCGCAGCCGGGTGGGGTGGCAGATCTGGGCCACCGAGCGGGTGCTGGACCTGGCCAGGGACCTGCTTTTCCCCATCTACGCGAGCCTGTTCACGCCGGTGTGGCTGCGCCTGCTGGGCGCGAAGGTCGGTAAGAACGTCGAGGCCTCCACCGTGCTGCTGATACCGAAGATGACCACCGTGGGCGAGGGCGCCTTCCTCGCCGATGACACCATGGTGGCCTCCTACGAGCTCGACGGCGGCTGGCTGCGGGTGGCACCGGCGAAGATCGGCAAAAGGTCCTTCCTGGGCAATTCGGGCATGACCGCCGCGGGACGCAGCGTTCCCAAGAACTCACTCGTGGCCGTCCTGTCCGCCACACCGGCCAAGGCAAAATCCGGCACCTCCTGGCTGGGAAGCCCGCCCGTCCGGTTGCGGCGGACCGCGATCGCCTCCGACGATTCGCGCACTTTCCAGCCCCCGGCGCGGCTGAAAGTCGCCCGCACCCTGTGGGAACTGGGCCGCTTTCTGCCGGTCATGCTCACGGTCGCCATCGCGGCCGGCACCATGCTGGCCTTCGACTGGATCGCAGCAAGCTGGGGCTACGCCGCCGCCGCCCTGCTCACCGGCGTCGTGATGCTGCTGGCGGGCCTCGTGGCGGCAGGGGCGTCCGTCGCCGCGAAATGGGTGCTGGTGGGGCGGATCCGGCCCGGCGAACATCCACTGTGGAGCTCCTTTATCTGGCGGAACGAAGTGGTGGACAGCTTCATCGAACTGGTCACGGCGCCGTGGTTCGCCCGGGCAGCATCGGGCACCCCCGCGCTGGTCTGGTGGCTGCGGGCGCTCGGGGCGAAAATTGGCAGCGGCACGTGGTGCGAGAGCTACTGGCTGCCTGAAGCCGACCTGGTGGCCCTTGGCAGGAATTCCACGGTCAACCGGGGCTGCGTGGTGCAGACGCACCTGTTCCACGACCGTGTGATGAGCATTGACGCTGTTACGCTCGAGGACGGGGCCACCATGGGCCCGCACGGGGTCATCCTTCCCCAGGCCAGCATCGGCGCCGGCGGAACGGTGGGGCCGGCATCCTTGGTGATGCGCGGCGAGGCAGTGCCCGCCGCGACGTACTGGATGGGTAACCCGGTCAGCCCATGGAGCGGGCCCGGATCGCCGTCTGCCACCTAACCGAAGGTCCCATGAGTTCTTCAGCATCAGCCGCCCGGGGCAGCATTCCCGCAGCCACCGGAACCTCCCCGGACCCGTACCTGCCCGGTGCCGGGACAAACGCCTTCCGCGTCGAGAGGTACGAACTGGACCTGGACTACCGGGTGGCCAGCAACCGGCTCAGCGGCAAAGCGGTGCTGCACGGCGTCACCTGCGCTCCGACGTCGGCCATTGTCCTGGACCTCGTTGGCCTGCGCGCCACCAAGGTCCTGCTCGACGGCCGCAAACCGCTCCGGTTCAGCCAGCGGGCCGGGCAGCTGGTCGTCACCTCGCAAGCCCCCTTCGAACCGGAACAGCCCTTCACCCTGGAGGTGCGCTATGAGGGCAACCCGCGGCCGCGGCGCGGCCCCTGGGGCGAGGTGGGCTGGGAGGAACTGACGGACGGTGTCCTGGTGGCCGGGCAACCCAACGGTGCCCCCTCCTGGTTCCCCTGCAACGACCACTCCGGGGACAAGGCCAGCTACCGGTTCACGGTCACCACTGAAGCGAACTACCGGGTGGTGTGCAACGGCGTACTGCAATCGCATACGGCCCGCGCCAGCCGGGAAACCTGGGTCTACGAACAGGCGGAGCCGATGGCCGCCTATCTTGCGACCGTCCAGATTGGCAGGTACGTGCCGTTGGATCTGGACGCCGGACGGCACGGGGCCCCGGTTCCGCAGTCCGTGGCGGTCTCCCACGCCTTGGCGGACCGTGCCAGGACAGGACTGGCCCGGCAACCGGCAATGATGCGCACCTTCAGCAACTGCTTTGGCCCTTATCCGTTTCCCGCGTACACGGTGGTGGTGACCGAGGACGAACTGGAAATCCCGCTTGAGGCGCAGTCGATGGCAATCCTGGGTCCCAACCACCTGGGCCTGGACTGGGAGTCCCAGCGCCTGATCGCCCATGAGCTGTCGCATCAGTGGTTTGGCAATTCCCTGACCGCTGCGGGGTGGCAGGACATCTGGCTGCACGAGGGCTTCGCCTGCTATGCCGAGTGGATCTGGTCCGAGGAAGCCGGTGTCATGCCCGTGGCGGAGCGGGCCGCGGCGGCCTGGCACCGGTTGCAGGCGGAGGACCAGGACATCCTGGTGGGTGATCCCGGTCCCGAGCGGATGTTCGATGACCGCGTGTACAAGCGGGGCGCCCTGGCCCTGCACGCCGTCCGGATGGCCGTGGGCGACCTCGCCTTTTTCGCCGTCCTGCAGGACTGGACAGCCGGTCACAGGCACGGCTCGGTCACGACGCAGGACTTCATCGTGGCGGTCAGCAGCGCCACAGCTGTCGATGCGGAGCCGCTGCTGCACCCCTGGCTTTACGAGGAGCCGCTGCCGCCGCTTCCGCTGGCCTGAACGGGTCCGGAAAGTGCGACGGCGGCGGCCAGGTGTGCGGGCAGCCCGGTTTCAGCAGGGCCCAGGTCCCGCAGGCCGGGACGCCCGCTGACGTCCACGGTGGACGGCGCAGTCCGGAGTCCGTCACCGGTCATTTTCAGCCAGGCTTCCTTGCGTGCCCAGAGCCTGGCCCTCGCCGCCGGCAGCAGCTCCACCCTGACGTTCCGGAGGTTCCGGCGCTCCGCAGGCGTCAGGGCAAGTCCGTCGAACCCGTCAAAGCCGGTACGGGACGGATCCTCGATGTCGGCGCCCAGCCGCGTTCCCGGCGAGGCGTCCACCACAGCCACCAACAATGTCCAGCCCGCTGCCCGGGACAAGCTCAGTGCCAGCGGCACAGGGGCGCCCCGATAGCTGTATCCCGGCCGGCCGTGGCCCACCCCGGGGCCGGTCCCGCACTGTGGGCAGCTGTAGGCCACGGTGAGGTCTGCGGCGGGAAGTGAGAGCAGCTCCGCGGCGAGCCTCCGCTGCGCCAGCCGGCCGGCCAGAAAAGCAATGCCGGCGGCTGGCGGCAAAGCCTTGGCCCGCGCCAGCTCGACGCTGTCCAGGAGGCCTTCGGCCTCCTCCTGCATCCCGCTGTCTTTCCCGGACAGCAGGAAGGGCGGGATGGCGCGCACTTCGCATTGCGCCATGACCCGCCCTTCCCGAAATGCCTGGAGGAAACCTACCGCTGGACAGCTCCGAAGCGTTCGGCAGCCAGCGCCACTGCGCCTTCACGCGCCGCCGAGGCCTCGTCAGCGGTCAGGGTGCGGTCGGCGGCCCGGAAGCGGAGCCCGAAGGCCAGCGACTTCTTGCCGTCCTCGATGCCCTTGCCTGCGTAAACGTCGAACAGCGCCACGTCTTCCAGCAGCTCTCCGGCGCCTTCGCGCAGGGCGGCAAGGACGTCGTCTGCCGGCACGTCGGCCGGGACCACGAGCGCCACGTCCTGGGTGGCCACCGGGAACGTGGAAATGTGGCGGGCCACAATCACGTCCGGCGCGGCCTCGAACAGGGCATCGGCATCAAGTTCCAGTGCCACCGAACGGGCGGGCATGTCCGAGGCGGCCAGCAGCTTGGGGTGCAGTTCGCCGGCGTAGCCAACGGTCTCCCCCGTGCGCAGCGCCAGCCGGGCGGTGCGGCCGGGGTGGAACGCCTGGTGGCTGCCCTGGCTGACCACCAGGTCCACGCCCAGCACGTCGCCGGCAAGCCGGGCCACGTCCAGGGCGTCGGCCCAGTCCCACACCCGGGGCGTGTGGGACGCGGCGGCCGGGGAATCGTGGCCGGTGAGGACTGCCGCGATGTGGAACGGCTGGTTCGGGACGCCGTCGTACAAAGCGTCAAGAACCTCATCGGCAGGCTTGGCACCCAGCGGCGGGATGGAGGCCGTGCCCACCGTCCCCTCGGGCAGGAACACCAGGCCGGATTCGAACAGGGCCAGGTCCCGGAAGCCACGGGAGTGGTTGCGCTTGGCCACCTCGATCAGTCCGGGCAGGATGGACGTGCGCAGGTAGCCGTGCTCCTCGCTGATCGGGTTGGCCAGCTTGAGGGCGGTCCGCGCCCCTCCTTCGTCAGCCACGCCGAAGGTGTCGTTGGCCGCCTTGGAGACGAACGGGTAGGACAGGACCTCGGTGAGTCCGGCGTCGGCCAGTGCCTGGATGAGGCGGCGGCGCTGCTGCTGGACACGGGTGAGGCCGCGGCCCGGAGGGGCGACCGGCAGCGTGGCGGGGATCTTGTCGTAGCCCACCAGCCGGGCGATTTCCTCGGTCAGGTCTTCCTTGGTCTCCAGATCGCTCCGCCAGCTCGGCGGCGTCACCGTCCACCCGGCGTCGTGCTTTGCAACCACGGCGCCCAGGTCCTCAAGCGAGGTGACGATCTGGTCTTCGGTGAAGTCGATGCCAATACGTGCGGCAGCGAAGCCTGCGGGCAAATCGATGGTGATGGTTTCCGGGGCGGTCCCGACGTCGGTGCCGGCTTCGTCGGCAGTGCCGCCGGCCAGTTCCACCAGGAGGTCCACCACGCGCTGGCCGGCGATGCCCGCCACCTGCCAGTCCACGCCGCGTTCGAAGCGCTTGGACGCCTCGGACGGCAGCTTGTGCCTGCGCCGGGACCTGCCGATGGACACGTCGTCAAAGTGCGCCGCCTCAACCAGGATGTTCGACGTCGAATCGCTCACCTCGGTGGCCGCACCGCCCATGACGCCTGCGATGCCGATGGCGCCGGAGTCGTCGGTGATGAGCAGGTCCTCGGCGTCAAGGGTGCGTTCCTTGCCGTCCAGGGTGGTGATCTTCTCCCCTGCGGCGGCGCGGCGCACCACGATGTCGCCGGAGAGCTTGTCCAGGTCATAGCAGTGCGTGGGCTGGCCCAGTTCGAGCATGACGTAGTTGGAGATGTCCACCGGCAGCGAGATGGAGCGGATGCCGGCGAGCCGGAGCCGGGAGACCATCCATGGCGGGGTGGGACGGGTGGCGTCCACGCCCCTGACGGTGCGGGCCACGAACCGGTCGCAGCCGGCCTTGCCGTAGATCGGGGCGTCGTCGTTGAGCTTGACGCCGTAACCGCCGGAAAGTTCGGCCGGCGCCTGGACCCTGGAGGCGGGATCCGTGAAGGCGGTGCCGGTGGCGTGCGCGTATTCGCGGGCCACGCCGCGGATGGAGAAGGCGTAGCCGCGGTCCGGGGTGACGTTGATTTCGGCTGCCTGGTCGTACAGGCCCAGGAGCTCCATGGCGTCGGTACCCACCTCAGGGTCCAGCCCGATGCGGGACAGCACCAGGATGCCGTCATGGTCCTCGCCGATGCCCAGTTCGCGGACCGAGGCGATCATGCCGGCGGAAAGGTGGCCGTACGTCTTGCGGGCGGAGATGCGGAAGTCGCCGGGCAGCACGGCGCCCGGAAGCGTGACCACCACTTTGTCGCCCTCAACGAAGTTGTGCGCGCCGCAGATGATGCCTTGGACGCCGGACGGGTCGATGCCGTCCCCGGTGAGGGTCTGTTCCTTGCCTTCGGGGACTACGCGGACCTGGCACCAGTTGATGGTCTTGCCGTTGGTCTGCGGTTCCTTGACCAGGCTCAGGACCTGGCCCACCACCACGGGGCCCTGGAGGGTGTCCGTGGGACGGTGGACGGCTTCTTCTTCAAAGCCGACCTTGACCAGTTCTTCCATGACGTCTTCGGCCGTTGCTCCGGCCGGTACTGCTGCGAATTCCCGCAGCCAGGAAAGTGGGATACGCACTGTTAGATCTCCATCCCGAAGTGCTCGCTGAACCGTACATCGCCTTCGATCATGTCGTGCATGTCGGCAACCTCGTTGCGGAACATGAGGGCACGCTCGATGCCCATGCCGAAGGCAAAACCTGAATAGACGTCCGGGTCGATGCCCGCAGCGCGCAGGACGTTGGGGTTGACCATGCCGCAGCCGCCCCACTCGATCCAGCGCGGGCCGCCCTTGGCGCCGGGGTGGAAGATGTCCAGCTCGGCGGAGGGCTCGGTGAACGGGAAGTAGTTGGGGCGCAGGCGGACCTTCGCCTCCTCGCCGAACATTTGCCGGGTGAAGTGCTCCAGGGTGCCCAGCAGGTCCGCCATGGACAGGCCCTTGTCGATGGCAAGGCCCTCAAACTGGTGGAACACCGGGGTGTGGGTGGCGTCCAGCTCATCGGTGCGGAACACCTTGCCCGGGCACAGCACGTAGATGGGCACCTCACGCTCGAGCATGGAGCGGACCTGCACCGGGGAGGTGTGGGTGCGCATTAGCAGGTGGGCTTCGGGCGGCTCCACGAAGAAGGTGTCCTGCATTTCGCGGGCCGGGTGGTCCGGCTTGAAGTTCAGGGCGTCGAAGTTGAACCACTCGGATTCCACCTCGGGGCCCTCCGCGATCTCCCAGCCCATTCCCACGAAGATGTCCGCCACGCGGTCCTGCAGGGTGGACAGCGGGTGGCGCGCACCGGCGCGGCGGCGGCGGGGGGCAGCGGTGACGTCCACGGTCTCCTCAACCAGGATCCGGGCATCATTCTCGGCTTCGAGTACCTCGGTCCGGTCGGCGAGCGCCTTGTTGACCCGGCCGCGGGAAGCACCCATCAGCTTTCCGGCGAGCGCCTTCTGGTCCTTGGGGAGGCGGCCGATTTCCCGGTTGGCCAGGCTGAGCGGCGATTTTTCGCCGCTGTGGGCGAGGCGCACCGCCTTCAGCTCGTCAAGGGTGGCCGCACCGGCGATGGCGGTGATGGCCTGGTCTACAGCGGCGTTGATGGCGGCCTCATCCGTGGGGTTCGGGATGGCGGCGCCCGGCAAAGTTTCAGTCATCTACTGTTCTTAGCTACGAGTCGTGGCTGCCTGCGGCCGGGGCAGCCCTGCGCGGTTTCCCGCCCGGTGCCTCCGTCGCTGGCAGGTCATGGATGAATGCGCTGAACGTCAGTGTCATTCAATGACCAGGTCAGGGCTCGCCGGCAGGACCGGCGGCCACTGCCCTCCAGTCTAGTAGAACCGTCCGGTTACCATGGCCTCATGACGTTGCGGCAGCACGCAGGTTCGGTGAATGGCCCGACGACGGCCCAGCGGCTCAGGCGGGCAGCAAACCTCCTCAACGGGAGCACCCTGGCCGGGCTCGCCGTCGCCCTGGCCGCCCGGACCCGGATCAGCCGGGGGCCGCGCGGCCTGATCATTGCGGCCGGCTACCGCTGGCGGCTGCCTTTCGCCGGCGCCTACACCCTGGGCAACGTGGTGCTGTGCCGCAGCACGGCTGCGGACCTGCTGTCCCGGCCTGCGCTCCTGGGACACGAGGAACGGCATTGCAGCCAGTACGCGTGGTGCCTGGGGCTGCCCTTCATCCCCTTGTACCTGGCAGCCGCCGGCTGGTCCGTGCTGCGCACCGGCAATCCGGGGACGGCGAACATCTTCGAGCGGCGGGCAGGCCTGGCCGCCGGCGGCTACCCACTCCGGGCGGCGAGGCAGCCGTGACGGGCCAGGACCCGCAGGACCGCCGGGATCCTGGGGCCATCACCGTCACGGGGACTGGATGGGCGGAGGCCGCACCGGACCTGATGCTTGTTTCCATAGGCATGGAGTGCCGCGCCGAATCGGTGGCGGAAGCCTACGCGGCAGCAGGCAGGGACCTGGCGGCAGTTGGAGCGGCCCTCCGCAGCCGGGGCGTTTCCCCGGACGATATCCGCTCGGCCGGCCTGGCCGTCCGAGCGGACCTCGCCTGGCGGGACGGTGAGGGCCAGCGGCTTGTGGGCTACATTGCCTCCAGCAGCCTCGCGGTCAGGCTGCGGGACCTCGGCAGCGCGGCGGCCACAGTTTCAGCAGCCGTCCACACCGCCGGGGACAATGTCCGCCTGAACAGCCTGCAGCTGGTCCTTTCGGACGACTCAGTGGTCCGGGCGCAGGCGCGTGACGCGGCCTGGCAGGACGCGCTGGGTTCCGCTGCGCAGTATGCCGCACTGGCCTCGGCCGGCCTGGGCCGGGTCCTGTCCGTCACCGACCAGCGCCCGGCGCCGGGACCGGTACCGTTTGCCGGGCTGCAGCGGGCATCCGCCACGGAAGGTCCACAGGTTGAGCCGGGCCTGAACCGGGTGGAGGCAGCCGTCACCGTCACATGGGAACTGCGGCCCTAGCCCCGATGGCGCCTGGAGCCGTATGGGCCGCGTCGAGGCATAGTTTCCAGTGGCTTCGACTGCGTGGCGCCTTGACTTAAATTCGAACATGTTTTCGAATGGGTCCCATGAGATGGGAAGCGCAAGCACTGGTGCCCACGCCGGAAACCGCAGGAGGACCCGGTCCCGCGCTGCTTCCGCTGGCCGGGCTGGTCCGCTCGGTCACCACCCCCGAGTTCGCCGGGATCACGTTCCACGAGGTCACCGCAAAATCGGTGCTCAACAGGGTCCCGGCGGGATCGAAGATGCCTTTCGAGTGGACAGTGAATCCCTACCGCGGCTGCAGCCACGCCTGCGTTTACTGCTTTGCCCGCAAGAGCCACACCTACCTTGACTTCGACGCCGGCATGGATTTCGACAGCCAGGTGGTGGTGAAGGTCAACGCCGCGGAAGTCCTCCGGAAGGAACTGAACAAGGCCTCATGGACGCGCCAGCAGGTGGCGCTGGGCACCAACACCGACCCCTACCAGCGGGCCGAGGGCAGGTACCGGCTCATGCCTGGCATCATCAATGCCCTGGCGGAGTCCGGCACTCCCCTGTCCATCCTCACCAAAGGGACGCTGCTGGCACGGGACATCCCGCTGCTCAAGAGTGCTGCCGCGCAGGTGCCGGTAGGGCTTGGCATCTCCCTGGCCATGACCGACGAAGCCCTCTCCGAGGCGATCGAGCCCGGCACCCCGGGGCCCAGGGCCCGGCTCAAACTGGTGTCCCGGCTGCGCGAAGCCGGGCTGCCCTGCGGCGTCATGGCGATGCCCATCCTGCCGTGGCTCTCGGACAGCGATGAAGCCCTGGATGCGCTGTTCGGTTCCCTGGCGGCCGCCGGCGCAACCGGAGTCAGCGCGGGCGCGCTGTACCTGAAGCCGGGCACCAGGGAATGGTTCATGAAGTGGATCGCCGCCAACCATCCCGAACTGGCCGGCCGCTACCGGCGGCTCTACGGGACCGGCTCCTACGCGTCCAAGGAATACCGGACGTGGCTTGCCGGCAAGGTCCGCTATTTCAAGGCACGCCACGGCTTTTCGCATTCCTCCGGCTTCAGCCACCAGGACCTCAACAACAGGGACCTCGGCAACCGGGACGTGGATGATCCACGCGCCGAGGAAGCGGAGTATCCGGCGGGGAGCATTCCGGCTGCAGCGCCCGGAGGTCACACGGCTGCTTCAGCGTCGCCGTCCGCGGTGCAGGATTCCCTGTTCTGAGCAGCCTGGATTATCGGGCGTGGGCCCGGCCCTGCCCCGGTGCCAGTGCGCCCGCTGACTCCAGCAGGGCACGCACAATCGGGTAATCGGCCGGAATCCACGGCAGCCCCAGGACTGCTTCGCTGTCCTGCAGCCGGATCCAGCGCAGTTCGTCATGGTCTTCCAAAGGTGCGGGTTTGCCACGGGTCACCTCGGCGAACCACACCCTCATGCTGGCCCGGTCGTTCAGGGGCCATCCGGCCGGTGTTTCCGCCGGCAGCTCTGCCCCCAGCCGCACGCCGATTCCCAGCTCCTCGGCCAGTTCCCGTACCAGCGCCGCTTCGGGCGCCTCGCCGTGTTCCACCTTGCCTCCGGGAAACTCCCACAGCCCGGCGAGGTGCTCCGGAGCGCTCCGCCTCGCCACCAGGAGTGCCGTTGGATTGGCAAGGTTGTCCACCACGGCTCCGCCCACTATCTGAATCAGTCCAGTCACCGGCCCATTCTATGGGCCACAATGGGAACAGCCCGGATCAGCATTTCCCGTCCCAGGGAATAGGGCCTGCCCGCCCAGGGTTGGCCTCACTGTCCGGATTCCTGCCCCATTGCCGTGGCGTCCCGTCCCAGTTCCAGTTCCATTTTTTTGAAAAGCAGGCATATGAGCAGCGTCCTTTCTCCGTCCACGGCAGCCCGCACCAAGACCCCCAACGTCGGCATGGCCATCTTTGCCCTGGCCATGGGCGGGGTGGGCATCGGCGTCACCGAGTTCACCATGATGGGCCTGCTGAAGGAAGTGGAACAGGGCCTGGGGATCAGTACTCCAGAGGCCGGGCACCTGATCTCCGCCTACGCACTGGGAGTCGTGGTCGGCGCTCCGCTCCTTGCCGCCGTCGGCGCCAGGCTGCCCCGCAAGAAACTGGCACTGGGCCTCCTGCTGTTCTTCACCGTGGCCAACCTGACCTCGTTCATAGCCCCTGACTACGGGACGATGCTCGTTTCCCGCTTTGCCGCCGGGCTGCCCCACGGGGCGTTCTTCGGAGTTGCAGCCGTCATCGCTGCATCCCTGGTTCCCCCCACCCGGCGGGGCTGGGCCATCTCCATGGTCATGGCCGGGCTCAGTGTCTCCAACGTGGTGGGCGTCCCGTTCGCCACCTGGCTGGGCCAAACATTCGGATGGCGCCTGCTGTTTGTTCTGGTCGGCGCCATCGGCCTGGTGGCCCTGGCCATGGTGTGGAAGTTCGTCCCGTTCCAGCAGGCTCACCCCGACGCCAGCATCCGTCGCGAACTTGGCGCCCTCAAGCGGCTACAGGTCTGGCTGGCCCTCCTGGTGGGCGTCGTGGGCTTCGGCGGCTTCTTCGCCACCTACACCTATATCGCGCACACCATGACGGCCGTGGCCGGCATCCCGTCGGGGTTGCTCCCCCTGGTGGTGGCGCTCTACGGGCTGGGCATGGTGGCCGGAAACATCGTCGGGGGCAGGCTGGCCGACAAATCGGTGATGGGCACCCTCTACCGGGTCCTCCCAGCCATTGCCGTGGCCCTGGTGGTTTACGCGGTGGCAGCCCACTGGCAGTGGAGCGCCATGGTGATGGTGTTCGTGGTGGGAGCTTCCGGTTCCATGCTGATCCCCGCCCTGCAGACCCGGCTCCTGGATGCCTCCCCGGATGCACCGTCGCTGGCATCTTCCCTCAACCATGCCGCCCTCAACGTCGCCAATGCCCTCGGCGCGTTCCTTGGTGGAGTGGTCATCGCCCTCGGGTGGGGCTTTGTTGCCCCGGCACTCGTCGGCGCCGTCCTGGCCGTCCTCGGTTTCGGCGTCGCCCTCCTCAGCGGCCTGCTGGAACGCAAGAGGCCGCTGGCGGGCTAAGCTGCCGCCCACTGCGCGCCCCGCGGCCACGGCCCCTGAAACTCCCCGCCGATTCAAGCTCCTAACGATGCGGCAACGCCCTTTTTGGGGCTACTGACTTTGCGGGGTGCTTATGTTAGCTTGAGGCTCATCGGGACTATTAATCCCGGTCACAATGAGGAGGAGACATGGGTTTTCTTGCTTGGATTATTCTGGGCCTGATTGTCGGGGCCATCGTTAAGGCCGTTATGCCCGGACGGGTCGGCGGCGGCTGGGTTACCAGCCTCATCCTGGGTGTCGTTGGAGCCATCGTTGGCGGCTGGATTGGCAGCCTCCTGTTCAACAAGGGCGATCTTGCCTTCTTCGACCTCGGCACCTGGATTCTCGCTATCGTCGGCGGCCTGGTTGTCGCCGGCATCTACGGAGCCGTCACCGGACGCGGAAAAGCCAGCCGCGCTCCCTGATAACTCTGTCCAGCAACAACCATCGGGCCCCGGATTTCCGGGGCCTTTCTTTGTGCCCGGCAACAATGCTGCTCCGCGGATGTGCATGCGAGCACCGGGAGTGCGGCCGGGCGCGGGGCGCCGGCCGCCGTCGTGCGCCCCTTACCCGGCGCTGACCTGCCCGGCAGCAGTATCGGGGCGGCGCTGGGATCGGGCGCTGGCGTAGAGGCACACGGTGGCTGCGGTTCCAAGGTTGAGGCTTTCGGCCGCGCCGTACACAGGGACCGCCACCCGGTGGTCGGCCAGTTCAAGCTCCTCATCCGAGAGTCCCTGGGCCTCATTCCCAAAGAACCAGGCGGTCGGTGCAGCGAGGTCAAAGGCGGATTCAGGGCCGTCCCCGGTGAGCCTGCGCCGCGCGTTCTCGTCCTGCAGGACATCCAGGTCCAGCTGCCCGTAACCGTCGGCAGCGAGGACGCCGATGCCCCGGGCCTTGCAGGCGGCAGCCAGTTCCGCGGGATCTGCGGCCAGGACGACCGGAAGATGGAACAGCGACCCTGCGGTGGAGCGGACCGCCTTGGGGTTGTAGATATCCACGCTGGACGCTGTGAAAATGACGGCGTCGGCGCCGGCCGAATCGGCCGCACGCAGCACGGTGCCCGCATTTCCCGGGTCCCGGACCTGGCACAGCACGGCAATCAGGCGCGGGCCGGCGTCGAGCACGTCCGCCAGCTCAACGTCCACGAACCTGCACACGGCCACGATTCCCTGCGGGTTGACGGTGTCCGCCATGGCCGCCAGGACCTCATCGGTGGCCAGCCGGGCGTTGGTGCCTTCGGCGAGCTCTTCGAATTCGGGGAAGCGGTCCAGGCAGCTTTCGCTGGCGAATACCTCGGTAACCACTCCGGGCGCTCCCGCCGCGAGGCGCTGCTGGTGGAGCTTGAGGGCTTCCCGGACCGCCTGCGGCCCCTCGGCAAGGAACTGGCCACGCTTTAAACGGGCCGGGCGCCCTGCAAGCTTTGCCACGTCCCTGACCCGATCGGCTCGGGGGTTGGACAGTGGAAGATCTTGCGGGCGCCCGGTTTCGTTCATACAAGAACTGTAGTAGCTGACGCTTCCAGTTCCTGAACTGGCCCCTCAGGCGAGGGGCGGCAGCGGCTGCTAGGCTGCGGCAACCGTCTTGGCGGAGGTGTCTGCCGGCAGGGAGTCCTTGGCCACCTGGACCAGTGCGGCGAAGGCGTTGGCGTCAGAAACGGCAAGCTCGGCCAGCATGCGGCGGTCAACCTCGACCTCAGCGGCCTTCAGGCCCTGGATGAGGCGGTTGTAGGTGAGGCCGTTGGCGCGGGACGCAGCGTTGATGCGCTGGATCCACAGGCGGCGGAAGTCGCCCTTCTTCTTCTTGCGGTCACCGTAGCTGTACACAAACGAGTGCAGCAGCTGTTCCTTGGCCTTGCGGTACAGGCGCGAACGCTGTCCGCGGTAACCCTTCGCCCGTTCAAGAACAACCCGGCGCTTCTTGTGGGCGTTGACCGCCCTCTTCACACGTGCCACGTGCGTACTCCTTCGAAAATCTGATCCCAAGCATCTGTTGCCGGTGTTCCGGCGGCCTGAGAAGGCTGTTTGGCAGGTGACGGACCACCGGTGGGCGGTCCATCAATAAACTTGGAAACTAGATGCCGAGCATCTTCCGGATGACCTTGGCGTCGCCCTTGAAGACGATCTTGTCGCCGGCAAGGCGGCGGGTCAGGCGGCTGGACTTGTGCTCCAGGTAGTGGCGGCGGTTGGCCTGCTGGCGGCGCAGCTTGCCGCTGCCGGTCAGCTTGAAGCGCTTCTTAGCACCACTGTGGGTCTTCATCTTCGGCATGGGAACCGATCTCCTTACGTTTCTGCGGACCCGGGGGCCGGCAGTTCTATCGCGCAGCCACCCCTGCGGGCAGCATGCTGGTTGCTGACTGCCGGGGACACGCCCCGGCAGCTGTGAACTAGTTGGTCTTCTTACCGGCCGGCTTCGGCACTGCCTTGGGGGCAGGGCGGGCAGCAGGCTTCGGTGCAGCAGGCCTGGCCACCGGCTTCGGCGGCGCAGGCACACCAGCCGGCTTCGGCGCCGACGGTGCGGCAGCTTCCGGCTTGGCGGCAGCTGCAGGCTTGGGCGCCGGAGCGGCGGCCTTCGGTGCAGCAGCCTTGGGAGCGGCGGCCTTCGGGGCTTCCTGCTTCGGAGCTTCCTGCTTCGGAGCAGGAGCCCTGGGAGCTTCGGCCTTCGGGGCTTCCTGCTTTGGAGCTTCCTGCTTCGGAGCGGGGGCCTTGGGGGCTTCCTGCTCAGGAGCGGCAGCAGGGGCTTCAGCCGGGGCGCTGTCCGCGGCCGGTGCCTCCGGTTCAGTGGAGACGGTGAAGCCTTCCGGCAGGAGGTCCGCCAGTGACTGGGTCATGGGGGCCTGGTCCTCGCCGGAGGTGTCAACCCGTCCCGCAGCCTTGGCTTCGTTCTGTGCCTTGGCCTCGGCGCGCTGGGTTGCCCGGCGTGCTTCCGCCTTGGCCTCAGCTTTGTTCTTCAGCGGACCAACCACCATGACCATGTTGCGGCCGTCGATACGGGGGCTGGACTCCACCACGCCGACTTCGGCGACGTCGTCCGCGAAGCGCTGGAGCAGGCGGATGCCCATCTCCGGACGCTGCTGCTCACGGCCACGGAACTGGATCATGGCCTTGACCTTGTCCCCGGCGCCGAGGAAGCGCAGGGCGTGGCCGCGCTTGGTCTCGTAGTCGTGGGTGTCGATCTTCAGGCGGAAGCGGATTTCCTTCAGAACCGTGTTCGTCTGGTTCTTCCGGGCCTCACGTGCCTTGACTGCGGCCTCGTACTTGTACTTGCCGAAGTCCATCAGCTTGCACACCGGAGGCTTCGCCTGAGGTGCAACTTCAACGAGATCAAGGTCGGACTCGGCAGCCAGGCGCAGGGCATCCTCAATACGGACGATTCCTACCTGTTCACCTGCAGGGCCGACCAGCCGCACCTCGGGGACGCGGATACGCTCATTGATTCTTGGCTCGCTAATGTTAAAGCTCCTGTGTTTGTTGTTGAGTCCGGCAAATGAAGAAGGCCCCCAATTGCCGGAGCAATCGAAGGCCTCAAAGAGGTTGGACCGGCAACCCCGCAAAGGGCTGCACGCGCACGGTCCCGGCAAATGCCGACCCATGCCCAACCAGGTACCCGGCAACCTTGCGTCCCTGCAGGTTCCAAAGGAACGGGTGGGACAGCGGCTGACGCGGGTGGGAGAGAACTCCGCTTGCAAACTGGAAGCCATTCTACAGAAAAAATTCCCGTCAACGCCGCGAAGCGCTGTTGGGAACCTGATCGTTTGGGACAATCTCTGAAATAACGACATCCAGTCGGTCTGTGTCAAGCTTACCAGTATGAGCACCTCAGACAGTAATTCGTACGTCTTCGAGCCCGGCGAAGCAGGCGCAGACGTTTCACAACAGATCCGCGACATCTCCGAAGTTCCCGCCATCGAGGTCATCACCACGGCCGCCGTGCACCTGATGAGCGCGGCCGCGGTAAAGCTTGGCCTGGCCGCAGAGGACAACGCAGCCGAACTCAAGGACCTCGACGAGGCCCGGAAGCTGATCACCGCGCTGGCCGGCCTGGTGACCGCGGCAGCCCCCGAGATCGGGTCCCAGCACGCAGGGCCCTTGCGTGACGGCCTGCGGTCCCTGCAGCTGGCTTTCCGCGAAGAGTCGCTGATTCCGGATGCACCGGGCAAGGGCCCGGGTGAAAAGTACACCGGGGCCGTGAACTAGGGAGCAACTCCCCCAAGCAGCGTCCGACGGCGGGACGGCCTTTGCAGGCTGTCCCGCCGTCGCGCTTTAACTCCCCGGCTGGACGGGACCGCTCAGGCGGCGGCGCGGCGGCGGCGCCGCTGGAGCGCAAGGCCCACCAGGCAGAGCAGCACGCCGGCGGCGCCGACGGACACGAAGCCGCCGGAGGGGCCCATGATGTCGATGAAGACCCCGGCGAGGGGCGAGCCGAGCGCAACGCCGGCGGTCAGCGCGGAGCCGTACCAGCCCATGGCCTCCCCGCGCCGTTCCTCCGATACCAGGTCCGCGACCTTCTCGGAGGCCGCGGACAGCACGGGGGCGCAGAGCAGGCCGGGGAGGACGGAGATGAAGGCAAGCGTCCACGTGTCGTGGGCGAAGGCCATGGGCAGCGTCAGCGCGGCCATGCCCAGCAGCAGGATGACAGGTGGAATGGGCCGGTGCATGGCGCCGTAAATCAGGCCGCCCAGCACGGAGGCAGCACACCAGAAGACAAAGACAATCCCGATTTCGCTCTGGTGGCCGCCGGTTTCCAGGGCCGCGACAATGCCGACGTCGGTGCCGCTGAGGACCATGCCCGCGCCGGCGGCAACGGCGAAGAGTGCCGCGACCGTGGCGGTGAACCAGGCGAAGCCGCCGGCCAGCCTTCCCCGCAGGCCGCTCTGCGCCGCGCTGGTGGCCGCTCCCGCAGGGGCCAGCTCCGCGGCCGCTTCCTGGACATGCGCCGGTGCCGTGGAGACGACGGCGACTTCCGCAGCGTGCTGTTCATCCTCGACGCATTCGACCGTTTGGTCCCGGCTGCGGGTGGGCGGGTTGAACCACATGAGGAACAGCCCGGCGAGGGACGTAGCCACGCCCACCACTGTCAGTCCCGCAGTAGTGTGGCCGCTGGTAGCTACGACGGCGCCGGCGGCCGGCCCGATCATGAACACGAATTCCGTGGTGATGGCGTCCAGGGCAAACGCGGTGCGCCGCTGGTCACCCTCGGCCAGGACACCCAGGGATTGCCGCACCACACTGAAAATGGGCAATGTGAGCAGGCCGCCCACGAAGACCAGCGGCAGGAGCCACTGGTACGACACATGGGGCACGATGGACCAGATCACGGTCTCCGAGATGACCGACGGGATAAGGGCGGTCCGCAACCCCACGGTATCCACGCGCCTCCCCCGCCACGGCGCCCCGAGGGCAATGCCGATGGTCATGACCGCCACTGCAGCGCCGGCCGCGGCGTAGCCCTGGCCCAGGGTGAGGACAATGTGCAGGGTCAGCAGGACCCCTGCGGCTGAATGCGGGATGCGGGCAACCATGCCCACCAGCAGCAGCCGCCGGATCGGCCGGATGGCGAGCAACTCCCCGTAGAGAGCGAAATTCACGAAGCGGTCCTTCAGGGTATTCCGCTGTACCGGAGGGGATCACCCACCCTGCAGCGGTTAATCGGGAGCGCGCCTCAATTTGATTTCAAGGGAGTCGACGCGCTCCCCAAACAATACATTCTGTGACCACTCTGACTGCAGGCCGGCCACCAGCTCCTGCACACCGGCAGCGTCGAGGCCGTCTTCAAGGTACAGCACCACTTGCAGCTCCGGCCCGGCACCACCGCCTGGAACAACAGAGCCGTCGGCGGCCATGGCGGCCACTCCCCGGCCGGGCAGCAGCTCGATGCCGCGGACAGCCGCGAAGCCGGCGGCAGCGGCGCCCATTTCGGCGGCCAGCTCCTGGTCACTGTAAGAAGGGGTCCAGCCATGCTGCTGGGCGAGGGCCCAGACACCGGGCCTGCGCACCACGAACGTCACGTCGGCGCCCGGATCCAGGACCAGGAGTTCTGCCCCTTCGGCGACGGCCGAGAGCGCCGCGCGGGCGGCATAGACGGCCACCGGACGGGCTTCGGGATGCCATGCGGACAATGCGTCCGCCGACGTGAAGGCCGGCAGCGCAGTCCGTCCGTCCGCAGCCTTCAGCGTCACCAGCGCCATATCCGCCTGTTTGTCAGCGTGCAGCCCGTGCCCTGTTTCTGCCTCTTCAGCCAGCTGCGCCACGATGGGAATGAAGACCCGGGCCGTGGCCAGCGACGCAACGACGTCAGCCTCGTCGCCCCGCCCCTGGCGGAGCGCGGCAATTGCGGCGAGGTAACCGGCGTCGGCCGTTCCGTCGTCGTCCTCGAAGTTGTGGATCTTTGCGTCCTCACCGGCGAGGCTGCGGCCGGCCCATGGCCGGCCCGCGGAATCCGTGGCACCACCGGCGCCGGCCAGCGCCGCCGCAATGTGGCCGGGCAGTTGGCGGGCGGGAGGGCTTAGCGGTTCTTCGGAGCTGGGCATGGCCGGGCGCTTTCCCCGGGCCTAGCGGCGGCCGGCGACGTCGAGGGCTTCGGGCAGCGTAAAGGCACCGGCGTAGAGGGCCTTGCCCACAATGGCCCCTTCGACGCCGAGGGGGACCAGCGAGCGGAGGACCTTGAGGTCGTCGAGGCTGGAAATGCCGCCGGACGCCACCACGGGCTTACCGGTCTTCTCCACCATCTGGCGCAGCAGTTCAACGTTGGGGCCCTGCAAAGTGCCGTCCTTGGTCACATCCGTGACCACGTAGCGGGCGCAGCCGGCCTCCTCCAGGCGGCCCAGGACGTCCCACAGGTCCCCGCCTTCCTTCGTCCAGCCTCGGCCGGCCAGGGTGGTGCCCCGGACGTCCAGGCCGACGGCGATCTTGTCGCCGAAGCGCTCGATGGCCCGTGCGGTCCAGTCGGGGTTTTCCAGTGCCGCGGTCCCCAGGTTGACCCGGGCGACGCCCAGGTCGAGTGCTGCCTCCAGGGTTTCATCGTCGCGGAGGCCGCCCGAGAGCTCCACCTTGATGTCCAGCCGGCCCACCACCTCGCGGAGCAGGTCGGCGTTGGAACCGCGTCCGAAGGCTGCGTCAAGGTCAACCAGGTGGACCCATTCGGCACCCTGCTGCTGCCAGTTCAACGCAGCCTCGAGGGGTGTTCCGTAACTGGTTTCGCTGCCCGCCTCGCCCTGGACCAGCCGGACGGCCTGGCCGTTGACGACGTCGACGGCGGGCAGGAGTTCAAGTACCGGCAGGTCATGTGCGGTGGTCATACTCATCCTCGGTGTTGGTTCTTCGGTTGGGACTAAAACGGGGGCCGCCCGGTGCCGTCAATGCTCCGTGCCGCCCTGGACGGTCAATTACCCGGCAGGGTGAGCAGGTAGGCGGCAACCAGTGCCATTGCGGCCAGGACATAGAACGACACCTGAAGCCACATGGGCCTGGCCTGCTGCCGGAACGAGATGCCGCCGCCAATCAGCAGGCCGGCGAGGCCCATCAGGAGTACGGACCACATTTAGGCGCCACTGCCGGCGTTGGCCGGGGCACCGGAACCAGCGGCGTCCGGCCTGCGCAGGCCCTCCACCCAGTTGCGCAGGAGCCGCGCACCGGCATCGCCGGATTTTTCGGGGTGGAACTGGGTTGCGCAGAGCGGGCCGTTTTCGACGGCGGCGATGAACGGGCCGCCGTGCTCGGACCAGGTCACCAGGGGCGGTGCCATCCGCGGCTGGATGACGTCGAAGTTCCACTCCTGCACGCCGTAGGAGTGCACGAAGTAGAACCGTTCGTTTTCGACGCCGGCAAAGAGCTTTGAGCCTTCAGGGACCTTGACGGTGTTCCAGCCCATGTGCGGTACGACCTCAGCCGGAAGTGCCTCCACCTTTCCGGGCCATTCACCGATGCCCTGGGCTTCGGTGCCGTGTTCCACGCCGGCTTCGAACAGGACCTGCAGGCCCACGCAGATGCCAAGCACCGGACGTCCGCCGGCCACGCGCCGGCCGATGAGCCGGATGCCGTCCACGGCCTTGAGTTCGCGCATCACGGTTTCGAACGCGCCGACGCCAGGTACCACCAAGCCGTCCGCGTTCAGGACATCCTCCGGTTTGGCGCTCAGGATCACTTCCGCGCCGGCGCGCTCGAGGGCGCGCACCGCGGACCTGACGTTCCCGGAACCGTAGTCAAGCACCGTGACGGTGGGCTTGCCCTCGGGCGACGGCAGCCTGCGCGACGCCGAGGGGTCGATGATTGCCCCGTCCCTCAGTTCCTGGCCGCTCACAGCGCACCCTTGGTGGAGGGGATGCCCTCAACCCGGGGGTCGGGTTCGACGGCGGCGCGAAGGGCGCGGGCAAAGGCTTTGAACTGTGCTTCGACGATGTGGTGGGGGTCGCGGCCGGCCAGCACGTTCATGTGCAGGCAGATGCCGGCGTGCAGCGTGATGGCTTCAAAGACATGCCGGGTCAGGGAGCCGGTGAAGTGGCCGCCAATGAGGTGGTATTCCTGGCCGGCGGGCTCACCGCCGTGCACCAGGTAGGGGCGGCCGGAAACGTCCACCACTGCGTTCGCCAAGGCCTCGTCCAGCGGCACCGTGGCCTCTCCGAACCGGCGGATGCCCGCCTTGTTGCCGAGGGCGGTCCGCAGGACTTCACCGAAGGTGATGGCGACGTCCTCAACGGTGTGGTGGACGTCGATGTGGGTGTCCCCGGTGGCCTTGACGGTCATGTCGATCAACGAGTGCTTGCACAGGGCCGTCAGCATGTGGTCGTAGAACGGCACCGAGGTGTCGATGTCCGAGATTCCCGTGCCGTCCAGGTTGATCTCCACGAGTACGGAGGACTCGCTGGTGGCACGCTCCATGCGGGCGGTCCGGGCTGCAGCCGTATTCGATCCGGTTGAACTCATGGTGAAGGGATCCTTTGTGGGAGAAGAAGTGGTTCAAGGCGTCCAGCGCCGCAATATCAAGTCTAGGCGTGAAGCGCGGCGTGGCCGGCAAGGATGCGTTCCAGGGAGGTCAGGAAGGCTGTGGTTTCCGCCTCAGTGCCCGCCGTGACCCTGAGGTGGCCGGGGATGCCCACATCCCGGATGAGCACGCCGGCGTCAAGGAGTTCCTGCCAGACCTGGTGCGGGTTTTCCAGGCCGCCGAAAAACACGTAGTTGGAGTCCGACGCTGCGGGCTTGAGTCCCATCCGGGTCAGCTCGGCCACGATGCGGTCCCGCTGCTTCTTGATGTCCTGGACGTCGGCCATGAGCGCTTCGCGGTGTTCAAGGGCCGCAAGGGCGGTGGCCTGGGTGATGGCGGACAGGTGGTACGGCAGGCGCACCAGCCGCAGGGCGTCGGCCACCTCGGGGGCGGCGGCCATATAGCCGAGCCGTGCACCGGCCAGGGCGAAGGCCTTGCTCATGGTGCGGGAGACGATGAGCCGCTCACGGCCGGGCAGGAGCGTCAGTGCGCTGGGCGTGCCGTCGTGTGCGAACTCGTGATAGGCCTCATCGACGATCACGATGGCCTGGCTGTCCGCGCCGGCGTCGTAGACGGCTTCCACGACGTCCAGGCCGAGCCCGGTCCCGGTGGGATTGTTGGGCGAGCAGAGGAACACGATGTTCGGCTGGAGTTCCTTGACCTGGCGTGCGGCGGACTCGGCGCTGAGGTCATAGCCTTCCGCGCGTTCCCCGGTGATGTACTGCGTGTCCGTTCCGCTGGCCAGCAACGGGTACATAGAGTACGTGGGCGGGAAACCAAGGGCGGTGCGGCCCGGGCCGCCAAACGCCTGGAGGATCTGCTGCAGGACCTCATTGGAACCGTTCGCTGCCCACAGGTTGGTTTCGTCGAGCCCATGCCCGAGGTATTCCGCCAGGGCCTTACGCAGCGCCGTGAACTCGCGGTCCGGGTAGCGGTTGAGGCCCGCGGCGGCTTCCGTAACGGCAGCGCTGATGGCGGCCCGCACATCGGCGGGAACACCATGGGTGTTTTCGTTGACGTTCAGCAGGATGGGGACGTCCAGCTGGGGGGCCCCATAAGGAGTCAGGCCGCGAAGGTTGCTGCGGAGGGGAAGCCGGTTCAGACGTTCTAGCTGCTGGTTCACCTGAACAGTTTAGTTGCCGCGGCAACCGCCGGAAAATGTGACGGTTGCTGCCCAGCCCCGGCAGCCCACTCAGTGCGTGGGAACGAACAGCTGCTGGCCCGGAAGGACGGTGCCGGCGTCGAGGTTGTTGAGCTGGACGATGTCTGCCACGACGTCGCGGGCGTCCCGGTCCGGCGCGACCGTACCGGCAATGGCCCACAACGATTGTCCGGGCTGCACCGTCACCGTCACGGTGGGGGTCACTGCGAGGTCCGCAGCCGAATCCGAGGCCTTGGCCGGGGAATGGAAAAACCCGGCGAGTGACAGCAGGAGAACAGCCAGGACTACGAGCGGAACCCCGATCAGGACGATCCTCCCCCGGCGGGTCAGCCGCAGGGGTGCAGACGAAGGTGAAACCTGGTGAAGAGATAAAGCTGACATGAACTAAGCCCTCCTGGACTTGCCGTGCTGCCCGGGTGTCCGCCCGCCAACGCCCCTTGCCGTTCCGTACCGCCGCCGCGCACATCTTCCGGCCGCGTATTCGAAGGAGTCATCTACTGGTTAGAACACATATTCGAACTTTGCTGATTAAGTTTTAGCACCTATCAACGAACATTGTCGAGACTCGCTAGAACAAATGTTTGAAAAAGCACTATGGCTGGCCTAGTTTTGGAACCAGGAACAAGCACTCCTGAAGTTGAACAGCAGGGTCTGACAATGACAGCGGGAGTCCTTCCACCGGCACCGCGGAACAGCGCCCGGCGGGAGGTTCGGCGGCAAGCGAAAGGCAATGGCGAATATGGCAGCAGCAGCCGCCGGGGGCAGGACCGTCCCGCAATCCAAGAGGACCACCAAGGGGCTGACTCCCCGGCAGAAGAAGATCCTCGAGACCATCCAGCGCTCCGTTAACGAGAACGGGTATCCGCCGTCCATGCGGGAAATCGGCGACACGGTGGGCCTTGCCAGCCTGTCAAGCGTGACCCACCAGCTCTCGCAGTTGGAAAAGCTGGGCTACCTTCGGCGCGACCCCAAGCGGCCGCGTGCCATGGAAGTGTTGATGCCGCTCACGCTCGATGGCGGGGGCAAAGGCGGGGGCACGCCTGCCGCGCCCCAGGCCGCAGGGGGCGGCGCCACAGTCACGGAGCTGCCCACTGCACTGGACACGGCCATGGTTCCGCTGGTCGGCCGGATTGCCGCCGGTGGCCCCATCCTTGCCGAACAACTCGTCGAAGACGTCATGCCGCTGCCCCGCCAGCTGGTTGGCCAGGGTGAACTTTTCATGCTCAAGGTGGCTGGCGATTCCATGGTGGATGCCGCCATTTGCGATGGCGACTGGGTAGTGGTGCGGCGCCAGGCTGACGCCGCCAACGGGGACATTGTCGCTGCACTGCTGGATGACGAGGCCACCGTAAAGACCTTCCGCCAGCGCGATGGCCACACCTGGCTGCTGCCGCAGAACACCCAGTACGAACCGATCCTGGGTGACCATGCCACCATCATGGGCAAGGTCGTCTCGGTCCTGCGTTCGCTCTAGCCCCGAACGCCTGCGCGGCATCCGCGCAGGCGTTGTCCGGCGGTTCCCAGGACGCGCCGGATCTCAGGACGCGTCGGCGCCCAGCCTGCTAAGGGCTGCCAGTGCCTTGGCGCGGTCAGTGGTGGCCCAGAACGGCGGGAGGGCGCCGCGCAGGAATCCCGCATAGCGTTCGGTGGCCAGCCGCGAGTCCAGGACTGCCACCACACCCTTGTCGCCGGTTGACCTGATCAGGCGGCCGGCCCCCTGGGCGAGCCGGATCGCAGCGTGCGTGGCGGAAACAGACATGAAACCGTTTCCGCCTGCCTGCGCCACGGCTCGCGAACGCGCCGTCATGAGGGGGTCGTCCGGCCGCGGGAACGGGATGCGGTCAATCACGACCAGCCGGCAGGATCCACCGGGAACATCAACGCCCTGCCACAGGGACATGGTTCCGAAGAGGCAGGTGTCCGGCTCGTCCGCGAATTGTTTGACCAGGGCGGTCATGGTCGACTCCCCCTGGCAGAGGACAGTCATGCCGAGCTTCGGGCGGAGGGCATCGGCAGCTTCCTCAGCCGCCCGCCGCGACGAGAACAGGCAGAGCGCTCCCCCGTTGGAGGCCTTGATGAGCGCTTCGAGTTCGGCCAGGGCCTCCGGGGAAACACCCCGGCCAGGCTTGGGCAGGTGGCCGGCAACATAAAGGATGCCCTGTTTCGGGTAGTCGAAGGGCGAACCAACATCCACGCCCGTCCAGCTGGGCGCGCCGTCACCAAGCAGGCCCAGGCCTCCCGCGGCCGGTTCGAACGCGGAACCGATCGCCAGGGTGGCGGAGGTCAGCACCACGGTATGGTCGGCGAAGAGCCCTTCCCGCAGCCTCCCGGCGACGGAAAGCGGTGCAATGTTGACCAGGACTGGAGCACTGTCATCGGGCTGCGAATAGCCTTGGCCCGGATCAAAGGTGCTGGCGCGGGAGAACCACACCACCTCCCGGTTTTCGCGGGCGGCAATCAGCCGCTCGCAGAGTTCCAGGATGAGCATCAGCCGGGAACGGGCCAGCTGCCGCCCGCCGTCGGCCGTGGTGTTGCTGTCCCCTTTGGAATCGGACAACGCAGCCCGGCACGCTTCACGCAGCTGGTCCACGCAGTCGAGTTGCTCGTCGTTCAGGCCGTTGGGGAGCAGTCCGTTGGGCGCGCCCGCGAGGGCCATTTCCAGGTTGGCAGCTGCGGCGTTCAGCGCATCAACGGTGATGGCGGTATGTTTCCGCGCGCCGGAAGCGGCGGCGTGGACCATGGCGACGGACAGCTGCCCGGATACGGCACCGGTCACCCGGTCCTGCAGTTCGTGGGCTTCGTCCACCACCACGACGTCGTATTCGGGCAGGACTGCCAGTCCCTCGAACGCGCTCACGGCCAGCATGGCGTGGTTGGTCACCACCACGTCGGCCTCGGCGGCATCCTGCCGGGCAAGCTCACTGAAGCACTCGGCGGCCATCGGGCATTTTTGCGCCCCGAGGCACTCCATCGAGGTAACGGAAACCTGCCGCCAGGCACGGTCGGTCACGCCAGGCAGCAGCTCGTCGCGGTCGCCGGTGGCCGTCTTCTCCGCCCACTCGCGCAGCCGCACCACTTCCTTGCCCAGCTGCGACGACGGCCCGCCCACCGAGGCGGCGAAGTGCGGAACGCTGGTGTCCTCCCCCAGGGAGAAGAGCTGCCCTTCCGACGGTTCCTCGGAGGGGAACCCGCCTTCAAGCTTGTGGCGGCACACGTAGTTGGACCTGCCCTTGACCAGGGCCACCTTGACCGGCCGGTCCAGCGCCGGCGTGATGTTCTTCAGGAGCCGGGGCAGGTCCCGGCCCACGATCTGGGTCTGGAGCGCCAGGGTCGCCGTGGAGACCAGCGCGGGCTTGTTGCTTTCCAGGGCATGGGCGATCAGCGGTACCAGGTAGGCCAGCGATTTGCCGGTTCCGGTGCCGGCCTGGACCAGGAGGTGGTTTCCGGTTTCGATGGCCCGGGCCACCTGGCGGGCCATTTCGTGTTGTCCGGTGCGGCTTTGTCCGCCCATGCCGGCGACGGCGCGGTCGAGCAGTTCGATAACGAACTGCTCGCCGGCCGTCTGCGCAGCTTCGCCGGCAGCGGGATCAGTCATTGACGACGAATTGTTCCAGTTCGGACGCGAGGCCCTCCCGGACCATCACCGCAGCCCTGGTACCGGCTTCGATGTGGTCCAGGCTGAGGATCTCGGCGTCTGACTCGTGGAGCTTGCTGATCAGGTCCCCGCGGTCGTACGGGATGAGCAACTCCATCTTGACCGATGGCCGGGGAATGGATTCGCTGATGGCCTTCAGCAGTTCCGGGATGCCCTCCCCGGTCCTGGCCGAGACCACCACGTGCCGCGGCTCGCGCTGCTTCAGCCGCTCCACCACGAAAGGGTCCGCCGCATCGGCCTTGTTCAGGACGATGATCTCAGGGACCTTGCGCGCGTCGACTTCGCTGAAGACCTTCCGGACCGCGGCGATCTGCCCTTCGGGATCGGGGTGCGAAACGTCCACCACGTGCAGGATCAGGTCCGAGTCCGCCACCTCTTCCAGGGTGGAGCGGAAGGCTTCCACCAGCTGGGTGGGCAGCGAGCGGACGAATCCGACGGTGTCGGCCAGGGTGTACCCCAGGCCGTCAGCGGTTTCGGCCTTGCGGACGGTGGGATCCAGCGTGGCGAACAGCGCGTTCTCCACGAGGACTCCTGCGTCCGTGAGCCGGTTGAGCAGCGAGGACTTGCCGGCGTTGGTGTACCCGGCGATGGCCACGGAGGGTACTTCATTACGACGACGGTTGGCCCGTTTGGTCTCGCGTGCCGGCTTCATTGCGGCGATTTCGCGCCGCAGCTTGGCCATGCGGGTACGGATCCGGCGACGGTCCAGTTCGATCTTGGTCTCACCGGGACCACGCGAGCCCATGCCGGCGGCGGCGCCGCCCACCTGGCCGCCGGCCTGGCGGGACATCGACTCGCCCCAGCCGCGCAGGCGGGGAAGCAGGTATTCCAGCTGGGCCAGTTCCACCTGTGCCTTGCCTTCGCGGCTCTTGGCATGCTGGGCGAAGATGTCCAGGATCAGGGCTGTCCGGTCGATGACCTTGACCTTGACGATGTCTTCGAGGCCACGGCGCTGGGAGGGTGCCAGTTCGGCGTCCACCACCACGGTGTCCGCGCCGGTGGCCATGACGATGTCCTTCAGTTCCTGGGCCTTGCCGGAACCCAGGAACGTCCCGGGGTCCGGCTTGTCGCGGCGCTGCACCAGGCCGTCGAGGACTTCCGAACCCGCTGTCTCGGCCAGGGCGGCCAGCTCACGCAGTGAGTTTTCGGCGTCGGCCAGCGTCCCCTCGGACCAAAGCCCGGCCAGGACCACGCGTTCCAGGCGCAGCTGGCGGTATTCAACCTCGGTGACGTCCTCAAGCTCGGTGGACAGACCCGCCCTGCGGCGCAGTGCACGCCGTTCCTCGAGGTCCTGCTGGTCGCCGTCGTACGTTGAATGTTCTTCGTCGAGCCGGGAAATGGCTTGCGCCTTGCCAAACACGGCCTTTCCGCTGCCGCCTTCACCGCCGGACGTGCCGGCATTCCTGGCAGGGACGTCCTTGGCGAGGATCCGGTCGATGACAGCCTGGATCTCCTGCGGACTCATGTCCTGGGTGGCTGGATCGGAACCGGAATTGGGCTGGCTGGTCATGGTCTCCTTTGAAGATTCGGCAGTTCCAGAATAGTGCTGATTGGCTCGAAGTTGATAAGTATTCGCGTTGGGCTGACGGCCTGCGGTCATTCAGTTCTCCTGGTTGTTTCGCCGCCGGCTGCGATGCCGGGGCTCGAAGGCCGCGTCAGGACGGCGGCAGGGCTGGGACAGCCGGACCAAAGGCAGGAAGTGCAGCAGGGGGCTGACTTTCGAGTTGTGTCCGGCGGCCGGGCGGGCGGGGAAGCCTGGCCGGTGCGCAAAAGCGGAAGGTATGGAAACCTGCGTCGCTGCGGGACGGACTGTCGCGGGAGGACAGTGTGCGGGACGGGCGCGGCCCGTACCAGCTACTCGAAGATCAGGAACATGTATGCCAGCGTAGCAGAGGGGCTGCGGGCCGGTTTCCCATTACGCTGCAGGGGGAACTACTCTGGCCAGTTATGGAGTCCGCACACTATTTCAGCTCGTCACCTGCCGGCCCCTTTACCAGGAAGCCCCTGACGGTGGAATTGGCCGGTGAGACGCGGCGGCTCCAGACCTCCCAGGGGATCTTCAGCCCCGACGGCATCGACAAAGGCACCGCGGTGCTCCTGGCCGGGGTCCCGGCACCGCATCCCCAGGGGAACCTGCTGGACATCGGATGCGGCTGGGGACCCGTGGCGCTCACCATGGCGCTGCTGGCACCCGGTTCGAAGGTTTACGCCGTGGACGTCAACGAACGCTGCATTACCTTGACCAACGAGAACGCTGCCGCACTGGGGCTGGCCAACGTCGTCGCCAGCACCCCTGGGGCCGTGGATCCGGAGATCCGCTTTGACACCATCTGGTCCAACCCGCCCATCAGGATCGGCAAGGACGAACTGCATGCCCTGCTCAAAATGTGGCTGCCGCGCCTGGCAGAGGGCGGGACGGCATGGCTGGTGGTGCAGAAGAACCTGGGCTCCGATTCGCTCCAGCGTTGGCTGGCGGCCGAACTGGACAGCTCCTTCACCGTGACCCGCGAGTCGACGTCGAAGTCCTTCCGGATCCTGGCGGTCAGGAAAGCGTCCCACTCGCCACGATGACGGCGGGGCCGCTGAGCTCCACATGCTCGTGCCCGCCAGGGCCGGCAAAGAATTTCACGCCCACCACTCCGCCGGGAACGTGGACCCGCCAGGCGTCCGGGGCTTCCGCGCCGGCCCAGTGCCTGATGGCGACGGCGGCAGCGCAGGCACCGGTCCCGCAGGACTGGGTCTCCCCCACGCCGCGCTCGTGCACCCGCATGGTCACGGATCCCACTCCGTCGTGGACCAGCGGCTCTGCCGGCACCACGAATTCCACGTTGGTCCCGTTCGCCGGAACCGGATCGACCTTGGGGGCGGTGAAGAGCCGGGTGCCCGTGAGCTCCGAGAGTTCGGCAAGGGCCACCACCGTGTGCGGGTTGCCCATGCTCACGGAGAGGGCAGGCCGGGCAACCTCCAGCCCGTCGGCGGTGACCAGGGAATCCATGGCCTTGGCGCTGGCCTCACCGGGGAAGATGAACTCCCAGGGTCCCATGTCCACCGCGTAGCCGTCCCCGGTCCGGACCACGGTCTTGACGCCCCCCCGGGTGCCGATGGTGAGCGATCCGCCGTCGGGCAGGTCGATCAGTCCCTCGGTCCGCAGGAAGTGGACGAAGACCCTGACCCCGTTGCCGCACATCTCGGACAGGGAGCCGTCGGCGTTGCGGTAATCCATGAACCATTCCGCGTCCGGGGCGCCGGCGAGCAAGTCCTGGCCCTCTGGCAGGAAGCGGGACGGGACGGCCCTGATCAGGCCGTCGGCGCCGATCCCGCGGTGCCGGTCGCACAGGGCGGCGGCCTGGTCCGCGCCGATCTCGTGCGTCCCCTCAGGGTCGGCCACCAGGACGAAATCGTTGCCGGTGCCGTGCCCCTTGGAGAAGCAGAGGCCGCTCAGGGTGCGCAGGGCAGGTCCGGTGGTTTCCGCGGGGGTAGCATTCATGATTCCAAGCGTAGCGGCGGAAGCTGTCCGTCCTGAAACCGCCGCTACCGGGACAGTTCCAGGGCCTTGCCCAGGAGCCCGGGGTCCTGCCAGTCGAGCCAGGTGATGCGCGGATCGGCGCGGAACCACGTCAGCTGGCGCCGGGCGAACTGCCGGGTGGCCACGATGGTCTCCTCCGCGGCGGCCTGGACGGTGGATTCGCCGTCCAGGACCCGCAGGAACTGTGCATAGCCCAGGGCACGGGACGCGGTTTTGCCGCGGCGCAGGCCGTTGGCATCGAGCATCCGGATTTCGTCCAGCAGGCCGGCGTCCACCATCCGGTGCACACGTGCGGCCAACCTGTCCCGGAGCACCTCGCGGTCCACGCTGAGGCCCAGCTGGATGGCGGGCTGGTGGTACTCCCGCCGGGGCATGAAGGAGCTGAAGGGCCGTCCGGTAAGTTCGTGCACCTCGAGGGCACGGATGATGCGCCGGGCATCGGAGACCCGGGCGGCGGAGGCAGGATCGACGGTCCGGAGCCTGGCAAGGAGTGCTTCGGTACCGAGTTCGGCGTGCTCCGCTTCAAGCCGGGCACGCAGCGCCGGATCGGTCCCCGGGAACTCCAGTACGTCCAGCGCGGCCCGGACGTACAGTCCGGAGCCGCCGGCCAGGATGGCGCGCTTGCCGCGGGCATGGATGGCGTCGATGGCGCCGCGGGCATCGCGTTGGAAGTCGGAAACACTGGCTTCCTGGGTGACGTCCAGGGTGTCCAGGAGGTGGTGCGGCACTCCCCTGCGCTCGGCCATGGTGATCTTGGCGGTGCCGATGTCCATGCCGCGGTAGAACTGCATGGCGTCGGCGTTGATGACTTCGCCGTCCAGGGCGAGGGCAAGGTTGACGGCGAGGTCTGACTTGCCTGAGCCGGTGGGACCGACGACGGCGATGACGGGCGGGGCAGCCACCTGTCAGCGGGTGCGCAGCGGCAGTGCGGGCATGCCGAGGGAGACGCCCTTGCGTTCCCCTGGTGAAGCCGGGGATGGTGCCCCGCAGGAGTCGGCCTGGGACCTGTCCCACGCGTCCCCTGCCCGTGATCGGCGCAGGCTGTAGTCCTCAAGCGTCGGATCAGACACGAGGTGGAAGGCAGCGGCTTCGGTAATGGTGACGGTGACCAGGTCTCCGGGCCTTGGGGCCGGCGCACCCTCCGGGACCGAGCAGTGGACCAGCCGCTGGTCCTGCGACCGGCCGGAGAGCCGGTGGGTTTCCTCCGACTTCCGCCCGGACTGGGCCGTGACCATGACTTCCAGCCGGCGGCCCAGCTGCTTCCGGTTTTCTTCCGCGGCGATGCGGTCCTGGAGGGCGGTGAGGCGTTCGAAGCGTTCCTGGACCACGGCTTTGGGGAGCTGGTCGGGCAGGTCGGCCGCCGGCGTGCCGGGACGCTTTGAATACTGGAAGGTGAAGGCGGTGGCGAAACGGGACTTTTCCACCACGTCCAGGGTTGCCTGGAAGTCCTCTTCCGTTTCGCCGGGGAAGCCGACGATGATGTCGGTCGAGATGGCGGCGTGCGGGATCCTTTCGCGGACCTTGTCCAGGATGCCCAGGAACTTGGTGGACCGGTAGGAACGCTTCATGGCCCGGAGGATGCTGTCCGACCCGGACTGCAGCGGCATGTGCAGCTGCGGCATCACGTTGGGCGTCTCTGCCATGGCGTCGATGACGTCATCGGTGAAGGCGGCCGGGTGCGGGCTGGTGAAGCGGACGCGTTCCAGTCCCTCGATCCCGCCGCAGGCACGCAGGAGCTTGGAGAAGGCCTGCCTGTCCCCGAACTCGACGCCATAGGAGTTGACGTTCTGGCCGAGCAGGGTGACTTCGATGGCGCCGTCGTCCACGAGTGCCTGGATTTCCGCCAGGATGTCTCCGGGCCGACGGTCCTTTTCCTTGCCGCGCAGGGCCGGCACGATGCAGAAAGTGCAGGTGTTGTTGCAACCGACGGAGATGGACACCCAGCCCGAGTAGACCGAGTCCCGTTTGGTGGGCAGCGTCGAAGGGAAGACATCCAGGGACTCCAGGATCTCCAGCTGGGCTTCGTCGTTGTGCCGTGCCCGGTCCAGGAGGGCCGGAAGGGCTCCGACGTTGTGGGTACCGAAGACGGCATCCACCCAGGGAGCCTTTTTGAGGATGGTTTCGCGGTCCTTTTGTGCCAGGCAACCGCCCACGGCGATCTGCATGCCGGGGTTGGCCGCCTTCACCGGGGCCAGGATGCCCAGGTTGCCATAGAGCTTGTTGTCCGCGTTTTCCCGGACTGCGCAGGTGTTGAACACCACGACGTCGGCATGCCCGCCCTCCGCGGGCACGTAACCGGCGGCCTCAAGCAGGCCGGACATCCGTTCGGAGTCGTGGACGTTCATCTGGCAGCCGAAGGTGCGCACCTGGTAGGTGCGGGGCATCGCTCCGGTGTGCGGCACGGCCCCTGCTTCGACGGAAGGGGTGGCGTCGGGTTGGGGGGAAGGAATGGTCAAACTCACCCGTTAAGGGTACCGGCTCTGGAGGGGGTCGCTATCGGGATCCTGCCGGGAATCGAGGACCTCGTTCACGATCCGGAACGCCTGGGAGGGTTGGTAGCCCTTGCGGGCCAGCATGGAGGCCAACCGCCGCACCGCTTTGTCCCGTTCGCCGGGACCGGCGAGGTCTGTCCCGGGGCGGAGCTTGCGTTCCACCAGGGCGCGGGCCGCGGCTTCCTCATCGGCGTCGGTCAGCTGCTCCAGCGCCGAAGCAGCCGTTTCCTGGTCGATGCCCTTCTCGGCGAGCTCCCGCCGGAGCGCGCCTTTGGCCAGCTTCCGGGACTGGGCCCGGCTCCTGACCCACATGTCGGCAAATTCGGCATCGTTGATCAGCCGGACATCTTGGAACTTGTCCAGGACGGCCTCGGCGACGTGTTCCGGGATGTTCCGCTCCGCCAGTTTCCGGGCAAGCTGCAGCCGGCTTTTGGGCGCCGCTGTCAGCTGCCGGTAGACGATGGCCTGCGCCACCGAGAACGGGTCCGGTTCGGCGTCCGCGTCCCGCGGGTCCTCAGGGACGCCAAACCCGTCCGGCGCCCCTGTCGAGGGGCTGCCGGAACGGGTCCGCCGTGTTCGTGGGCCGGTCAAGGGCTAGAACCCGTCGACGGCTTTCAGCTTTGGTGCGTCCTTGGACTCATCCTCGGCAGGCTTGACGCCGACACCGAGCTTTTCCTTGATGAGGCGCTCCAGCTCGGCGGCCAGCTCCGGGTTGTCACGGAGGAAACGGCGCGAATTTTCCATGCCCTGGCCGAGCTGGTCGCCATCGTAGGTGAACCAGGAACCCGACTTCTTGATGATGCCGTGCTCCACGCCCATATCGATGATGCCGCCCTCGCGGGAGATGCCCTGGCCGTAGATGATGTCGAACTCGGCAACCTTGAAGGGCGGAGCCATCTTGTTCTTGACGATCTTGGCCTTGGTCCGGTTGCCGACGGAGTCCGCGCCTTCCTTCAGGGTCTGGATCCGGCGGACGTCGATGCGGACCGACGCGTAGAACTTCAGGGCCTTACCGCCGGTGGTGGTTTCGGGGGAACCGAAGAAGACGCCGATCTTTTCGCGGAGCTGGTTGATGAAGATGGCGGTGGTCTTGGTCTGGCTCAGGCGGCCGGTGATCTTACGCAGGGCCTGGCTCATGAGGCGGGCCTGGAGGCCGACATGGCTGTCGCCCATGTCGCCTTCGATCTCTGCGCGCGGCACCAGGGCGGCAACGGAGTCGATGACGATGACATCCAGCGAACCGGAGCCGACCAGCATGTCCATGATTTCCAGGGCCTGCTCACCGGTGTCCGGCTGCGAGACCAGGAGGGCGTCGGTGTCCACGCCCAGCTTGGCGGCGTAGTCAGGGTCCAGGGCGTGCTCGGCGTCGATGAAGGCGGCGATCCCGCCCGCGCGCTGGGCGTTCGCCACCGCGTGCAGGGCAACGGTGGTCTTACCTGAGGATTCAGGACCGTAGATTTCGATGACGCGGCCGCGCGGGAGCCCGCCGATGCCAAGGGCGACATCCAGGGCGATGGAGCCGGTGGGGATGACTTCGATCGGAGCGCGGACTTCGTCGCCCAGGCGCATGACCGAGCCCTTGCCGAACTGCTTGTCAATCTGGGCAAGCGCTGCTTCCAGCGCTTTTGCACGATCCGGGGCTGCCGCCATGGTTGACACCTCTAATGCTTTCTCGATGGTGGCCTTCGCGGCCGTTGTATTGGTCATCTCTGACGCTAGGGGGACCCACTGACATTCCGGCCG
This sequence comes from Pseudarthrobacter sp. 902506025, assembly GCF_040702325.1. Lineage (NCBI taxonomy): Bacteria > Bacillati > Actinomycetota > Actinomycetes > Micrococcales > Micrococcaceae > Pseudarthrobacter > Pseudarthrobacter sp. 902506025. The sequence continues at coordinate 53,800 of NZ_JBFBKW010000006.1, forward strand.
GAAGACAACGGCTATGTGGATAAACCCGATGAAAAAATCATAGCCTTATCCGAACAGGTATTCGAAGAGTGGAGCTCCTGCGGCGTGTCCGCCGGCAGGACTCGGGCGCCCGTCCCCTCCGCTAGTCGCGGCGCGGGGCGATGTCGCGGCCAAGCCGCCGTTCCGTCGGGACATCCTGGACGTCGCAGACCGCAAGCCAGACCCGGCGCGGCTCAACCCCGGCCGCCAGGGCCTGGTCAGCGGTGCGCCCGCCAACGCCGGCAAGGACCAGGGTGCTGCTCAGCACGCGGGAGTATCCCGCACCGAACTCGTCATCCATCAGGCGCCAGTACTCGCTGATTCGCATCGGTAAATCCTCTCATGATTGTGGACCCTAGAATTGTTGCCATGAGCAACTCCCCGGACCCGCCGCGGCAGGACACAGGCAGCGACGCCGCCGACACCGCGCTGCAGAATGTTGAACACCAGATCAGCCTTTTTTGGCGGCGGGCGCGGGCCATCTCCAACCAGCTTTCGCGCGAGGTCCACCCGGACATGGAGCCTGCGGCGTACGGGCTGTTGACGATTATCCGCCGGGAAGGACCCATCCGGCTCACCAAGCTGGCCATGAACATCGGGGTGGGCAAGCCCTCGGTCAGCCGGCAGATCGCGTTCCTGGAAAGCCTTGGCCTGGTGTCCAAGGAGGCGGACCCCCTGGACCGCCGGGCGCAGTCGATCCGGCTGACGCCGAAGGGCGAAGAGAAGATGCACCAGGTCCAGGACGCGAGGCGCCAGGTCTTCCAGGAGCGGCTGCGCGAGTGGCCGGTGGAGGACCTGGAGGAATTGGCCCGCTGCATGGCCAGGTTGAACTCCACCTATGAGCGTGACGGGTTCCCCAAGGAAGCCGCAGACGGGCCGCCCTCACCGGAGCGGGCGCACGAGGACTGACGACAGCAGGAAGCCCCCGGCATGGCCGGGGGCTTCCTGCTGTCCGGCGCCCACCCTGGGGTGGGTCGCCTTACCGGGCTCCGGAGAGGAGGCCCGTGGAGAGTTCGTCGTTCAGTTCAGTGTTGAGGTCGCGTTCCAGGTCACGGCCGTAACGCTGGGAGAATTCCTGCGGAACGGTGTCCGGAACTGCGACGCCTTCGGCTACTGCCACGCGGTCGCTGACCTCACGGAGCATGCTTGACAACGGAACATCCAGTGCCGAGCAGATCGAGGACAGAAGCTCTGATGATGCTTCCTTCTGGCCGCGCTCCACTTCGCTGAGGTATCCCAGGGAGACACGGGCGCTGTGCGAAACTTCACGGAGCGTGCGCCCCTGACGCTGGCGGACATCGCGCAGGACATCACCGATTTCGTGACGAAGTACTACCATCTTGCGCTCCTTCTGTTCGCTCTTAGCCTGTTCGGCGAGGCCCACATCCTTCCAGCGGACAACGCCGTTTACGGATACGGGCTGCTTTACCATCTGTATCGCCTTGCTCCCTCATTGGTCAGGTCCGCCGCCGGCGAACCCGTCTTGGTCATTTCATCCTAGGCGCCTCCGCTCTCCGGAAGCGACACAATGTAATAACTAATCGGTACCGGCTTTTGTTCCCGGCAACTTTACGCCCGGTAACTTCGCAGGCTGCGAAGGTCAGTCGGACAGGGCCTCAAGCAGTCTTTCCAGCGCGGCGCCGCACGCAGCGGCCCGGATGTCCGGCCTGCTGCCGGTAAAGGTGTATTCGAAACCGGCGGTGCCGCCAGCCGTGGCAATACCAATGTAAACCCGGCCCACGGGCTTGCCGTCATGGGCCTCGGGGCCGGCGACGCCGGTGGTGGAAAGCCCGACGTCGGCGCCCAGGACAGTGCGCGCCCCGGCCGCCATGGCACGGGCGACGTCCGGGTCGACGGAGCCGGCACGGGCCAGCAGGTCGGAAGGGACGTGCAGCACCCCGTCCTTCACGGAGTTCTGGTAGGCCACCACGCCGCCCTGGAGCATGCCGGAGGCTCCGGGCGTGTCGGCGAGGACCGCGGACACCATTCCGGCAGTCAAAGATTCCGCGGTGGCAACGGTCCGTCCTGACTCGAGCGCCTGCCTGACGGCCTGGGCGGCCAACTGGTGGAGGTTGCTCATGCCTGTTCCTGCCCTTCCGCGGTCCCTGCCTGCCGCTTGCCCCTCGCACGGAGGCGCATGGCTTCAATCACATATTCAACGCCGGTCCACAGCGTGATCGCCACAGCGGCCATCATGACGGCAAACGCCACCCAGGACATCCACGGCGCGAACGCCCCGAACGGCAGCAGGTACAGGAAAATCGCTGCGGTCTGCACGACGGTCTTGAGCTTGCCGCCGCGGGAAGCGGGGATGACGCCGTAGCGGATCACGAAGAAACGCAGCGCAGTGATGCCCCATTCCCGGACCAGGATCACCAGGGTTGCCCACCAGGGCAGTTCGCCCAGCAGGGACAGCATCACCAGCGCGGAGCCGATGAGGAGCTTGTCGGCGATGGGATCGGCGATCTTGCCGAAGTCCGTAACGAGGTTCCGGCTCCTGGCGATATCGCCGTCGAGCTTGTCCGTGTAGATGGCAATGGCGAATGCCGCCACGGCCGCCCACCGCCACGGACTGGAGGTGCTGTGCAGCCCGGGCGCGTCCGCCACCAGGAACCACACGAAGAACGGGACCAGCGCGATGCGGATCATGGTCAGGACATTGGGAAGGTTCCAGACCCCGGCACGGCCCTGGCCGGCGGCGGTTGCATCAGTGCTAGTCACGTTTCTAGGCTACCGGCCTAGCGCCCGGTGAGGGACCAGGCGTCTTCGGAGCCGTCATCGTCGTCGCCATAGCCGCCCGGGGCCGAATCCGAGCCGTCGTAGTATTCGACGTTCTGCTTCCTCTGGTCCAGGTCCGCAGCCACCAGGTCTTCGGCGTAGCCGCCCTGGGCGATGTTGGCGTTGGCGTTGTCACTGAGTGCGGCGGTCTGCGAGTCAGGCGCCGCAGGGGCTTCCTGGCCCTTCATCGCGGCGAGGACGGCGGCGAGGTCGTCCGGCTTCACAAGGACGTCACGCGCCTTGGAACCCTCCGAGGGGCCCACCACTCCCCTGGATTCGAGGAGGTCCATGAGCCGGCCGGCCTTGGCGAACCCGACCCGGAGCTTGCGCTGCAGCATGGAGGTGGAGCCGAATTGGGTGGTGACCACCAGTTCGGTGGCCTGCAGCAGCACCTCGAGGTCGTCCCCGATGTCGTCGTCGATCTGCTTCTTTTCCGCTTCAGGGGCGACGTCGTCACGGTAGACAGCCTGGAGCTGTCCCTTGACGTGCTCCACCACTTTGTGGATCTCCGACTCCGTGACCCAGGCGCCCTGGACACGCATCGCCTTGGAGGCGCCCATGGGCAGGAAGAGCGCGTCACCCTGGCCGATGAGCTTCTCGGCGCCCGGCTGGTCCAGGACCACCCGGGAGTCCGTGACGGAGGACGTGGCGAAGGCCATGCGCGAGGGCACGTTGGCTTTGATGAGGCCCGTCACCACGTCGACGGAGGGCCGCTGGGTGGCCAGGACCAGGTGGATGCCGGCGGCACGGGCCAGCTGGGTGATGCGGACGATGGAGTCTTCGACGTCGCGGGGGGCCACCATCATGAGGTCGGCAAGTTCGTCGACGATCACCAGCAGGTATGGGTAGGGCCGGATGACGCGTTTGGAGTCGACCGGCGGCTGGACCTTGCCGGCGCGCACGGCCTTGTTGAAGTCGTCGATGTGCTTGAAGCCGTAGTTGGCGAGGTCGTCGTAGCGGGCGTCCATTTCCCGTACCACCCACTGCAGCGCTTCGGCCGCCTTCTTGGGGTTGGTGATGATGGGCGTGATCAGGTGCGGAACGCCCTCGTAGGCGGTCAGTTCCACACGCTTGGGGTCCACCATGACCATGCGGACCTCGTCCGGGGTGGCACGCATCAGGATGGACGTGATCATCGAGTTCACGAAGGACGACTTACCGGCACCGGTGGCACCGGCCACCAGGAGGTGCGGCATCTTGGCCAGGTTGGCCACCACGTAGCCACCCTCCACGTCCTTGCCCACGCCCATGACCATCGGGTGGTCCGTGCGGCGGGCGTTCTGGCTGCGGAGGACATCGCCCAGGGAGACGGTTTCGCGGTCCGTGTTGGGGATCTCGATGCCGATGGCCGACTTGCCCGGGATGGGGCTGAGGATGCGGACATCACTGGAGGCGACGGCGTAGGAGATGTTCTTGGACAGGGCGGTGACACGCTCCACCTTGGTGCCCGGCGAAAGTTCGATCTCGTACCGGGTAACGGTGGGGCCGCGGCTGAAGCCGGTGACGGTGGCGTCAACATTGAACTGCTGCAGGGTATCGGTCAGGGCGGCGACGACGGCGTCGTTCGCTTCCGTGCGCTCCTTGGGGATGGATCCGGGGGTCAGGAAGTCCGAGGCCGGGAGGGTGTACGTGACGTCGCCGGCGAGTGAAAGCTGCTCGGTCCGCTGCGGGATGGGGACGGGCGGCGGGGCCGGCGCCACGGGGTTGGAGGGCACGGTGGGCGCCGCTGCGGGCTTGCCGGGAGCAGCAGCCCCCGGGATGACCAGTGGGATGGCCTCGGTGGCGTTGTCCGGGGGTGACGCCTGCGACGCGGCGCCCAGGCCCTGGGCTGCCTTGATTTTTTCGACGGCGATCTCCGCCTGGGTGGGCCGCCGCACGCCCGGCGCGGGCCGGGCAGGTTCCTGCTCGTCGTCGTCAATGACGGCGTGCTCAAACGCTTCGTCGCCAACGTAGCCCTCAAGGCCTGGCTCGGACTCCTGGTCCTTGCCAAAGAGCTTGCGCTTCTTCTTGCGGGGTGCGGCGGGGGCCGTCCGTTCCAGGTAGCTGCGGTCGTGGACGTCGGGGCGTTCCTGGTCCATCAGGTCGATGCCCATGAGGTGCTCGTAGGCTCCGCGGATGCGGCGCGGGATGGCCGTGAACGGGGTGGCCGTGATGATCAGCAGGGACACGAAGGCGAGCAGGCCGTAGAGGGCCACAGGCACGGCGGGATGGATGGCCGCCAGCGGCGTGGCGGCCAGGAAGCCAAGCATGCCGCCGGCTTTGCGGAGGCCGTCGAAGCCGTCGGCGACGGTGGGCTGGCCGCCCAGGATGTGCGCCAGGCCGCAGCCGGCGAACGTCATAATCAGGAAGCCGATGCCCACCCTGTTGTTGCCCCGGCCGTCGGAGGGCTGCCGGAACAACCGGAAGGCGCAGACGAACAGCATGAGCGGAAGCAGCAGGGAGATCCAGCCGAAGGTGCCGTTCACCACGGCGTAGACGGCGTCCGGGAACCAGCCCGTCAGGCCCCACCAGGCGAACGTGGCGATGAAGACCCCCAGCGCCAGGTTGAACAGCGCGGCGCCGTCGCGGCGGTCCTCGGCGGGAAGGTCACTGACGTCATGGCCGATGCGGCGCACTCCCCCGCCCACCAGGTGGCCCATGCCCAGCCATGCTCCGCCGACCACGCGCAGCAGCCACGGCTGGTGGTGTTCGACGGCGGGAAGCTGGCGGGTGCGCGCGGTGCTGGATGAGCCGCCGCGCCCTGCCTTGCTGGCAGTGGAGCCGGTTCCGCGGGCTGTGGAGCTCCCGGATTTGCTGCCGGAGCTGCCCCTGCCGGTACCTTTGGGCGCGGAAGTAGTACGTGTGGCCATAGTAGCCACGGTACCGGAAGCATGCTGTGATTCCGGGGATATCGGGGCCCGGGGAGCGCATCGGTTGGGGGCACCGGCCGCACCGCCCGCACACGGGGAAGGCCCCGGTTCGCGGTGAACCGGGGCCTTCCGAACCTGCCCTGCGGCAGCGGAGCTAATCTCAGGCCTCGAGCACCACCGGGATGATCATGGGCTTGCGGCGCAGCTTGCGGTTGACCCACGTGCCCACGACGCGGCGCACCACCTGCTGGAGCTGGTGGCTGGTGTGGTCGGCGTGGTTCTGGACTGCTTCTTCCAGTGCCGCGTTGATCTTGGGGATGATGTCGTCGAAGACTGAATCGTCCTCGGCAACACCGCGGGCGTGGATCTCGGGCCCGGACACCACCTTGCCGGTGGCTCGGTGGATGACCGTGATGATCGAGATGAAGCCTTCATCGCCCAGGATGCGGCGGTCCTTGAGGTCCGCGTCGGTGATTTCACCCACGCTGGAGCCGTCAACGTAGACGAATCCAACCTCCACCTGGCCCACGATGTCCGCCTGGTGGTCGCGGAGGTCGATGACCGTGCCGTTGTCGGCAAGGATGACGCTGGCTTCCGGGACGCCGGACTCAATGGCGATCTTGCCGTTGGCGATCAGGTGGCGGGTCTCGCCGTGCACGGGCATGGCGTTGAGCGGCTCGAGGATGTTGTAGCAGTAGAGCAGTTCCCCGGCTGCTGCGTGGCCGGACACGTGGACCTTGGCGTTGCCCTTGTGGATCACGTCGGCACCGAGCTTGAGGAGGCCGTTGATAATCCGGAACACTGCATTCTCGTTGCCCGGGATGAGGCTGGAGGCCAGGATGACGGTATCGCCGTCGCCCACCACCACGCGGTGGTCGCCGTTTGCCATCCGGGACAGGGCCGCCATGGGCTCGCCCTGGGAGCCGGTGGACATGAGGACCACGCGGTTGTCCGGCAGGTTGTCGATGTTCTTGATGTCGACGATCAGCCCGGAAGGGACGTCCAGGTAGCCCAGCTTCTCCGCGATGGCCATGTTGCGGACCATGGAGCGGCCCACAAAGGCCACCTTGCGGTTGTGCTTGGCAGCGGCGTCAAGGACCTGCTGCACGCGGTGGACGTGGGAGGAGAAAGACGCCACGATGATGCGCTTGGTGGCCTGGCCGAAAAGCCGCTCCAGGGTGGGGCCGATTTCCTTCTCGGCCGTGGTGAATCCGGGCACGTCGGCGTTGGTGGAGTCGGACATGAAGAGGTCAACGCCCTCCTCGCCCAACTTGGCGAAGTGGCGCAGGTCGGTGATGCGTCCGTCCAGCGGCAGCTGGTCCATCTTGAAGTCACCGGTGTGCAGGACCGTGCCGCCGGCCGTGCGGATGAACACGGCAAGGGCATCCGGGATGGAGTGGTTGACGGCGACGAACTCGCATTCGAACGGCCCGAATTTCTCCACCTGGCCTTCTTCAACGGTCAGCGTGTAGGGCCGGATGCGGTGCTCCTGCAGCTTCGCCTCGATCAGGGCCAGCGTCAGCTGGGAGCCCACCAGGGGGATGTCGTTGCGCAGGCGCAGCAGGTACGGCACGGCGCCGATGTGGTCCTCGTGACCATGCGTGAGGATCACGGCCACGACGTCGTCCAGCCGGTCCTCAATGTACGAGAAGTCCGGCAGGATCAGGTCAACGCCGGGCTGGGTTTCCTCGGGAAAGAGGACGCCGCAGTCCACGATCAGCAGTTTGCCGTCGATTTCGAACACGGCCATGTTCCGGCCGATCTCCCCCAGCCCGCCAAGCGGGACGATCCGCAGGGTGCCCTGGGGCAGGCGCGGAGGGGTGACAAGGCCGGTAAGGGCAGTTTGGGTCATAGTGCACTTCTTTCCAGGCGGAAGGGTGCCGGTCTTAGCCTCAGGAGAAGACCAGCCCCGCTTCCGCCAAATCCCCGCGGATGGTTTCGATCTCGGTTTCGTCCGGCTCCACGAGGGGCAAACGGACAATCGAGTTGGGCAGGACTCCCTGCCATTTAAGAATCTGTTTGGCCGCCACGGCCCCCTGGACACGGGTCATGGTTGCGCGGACCACGGGCTGCAGCTCGAAGTTGATCTTGCGGGCAGTCCCAAGGTCATTGGCGTTGACGGCGTCGATGAGCTCGCGGAAGCGGCGGGTGGCGACGTGGGTGGTGACACCCACCAGGCCGACGGCGCCCAGCGCCATCCAGGGAAGGGTCAGCCCGTCGTCGCCCGAGTAGAACAGGAGGTCGGTTTCTGCCATGACGCGGGTGGCTGCGGTGAGGTCTGCCTTGGCGTCCTTGACGGCGACGATGTTGGGGTGCTGCGCCAACCGGATCATGGTGTCGGGTTCGATCGGAATCGAGGACCGGCCGGGGATGTCGTACAGCATGACGGGTACGTCCACGGCGGAGGCGATGGTCTCGAAGTGGGCGCGGACACCGGCCTGGCTGGGCTTGTTGTAGTAAGGGGTCACCAAGAGGAGGCCGTCGACGCCGAGGGCAGCAGCCTGCTGGGAGAGGTGGACCGAGTGCGCGGTGTCATTGGTGCCGGTCCCGGCAATGATGGCCGCCCGGCCGCCCACGGCATCCTTCACGGCGCGGAACATGCCGAGGTTCTCTTCGTCCGTCAGCGTGGAGGTCTCGCCGGTGGTGCCGGTGACCACCAGGCCGTCACAGCCGTCGTCGACCAGCTTGCTGGCCAGCGCTGCCGCCTGGTCGTAATCCACTGCGCCGTCCTTGGTGAACGGCGTGACCATGGCGGTCAGGAGGGTACCGAGGGCAGGGATGTGCGCGGAAGAGTCAGCCATGGAAAAAACGTTACCCTGTCCCCGGCTGGTTAGGACAATGCCACGGGCGTGACGAACGTCAAATACGACGACGCCCTGGCCGTGGAGCGTCCGCCCCCGCATGGCAATAGCGGCCGACCGCCGACTGCCGAAGGCCCTCTGCCCATGATGCGAGCCGCTGCGCCGCCCGCACGTAATGGAACAACTCCGTGGGCGTCAGGGCATCAAGATCCGTTTCAGCAAGCCTGCGGGCCAGCTCTGCCCCCGCCGGCTGGGCCGCAAGGCTGACGCCTTCCCGTTCCCACGCGACGTCCTCCGCGGGCCGCCCGGAAACAAGCTGGCGGAACAAGTAGTCCACCACTCCGGGACTCATCGCCTTCAGTGGCCCGTCCGCGGCGCCAGGATCCCCGGGCGGAAGGTCGTCCGGGGCGTAACGGCGCGGCAGGCTCCCGGACTGCACGTGATCCGCCTGGGCGGTGCCTGCCGGCGCACGGCCCTCCCATGCAGGACCCGCCTGCACATTGCCCTCCCGCACCGGGGCCGCCTGCAGACTGCCGGGCGGGGCTTCCGGCTGCCGGCGCCCTTGCCCGCTGGTTTCATGGGCGGCTCCCCCGGCCGCTCCTCCCCTGGATCCGGATGCTCCGGACGACGTCATTTCCATACCCGACATGCTATTCGAACATATATTCGAATACAAGGGATGCTGGCGCTCCGGGCACCGCTGGCGCCCGCTGTCACAAGCGACTCAGGAGCAGCATGTGAGACGATCTGGTCATGACGTCCCGTAGCCCGGCCACCCGGTCCCGCAAGGCCCCAGGCAGGCAACAGCCGGGGCGCCTCCGGGGCATCGATGCCGCCCGCGGCGTGGCGTTGCTGGGCATGATGGCCACCCACCTGCTGCCGACGTTCGAATCGAATGCAAACCTCACGCCAACCTGGATTGGCCTCACCTTCTCGGGACGCGCCGCCGCCCTCTTCGCCGTGCTGGCCGGCGTGGGACTTGCCCTGTCCACCGGGAAGGACAAGCCGCTGGCAGGACCCGGGCTCTCCGCCGCCCGGCGCGGTGTGGCGCTGCGCGCCCTGGTGATTGCCGCCGTCGGACTTACCCTGGGCGGCCTGGAGGTGAACGTGGCCATTATCCTGGTCCACTACGCCGTGCTGTTCCTGTGCATCCTCCCCTTCCTGGGGCTTGGCGTGAAGCCGCTGTGCGCCTGGGCCGGTGGCTGGATCCTTGCCTCGCCAGTGCTGGCATACCTCATGCGGCCCTGGCTCCTTGCCCCTGAGCCTCCCCTGAAGCTGGGCCACAACCCGGGCTGGGAAGACCTCGGAACACCTGCCCGGCTGCTCGCGGATGTGTTCTTTACCGGCTACTACCCTGTGTTCCAGTGGCTGTCCTACCTGCTGGTGGGGCTGGTGATCGGGCGCCTGGTCCTCACCAAGGCACTGGTTCCCATATTGCTGCTGGCGGCCGGAACGGTGGTGGCCGTGGCAGCCAAGGCCCTGGGGGCAGCGGCCATGGAGGACTGGGGCGGCCTGGCAGCGCTGGAAAAGGTCCTCAATTCCCCGGGGTATCCTCTGGGCAGCGTGCTGCAGGTCAACCTGACAGGTATCCCCCAGGAGGGCTCCTGGTGGTGGCTGGCATCGGCCGCACCGCACTCGGGAACTCCGCTTGACCTGCTGCACACCTCGGCAGTGGCGGCGGCAGTCATTGGCGCCTGCCTGCTGCTGGGGCGCCTCGCGCAGTGGGTGGACCTGGACCTGCTGCTTCCGCTGCGCGGGGCCGGCGCCATGACGCTGACCCTGTACACAGTGCACGTCTGGGTGGTGTCCAGCTTCTATCTGAAACCCCTGCCCGCCGGCTGGACGGAGGACGGGATGTACTTTGCCCAGGCGGCCACTGCCATCACTGTTGGCATTGTCTTTGCGCGGCTGTCCTGGCGCGGCCCGCTGGAATGGGCGGGCCATGCGGCGGCCGTGGTGGGCCGGGGCGGCTTCAAGGCCCTCTCCTGAACCAAGGCAATCCACCTCGCCTGGCCCGGCTTCGCCCCCGCTCTGGAATGAAAAAGAACCCGCGCCCCCACCGGAAAGTGGGGCCGCGGGTTTCGTTCTGAAACCGGCTGCAGTGCGCCGGCTGCTACTGCGGGGTCAGGGTGAAGGTGGCCGTCTTGTCGCCGAAGTCATCGTTGACAACAACCTGGGTGGGGCCCTTCTTCACATCAAACGCAATGACGCCCTGGCGGACATCGCCGGCACCGACCTCGTCGGTGGGCAGGGCGCCCATGCCATCGTCAAGATAGACCAGTTCGCCCTCTTTGCCCTCGGCGTCGTAGACCTTGAAATTCGAGGGGCTGGAGAAGCTGCTTCCGGTCAGCGTCTCCCAGGACACCTTGACCGCGAGGAAACCGCCGTTCTTCGGCTGCATGTAGGTCATGCCCGGGATTTCGGCCGTGTAGATGGAATCGAGGACGCTGATCTTGACAGTGTTGCCTTCGGACACGGTGGCAACGAAGGAGTTTGCACCGGCGTCGGCGCCACTGGACGGAGCGGCTCCGTTCGACGGGGTTGTTCCACGTGACGGGTTGGGCGCTGCCTGCGAGGCCGACGGAAGCTCGGGAGATACGGGGAGCTTCCGGTTGTCGAGGGCAGCTCCGATCATGGCGACGGACATGATGGTCAGCAGGATTCCGGTGATGATGCTGATGAGCCAGACGACGCCGGTGATGATCCAGGCCTTCTTCTTGTTCTCCGGGTAGCCCTCAAGCGGGCGGCCATCCTTGTCCCTGGTGTTTCCGGTCAAGGTGATGATCAGGTCCACGATGGCCCAGATGCCGAGGCCGCCGGCCGTCAGGAGCTTGGCGATGCCCGAGCCGATCTTGCCAAGGTAGAAGCGGTCCGCGCCGAAGGTACCCAGCAGCAGCGAAAGGATCCAGGTTGTCATGAACGACTTCCGGGGACCGTCCGGGTAGGGGCCGCTGCCGTGGGGCCCCGGCTGGTAATCCCCCTGCGGAGCTCCGGGGTAGTGCCCCTCAAACGTGGATTGTCCGCCGAAGGTGGACGGGGCCGGCGGAATGGGCGGAGCGGACGGCCCGCTCTGCGATGGGTTGGGGAAATTCGGGTGGCTCATGGATGGTCCTTCTGTCCAAAGGTGCGGGTTCTTGGGTGCACGGGTGCAGGTGTGCGGGCGGTTCAAGGGTGGGGTGCGTGCAGCATCAGGCAGCCTCCGGCTTCCCGGCACGCGGCAAGGGAGCGCTGGTGCGTGGCAGGGATGGGTGCGGCTGCCCGGGGAGAGGGCCTGGGGTACAGCTGGCCCACGCCCGCGGCATGGACATGGCCAACCTCATGCTTTCCCCCAAAGCTAAAGAGTCTTTACTAAATAAAACCTACCGCGGACGGCAACGGACTGCGATGGGCAGAAATGCCCATCGCACTAAACGGCGCAGGAGGCCGCGGAGCGCGGGGCCTGCGGGAGCAGGGCTGGCGCAGGCCGGTATCAGGAGGCGGCGGTGAAGAGCTTCACGGCGTCACGCATGGACGCCCGCGCACGTTTGCGGTCGCCGGCCGCGTCGTAGGCACAGCTGAGGCGGAACCAGGAACGCCAGTCATCGGGAGCGGCCTCGGCTTCGGCCCGGTACTTTTCGAATTCAGCGTCCGCCGCGGCCCGGACGATCCGGCCGCCCGGCGTGCGCGGAAGCTCATCGACGGGCAGCCCGCCTTCGGCTTCCAGGACCTTGGCCATCTGCTCGGTGCGGGCACCGAACATCAGCTCGCGGATCAGGGCCCAGGCACCCACCACAGGCAGCACCAGGTAGGCGGCGCCGATGGCCTTGGCCGTGAGGTTGCTGTCCGTCAGGAGCAGGAGTGAGCGTTGGAACGACACCACCAGGTAGAAGACCAGCAGCAGCGTCACAGCGCCCACCCAGATCTTGGTGCGGTTCTTCCGGAAGCCGGCAAGGAGCCCGTTCACGGCTTAGAGCCCCAGGTCCAGGTAGCCGTCCAGGCCGAAGGTCAGCCCCGGGTGTGCGGCAACGTTGCGCAGGCCCAGGAGCACGCCGGGCATGAACGAGGCGCGGTCGAAGGAATCGTGGCGGAGGGTCAGTTGTTCGCCCGGGCCACCCAGGAGGACTTCCTGGTGTGCCACGAGGCCGCGAAGCCGGACACTGTGGACCCGGACGCCGTCCACCTCACAGCCGCGGGCGCCGGCACGTTCACTGGTGGTGGCATCCGGGCTGGGCGGCACCTGCGCTGCCCGGCGTTCGGCGGCGATCAGCTCAGCGGTGCGGACTGCGGTGCCGGAAGGGGCGTCCACCTTGTCCGGATGGTGCAGCTCGATGATCTCCACCGATTCGAAGTATTTGGACGCCTTCGCGGCGAAGGCAGAGGCCAGCACCGAGCCCAGGGCGAAGTTGGGGGCGATGAGAACGCCGGTCTCCGGGTGCGCTGCCAGCAGGGATTCCAGGGCGGACAGCCGCCCCGTGTCCCAGCCGGTGGTTCCCACCACGGCGTGGATGCCGTGCTCGACGGCGAAGCGGACGTTCGCTTCGGTGCTTTCGGGAACCGTCAGGTCCACCACGTACCGGGCACCTGAGGCTGCCAGCTGCTCCAGCGAGTCACCCCGTCCCAGGGCTGCAACGAGCTTCATGTCGGGCGCGGCGTCGATGGCCTTGACGGCCTCGGCGCCCATGCGTCCATTGGCACCAAGGACGGCCACCAGCTTGGGAACGGAGTGTTGTTCGGTCATGGCATTAACCCTACCGGCGGGACGGGTGCGGGCAGGAACCGGATGGCGTGCGTTACCTCGCACCCGGGGGCCGTCCGGGCAGCAGCGTCAGCTGCCTGCGCCGACCCATTCGACGGTGCCGTCCGAGAAGAACTGTTCCTTCCAGATGGGCACCTGTTCCTTAATGCGGTCCACCAGATCGGAGCAGACGGCGAACGCCTGCCCGCGGTGCGCGGCGGACACCGCGCACACCAGGGCGGGGTCCCCGATCTCCAGCATCCCGATCCGGTGCGCCGCCCAGATCCGGACGGGCTGTCCGGTGCCGGCACCTGCTTCGGCGTTCTGTTCGGCAACGAGGCGCGCGACGACGTCGGCCATCACCTGGTGCGCCGTGGGGTGCGCACTGTAGCTGAGGCGCTCAACGGCCTTGCCGCCGTCGTGGTTGCGCACCACGCCGCTGAAGCTGACCACGGCGCCGGCCGTGTCGCTTTCCACTGCGGCGATTGCCTGGTCCACGGAGATGGGCTCCGCGCTCAGGACCGCGCTCACTACTTCGAATGCTTCAGTGCCCATGTCCGCCTTCCAGCTGGTCACAAAGATGTCCGATCACCGGGTCCAGGACGGTCAGCCCGTCCATGACGCCTTTGGGCGATCCGGGCAGGTTCACGATGAAGGTACGCCCGGCGGCACCGGCATATCCCCGGCTGAGGGCAGCCAGCGGGGTCTTGGCAGCGCCGGCGCGGCGAATCGCCTCCATGATGCCGGGGATTTCCCGGTCCAGCAGCGGCAGGGTGACGTCCGGTGTCCGGTCGTCCGGGCTGAGGCCGGTGCCGCCGCTGGTGATGACGACGGCGGGGTGCTGGGTGAGGAGCGCCCGTATGGCGGCGCCCACGGGATCGCCGTCGGGGACCACCATGGCCGGGAAGACGTCGAAGCCATGTTCAGTGAGCCAGTCGGTGATGACCGGTCCGGTCTCGTCGTCGTAGATGCCGGCGGCGGCCCGGGTGGAGGCGATGACGACGCCGGCCTTCCGCCCCTGCACGTCGCCGTGCCGGTGCGGTTCGGGGAGATGCAGGATGTGGGGGGTGGTCACAGGGCCCAGTCTCCGCTCTTGCCGCCACTCTTGGCCAGCACCTTGATGTCTGTCAGGACGGCATGTTTGTCCACGGCCTTGATCATGTCGTAGACGCTGAGGGCCGCCACCGACGCGGCGGTCAGGGCCTCCATTTCCACTCCCGTGACGCCCCGTGTCTTGACAGTGGAGCTGATGGAGACGGCATCTTCGCCGAGGTCGAAATCGACCGTGACTTTGGCGAGGGGCAGCGGATGGCACAGCGGAATCAGGTCCGGGGTCTTCTTGGCCGCCATGATGCCGGCGACGCGGGCGACGGCCAGCGCGTCCCCCTTGGGAAGCCCCCCGGTGCCCAGGAGCCGCATCACCTCCGGGGTGGTCCGGACCGTGGCGGTGGCCGTGGCCTCGCGGGTTGTTTCTGCCTTGGCGGAAACATCCACCATCTGGGCGCTGCCGTCCTGGCGCAGGTGCGTCAGTGCGGGGGTTTGTTCTGCGTTCACAACATCCATACTTCCACCTCGTCGCCGGCGGCGAGCTCCGTTACGCCAGCGGGAACGTGGACCAGGACGTTGGAACCGGCGAGCGCGTGCATCAGGTGCGAGCCCTCGCCGCCCTCCAGCTTCACGGACCCGTCCGGCTGCAGGCTTCCACGCCGGACCTGGTGCTTGTGCGCGGGGGACGCCAGGGGCTGGTCCAGGCGGGCACGCAGGGGCAGCCTCGGTGCCGGCGCCCCGAGGCATGCTGACAGGGCGGGACGGAGGAACATTTCAAAGGACACCAGGCAGCTGACCGGATTGCCCGGGAACCCAAGGAAGGGAACGCCGTCGAATGTTCCGATTCCCTGGGGACCACCGGGCTGCATGGCCACGTGCAGGAACTCGACAGGCTGGCCTGCCATCGCCTGGCGCACCACCTCGTAAGCGCCCTTGCTGACCCCGCCCGTGGTCACGATCAGGTCCGCGCGCGGGCTCCCGGCGCGCAGCAGCGCGAGCAGCTCCGCGGGGTTGTCGGTGGAAATGGCGGTGCGCCGGACAGTCAGCCCGGCCTGCTGCATGGCGGCTTCCAGGAGGGTTCCGTTGGAGTCGTAGATCTTGCCCGGCGCAAGGTCCTGGCCGGGATCCACCACCTCGTCCCCGGTGGTGACAAGCAGGACGGTGGCGGCCTTAGAAACCGTCACTTCCGGGATGCCCAGCGCGGCGAGCAGCCCCAACTGCGCCGGCCCCAGGCAGGTACCGGCAGCCAGTGCCCGCTCCCCCGCAGCAATGTCGCTGCCGGCGGCGCGGACATACGTTCCCGGGGCGGTGGCAGGCAGTTTCACTGTGCCGTTCCAGTTCGCTGTGCCGTTCAGTTTCACTGTGCCGTTCCAGTTCACTGCGCCGTCCGGGCCGGGCTCCGGGAAGCGGTCCGGCACCGCTTTTTCAATGGGTACGACGGCGTCAGCCCCCTCCGGGATCATGGCACCGGTCATGATCGGGGCGGCCGTTCCGGGCGCCAGCGGCTGCGGGCTGGACCCGGCTGGAACCGGGGGCACGATGCGCAGGTCCGCGCCGGCGCCCGACAGGTCGCCGGAGCGGACGGCGTACCCGTCCATCTGCGAGTTGGCGAACGGGGGAAGACTGATCGGAGCGGCGACATGGTCCACCAGGCCGCGGCCCAGGGCCTGGGTGAGCGGCAGGACTTCCGTGCGCTCCGGCGAGCGGAGCGGCTGGAGGAGTTCCGCAACGGCAGCGGCATGCGCGGCGACGCTCCGGGCATGCTCGGCCTTGCCGTGGGGGTGGCTGGTCATGGGTACGCCTTTGGTCGCGGCCGTCAGGATTTCACGTCCACTCTAACCGTGTGGAATCCCGTAGCTCCGTCCGGCGCCGGGGGCCGCGCCGTTTCGTCCTGGGGTTCACCCAACAGGTTCGTGGCCCGGACCTGGACCTCGTACTGCCCCGGGGTGAGGTGGACGGCCAGCTTCCACTGGTACCACGTGTCCACCGAGATGCCCGGGGCCAGCTCGGCTTCCTGCCACGGTCCCCGGTTGACCCGCAGCTCCACTTTCCCAATGCCGGTGTGCTGGGCCCAGGCAACTCCGGCGAAAACCACGGTTCCTGCGCTGACCGGGCGCCCGCTGCGGGGCACGTCGATGCGCGACGACGTCTTGATGGGCCCGCGCGCGGACCAGCCCCGCGGCGTCCAGTACCCGGCGTCGTCGGCGAACCTGGTGACCTTGAGCTCGGTGACCCACTTGGTGGCTGACACATAGCCGTAAAGGCCGGGGACCACCAGGCGCACCGGAAAGCCGTGCTCCAGCGGCAGCGGCTCACCGTTCATGCCCACGGCAAGCAGCGCGTCCCTGCCGTCGGTCAGGGCATCCAGCGGCGTTCCGGCGGTCCAGCCATCGGCGCTTCGGGAGAGGACCATATCCGCGCCCGGCTGGGGACCGGCCAGGGCCAGCAGTTCACGCACCGGCCAGCCGAGCCAGCGGGCGTTGCCAATCAGGTCCCCGCCCACCTCATTGGACACGCAGGCAATGGTGACGTGGCGTTCAACCAAGGGCTTGGCAAGGAGGTCGGCGAAGGAAAGCTGGACTTCGCGGGCCACCCGTCCGGTGACTTTGAGGACCCACGTCTCCGGGCTGACCGCGGGGACAGCCAGCGCTGTGTCGATTCGGTAGAAGTCCGGGTTCGGGGAGACCAGCGGCGGCATGCCGGCCACGCCCGGCTCTGCAGCGGCGGGAATGGGCGGCGCGGCTGACGCCGGCAGGGGAAGGGAAATGCGTGCCCTGGCTTCACTGACCGCTGCGGCGGCGCCGCGCCAGATTCCCGCCAGCACTCCGCCCAAAGCAGTGGCCGCGGCAGTGGTGGCAAGGGCCTGGAGGAAACTGCGTCGGGAAGCGGCGGTGCCGGTTCCGGCAGGCCCTGTGTCGCCGGGGCCTTCGCCTTCCGGGCCTGCGTCTCCAGGTTCCAGGTCCTCCCACGCCTGCAGCCGCCGGGCCAGGAAACGCAACAGCACGACGGCGACTGCCGCGGCCAGGAGCGGAAGCACGAGGGCTGCAGGGGTCACCTGGGACCGCGTCAGGACCGCTGCCACGCCGGCCAGCCCGAAGATGCCCATCACGGCGGCACCGGCGAACCGCTGTCGGCGCTCAAGGACGCCGGCAACTGCGGCCAGCACGGCAATGGCCAGCGCCATGGCCGCCAGGAGCGCGGCCTTGTCCGCCGTGCCGAAGAGGGCGATGGCCCAGTCCTTGACACCGGGCGGGACGGCATCGATGACAGCCCCGCCCACAGCGGTCAGCGGTGAAAGGGAGGGGCTGGCAAGACCTGCCGCCAGCTCCCCCACGGCGACGCCGCCGGCGGCTGCACCTATTCCGGCAGCCGCGGCCCAGCGGGCCCCGGTGCGTAGGACTGCCCGGTGCCGGACGGGACTTTCCGCACGCTCCCCAAGGCCGGCGCCGTCGTCGTCCGCTCCGTGCTTTTGCCGGGAACTCCTCACAACTTCCAGCATAGGTTCGCCGGCGCTCCCCGCGTGGATGATGTCCCCGGATGCGCCAGGTGCTTCCGTCTCCCGGTCACAGGTGTGATGCGCGGCGCAACGTGGCGTAGCCTGAATTCATGAGTGTCCAGCTAGGCATGCCGCAGCCGCGGGAGGAAGCAGCATCGGCGCTGCCCGGCGTCCCCGCACGACGGCCCGCGGATGCGCCGGCGGGACTGGCGGACCGGTATGGCCGCCGCGCCACGGACATGAGGCTGTCCCTGACGGACAAGTGCAACCTCCGCTGCACCTACTGCATGCCGGCGGAAGGCCTGGAATGGCTCGCCAAGCAGGCGGTGATGTCCGCCGGGGAAATCGTGCGGATCGTCAAGGTCGGCGTGCAGCAGCTGGGCGTCCGGGAACTGCGGCTGACCGGAGGTGAGCCTTTGGTCCGGCATGACCTGGTGGACATCATCGCGGCCCTGCGGGCCAACCACCCGGACCTGCCGATCTCCATGACCACCAACGGCGTCGGCCTGGCAAAGAAGGCGGCGGCGCTCAAGGACGCCGGGCTGACCCGCATCAACGTGTCGTTGGACTCGCTGCATGAAGAGACGTTCACCAAGCTGACCCGGCGCCCGTTCCTCAACCAGGTCCTGGCCGGCGTCGACGCTGCCTGGGCTGCCGGCCTTGGCCCGGTCAAACTGAACGCGGTCCTGATGCGGGGCATCAACGACGCCGAGTCGCCACAGCTGCTGGCGTGGGCGTTGGAGCGCGGGTACGAACTGCGGTTCATTGAACAGATGCCGCTCGATGCCGACCATGGCTGGACGCGGCGCAACATGATCACCGCTGCCGAAATCCGCGGACTGCTGTCCCGGGACTACGACCTCACCCCTGATCCCCGGGCGCGTGACGGCGCCCCCGCGGAGCGGTTTGAAGTACGACGGCGGGTGGCGGGTTCCGCTGATACCGACAGCCCGGTTTTGGGAACAGTGGGCATCATTGCCTCCGTCACCGAACCGTTCTGCGCCGACTGCCGCCGCACCAGGATTACTGCCGAGGGCAAGATCATGAGCTGCCTGTTCTCACGCGAGGAGTTCGACCTGCTGGACCTGCTGCGCGCGGGCGCCTCCGATGCGGAACTGGCGCAGCGGTGGCAGGACGCCATGTGGATCAAACCAAAGGCCCACGGCATGGACCACGTGGGACTTGACGCTCCGGACTTCGTCCAGCCGGACCGCAGCATGAGCGCCATCGGGGGCTGACACAGATGCTTGTACGCTATTTTGCTGCCGCGCGCGCTGCAGCCGGCTTCGAGGAAGAAAAGTTCCAGCTGCCCGAGGGCGCCACGGTAGCGGACCTGCTGGCAGCCATCGCCGCCGTGGAGCGCGCGGAGCCTCCGGCGGGCACTCCGCCGTTTCCCCGGCTTCTTTCGCGGAGCAGCTTCCTGCTCAATGAGGTGGCCGTGCGGGACCAGGCAACCGTCCTTGGCCCCGATGACGTCGTGGACGTGCTGCCGCCCTTCGCCGGGGGCTAGGCGCTTAGGGCTGCTGGAGCCATGACGGTTTTGACTGTCGGGGTTTCGCGGTAGGGGCTTGATTGTCAGACCCACGCTGGATGATGTGGGTATGGGAATCAGCGGTGGTCTTGGGGCGGTGTTGGAGGGTGTTCATACCTCTGTTGCTGCCCTTGATGCTCTCGCTCTTGAAGACCGGAACCTCGAACATTCAGCGCTGAAAGCTGCGGCTGGCGATATTGACGTGCTGCAGCACCGGTACGAGCTGTGCCTGGAAGGCTTGGAGCTGATGGCCCGGCTGGAGGCGCAGCTCGCCGCGGTAAAGTCCCGGCAGGCTGCGCGGGCCGTTGAACTGCAGGAGGCGATGACGCCGCCGGATGCTTCGGTCCAGGACCGCACCTACGCGCAGATGTCGACGGTGGAGGAGATCGCCGGGGTCCTGACCCTCAGCTCTGCCGCAGCTGGGGTGTTCGTGGAGCAGTCGCGGCGGATTTGTTCCCTGCCGCGGGTGTTCGATGCACTGTCCGCCGGGGACATGTCGTGGCAGCACGCCCGGATTGTCGCGGACGAAACCGAGAGTCTCGATGGGGCTGGTGCTGTTGCGTTGGTTGCGCATTTCTTCGACCCCGACGCACCCCAGCCTGCCCGTGGCGCGGCCCCCGGCGACCTCGTTCCGTCCCGGTTCCGGGCGAAGGTCCGTGGGTGGCGGGAACGCCACCACCCCGAGTCGATCGAGAAACGCCACGCAAAGGGAGTGGCTGACCGGCGGATGGAATTCACCCCCGACCGCGATGGCATGGCCTGGGTCTCCCTCTACCTCCCCGGCGACACCGCCTGCGCCTTCTGGAACCGGACCACCGCCACCGCCCGCGGACTCCAAGGCCCCGACGAACCCCGCACCCTCACCCAGCTCCGCCCCGACATCGCCGCATCACTGCTTCTCGGCACTGGGAACACCACACAGACCGGGAAATCCACGGAGGTCGGGAAGGTCCCCGCCCCGCGGGCAGACGTCCTGGTGATGGTGCCCGTATTCTCCCTGCTCGGTCAGACCGATGAACCCGCAATGCTCGATGGTTTCGGCCCGATCCCGGCCTCCATGGCCCGCAAACTTGTCGCCGACGGGGCAGAATCGTTCTACCGGGTCCTCATCGACCCCCGCGACGGCGCACCACTGGAAATCGGCCGCAAAAACTACCGGCTCACCGAAACCATCAAACGCTGGATCAGGCTGCGCGACGCCAAGTGCACGTTCCCCGGCTGCACCAACCGCACCCCCGACAACGAAACCGACCACCTACAAGCGTGGCAACACGGCGGCGTTACCGGAGCAAGTAATTTGGCTCAGCTGTGCCCAAGGCACCACCGGCTCAAACACAACAGCAGGTGGACACCCGGGCCGGCCAACAATCACGAACCGCCCGGCTGGACTTCACCCACCGGACGCCATTACAACCCAGAGCATCAGGATGCAGAACCAACCCACTGGCCGCCCGCCGCGGGACTCTTGAATGCGTTTCCCCATGAGGAAAGTGCATTGCTGGGCACAGACCCGCAGGAAAAGTTCCTTACGCCAGAATCGATCCCCCTCGATGACCCCCTGTGGGATGAGTTCTACTCGCGCCCTTTCATGCTGCCGCCAGACCCATTGAAGGACTGTTGGAACATGATGCAGTCCTGGCCATAGTGAACCTCGAGCGCTCCTCCTTCACAGTGTGGGCCCTCGACACCCCGGCGAGCAGTTCAAGCCAGTCGAAGCACCTCAGGCCCGGTGGAAGACCGAGCGCATAAACGGCCTGTAGGCCGGGCTTCGTCCATCCGCAGCTGCTTCCGCACCTGCTGTGCCGCCGTCGTCGTCCCTGGCAACTGAGCGCAATTCGGTGACGTGGGTCAGGACACCGTCACGGAGCAGGAGGGAGTGGCGGGTCCATCCGGCGTCGCTGGGACGATCAACGCGGAGGACGCCGTGGCGCCAGGTACAGCGCGCGGCAGTACCGGGCGGCACGCCAGTACTGTCCACGTAATACCAGAGCACGTCGTTGTGGACCGGATCGACAGTGAAGATGCCGTGGCCTTCAAAATGGCTGCCGTCCGGTTCGACGTGGCGGTAGCTCTGCACGACGCCCAGTCCCGCGGCCACCCGGCTGTAGGTCACCTCGGCGTCGACACTGCGTTCGGGCCCCCATGGGCCTGCAGCGACGTGGGTTTGGCCCCGCCAGTGGCCCAGAAGGCCGGACAGGGCAGGATGCCCTTGCTCCATTTCGTGCACCGCCCATCGCCCCGCCTGCAGACATGAACCCCCTGCACCTCAGGATGGACTCTTCTGCGTGGCGCCGCCAGCCTCTGTGCCGTATGCAGCCGGTTGGCTACAGCCCGAAGGTCTCGTTCTCCTCGAACGGGCCAACCACTGTGACGGTCCGCGGCGCCGCGGCGAGTTCGGCAGCCAGTTCCTGGACCTGTTCAACGGTGACGGCCTTGATAAGGCGCAGCGTCTCATCAATGTCCTGGTATTCACCGGACACCAGTTCGGCCCTGCCCAGCCGGGACATCCGCGAGCCCGTGTCCTCCAGGGCCAGGACGATTCCGCCGCCAAGCTGTCCCACGGCCTTGCGGAGCTCGTCCTCGGAGATTCCGTGTTCGGCGAGCTTGTCCAGCTCGATCGCCAGCAGGTCCAGCACCTGCCGGACCTTGGATGGTGTGCAGCCCGCGTACATGCCGAAATAGCCGGCGTCGGCGTAGGACGAGGCAAAGGAGTAGGTGGAGTACACCAGGCCGCGCTTCTCGCGGACTTCCTGGAACAGCCTGGAGGACATGCCGCCGCCCAGCACCGCATTCAGGACGCTCATGACGTAGCGGCGCTCGTCGGTGGCAACGATGGTGGGGCATCCCATGATGATGTTCGCCTGCTCCACCGCGCGCTTGACCACGTGCAGGCCGGCGGTTCCGGTGATCAGGGCACGTTCGGTGGACCGGCGCTGCACCGGTGCCGCGTCCGGTTCCAGTGACCAGCCCGCGGCCTGGAGGGCGTCCACCACAAGGCCGCAGACGACGTCGTGGTCCAGGCCGCCCGCGGCGGTGATGACCAGTTCCTCCGGTTTGTAGTACCTGCGGTAGTGCTCCCACACCGAGTCCCTGGCAACGGCCTTGATGGCCGCGGGGGTGCCGCCGATGGGACGGCCAAGCGGGTGGCTTCCCAGGACCTTGGCCACGAAGTGCTCGTGGGCAACATCGGTGGGGTCATCGCTGTCCATGGCGATTTCCTCGAGGATGACGTCCCGTTCCTGCTCCATCTCGTCAGGGTCCAGCACGGCGCCGGTGATCATGTCCGCTATGACGTCGATGGCCATCGGCAGGTCCGAGTCAAGGACCCGGGCAAAGTAGCAGGTGCTTTCCTTGGCGGTGGCCGCGTTCGATTCACCGCCCACCTCATCAAAGGCGGAGGCGATCTCCAGGGCCGTGCGGCGCCTGGTGCCCTTGAACAGCAGGTGTTCAAGGAAGTGGGTGGATCCGTGCTGGCCGGGAGCCTCGTCGCGGGAGCCTACGCCCACCCAGAAGCCGATGGTGGCTGACCGTTGGCCCGGCATCGCTTCCGTCAGTACCCGCACTCCCCCCGGCAGCACTGAACGCCGGACCTCGGACCCGCCGTCGGAGCCGTGGACCAGGGTGTCGCCGGCGTGGTTCTGCTCAAGCGGCAGGGGTACAACAGTCATTGATGCCTTTCAGGACGGGCAGCCGGATCTGGCTGCCATCGTAACAGCGGCGGGACCGGTGGATCATCCACCGGTCCCGCCGCTTCATGCTTGTGCCGGGAAGCCCGGGCTGTTAGACGTCAGCGCCTTCGGCAGGCTCCGTGGCGTGGGCGCGCTCGGAGTCGGCCGGAGCCTCTTCCTCAGCGACCACCGGGGCGAGCGAGAGCTTTCCGCGGTCGTCAATCTTGGTGATTTCCACCTGGATCTTCTGACCGACGGAGACCACGTCTTCCACGTTGTCCACGCGCTTGCCGTTGGCCAGCTTGCGGAGCTCGGAGATGTGCAGGAGGCCGTCCTTGCCCGGGGTCAGCGATACGAAGGCACCGAAGGTGGTGGTCTTGACGACCGTACCCAGGTAGCGCTCGCCGATTTCCGGGACCTGCGGGTTCGCGATGGCGTTGATGGCGGAACGTGCTGCGTCGGCAGACGGACCGTTGGTGGCGCCAATGTAGACGGTGCCGTCGTCCTCGATGGAGATGTCGGCGCCGGTGTCTTCCTGGATCTGGTTGATCATCTTGCCCTTGGGGCCGATGACCTCGCCGATCTTGTCCACGGGGATCTTCACGGCGATGACGCGCGGTGCGAACTCGGAGAGCTCGTCCGGGGTGTCGATGGCCGAGTTGATGACCTCGAGGATGTGCAGGCGGGCTTCGCGGGCCTGCTTCAGGGCTGCGGCCAGGACCGAGGCCGGGATGCCGTCGAGCTTGGTGTCCAGCTGGATGGCCGTAACGAACTCGGAGGTACCGGCAACCTTGAAGTCCATGTCACCGAAGGCGTCTTCGGCACCGAGGATGTCGGTCAGGGCTGCGTAGCGTGTCTGGCCGTCCACCTGGTCGGAGACCAGGCCCATGGCGATGCCGGCGACGGCGGCCTTAAGGGGCACACCGGCGTTCAGCAGGGACAGGGTGGAGGCGCAGACGGAACCCATCGACGTCGAACCGTTGGAGCCGAGGGCTTCGGACACCTGGCGGATGGCGTAGGGGAATTCCTCGCGGGACGGCAGGACGGGCACGAGTGCACGTTCGGCCAGGGCGCCGTGGCCGATTTCGCGGCGCTTGGGCGAGCCCACGCGGCCGGTTTCACCGGTGGAGTACGGCGGGAAGTTGTAGTTGTGCATGTAGCGCTTGCGCGTGACCGGCGACAGCGAGTCGATCTGCTGTTCCATCTTGAGCATGTTCAGCGTGGTGACACCCATGATCTGGGTCTCGCCGCGTTCGAAGATGGCGGAACCGTGGACGCGGGGCAGGACCTCGACCTCGGCGGTGAGCTGGCGGATGTCCGTCAGGCCACGGCCGTCGATGCGGACCTGGTCCTTGAGGATGCGCTGGCGCACAACGTGCTTGGTGACCGAGCGGAACGCTGCGGACAGTTCCTTCTCGCGGCCTTCGAACTGGCCGGCGAGGCCGGCGAGGACCTCGTCCTTGAGTGCGTCGGAAGCGTTGTCGCGTTCCTGCTTGTCGGCGATCTGGAAGACGGCGGCGAGCTTGTCGGCGGCAGCGGACTCGACGGCAGCGTAGGCGTCGTCCTCGTAGTCCAGGAAGACCGGGAACTCGACCGTGGGCTTGGCAGCGCGGGCGGCCAGGTCAGCCTGGGCGTCGCACAGGGCCTTGATGAACGGCTTGGCAGCCTCCAGGCCCTCGGCCACAACCTCTTCGGTGGGGGCGGTGGCGCCCTGTTCCTTGATGAGGTTCCAGGAGTTGTCCGTGGCTTCGGCCTCGACCATCATGATGGCAACGTCGTCACCGGCAACGCGGCCGGCAACCACCATGTTGAACACGGAGTTCTCGAGCTGGGAGTGCTTGGGGAAAGCAACCCACTGGGAGCCGTTTTCGTCGTTCACCAGGGCAACGCGGACGCCGCCGATGGGGCCGGAGAACGGCAGGCCGGACAGCTGCGTGGACATGGAGGAGGCGTTGATGGCCACCACGTCGTAGAGCTCGTCCGGGTTGATGGCCAGGACGGTGACCACGATCTGGACCTCGTTGCGCAGGCCCTTGATGAAGGCGGGGCGCAGCGGGCGGTCCATCAGGCGGCAGGCCAGGATGGCTTCGGTGGACGGGCGGCCTTCGCGGCGGAAGAATGAGCCCGGGATACGGCCGGCAGCGTACATGCGCTCTTCGACGTCGACGGTCAGCGGGAAGAAGTCGAAGCCTTCACGCGGGTGCTTGCCGGCGGTGGTTGCGGACAGCAGCGCGGTGTCATCGTCGATGTACACCATGGCCGCGCCGGCTGCCTGCTTGGCAAGCCGGCCGGTTTCGAAGCGGATTACGCGCTTGCCGAAACGGCCATTGTCAATGACTGCTTCCGAGAACTGGATTTCGGGACCCTCCAAGAGAGTCACCTCCGTTTCTTTTTTGCGGAAGTCCAGCCGCATCAACCTGGCCAGCATCTGTCTACTGGCCCTGCACCCGGTCATCGATCGAGACCCACGGGCCGCCGGCTTCAGTCAACGAAGCCGTTCCCGGGGATCACTACCGAGGACCGCGAATGCGTGATGCGGTTGATCCTCCTGTTTAGTTTTTCATTTGAAGAAGGCGGCCCGTTCCGGATGGAAAGGGCCGCCCCAAAGCCAGACTAGCGGCGCAGGCCGAGGCGCTCGATGAGCGAACGGTAGCGGGCGATGTCAGTCTTCTTGAGGTAGCTCAGCATGCGCTTGCGGCGACCAACCATGGCCAGCAGACCGCGCTGGGTGTGGTAGTCGTGCTTGTGCTCCTTCATGTGCTCAGTCAGATCCTTGATCCGCTGGGTCAGGACGGCAACCTGGACCTCCGGTGAACCGGTGTCGCCTTCGGCGGTTGCGTATTCCTTGATGATGGACTGCTTTACAGCGGCGTCAAGTGCCACAATAACTCCTTGGGAATGTGCCGTGAGGGCCCAGGTCAGTAACTCACTGCCGGGTCTGCCGTGTTCGTCCGCCCCGGTAATCCGGAAGGGGCCGCCACCAACAGGAACCAGCCGCCACGGACTGCAGCGGGATCCATCGTCCAGTTTACCGGCCCGGGCCTAACCTTGTCGAAACACGTGCGGCGGGATCACCGCTGTGGTCAGCCCTGCAGCCTGTCCCGGATGGCGGCCATGCCGTGGAGCACTTCGGCAAAGCTGGTGCTCAGGGGTGACAGGCCCACCCGGATGCCGTGCGGCGAGCGGAAGTCGGGGATGACGTCGCCGTCCCACAGGGCCTCGACGGTGGCCTTGGTGAACCCGGCGTGGTCCACCGTGATGTGCCCGCCCCGCTCCCCCGGATTCCGGGGCGTGGCCAGTTCGGCTCCCAGGGGTGCCAGCCACGCGTCGAAGACCTCAACGGCGAAGGCGGTAAGGTCTTCGGACTTCGACCGGATGGCGGCCATGCCGGCCTCTTCGATGAGGTCCAGGGTTCCCTGCATGGCGATCATGCCGAAGATCGCGGGGGTGCCGCTGAGGAACCCACGGATGCCGGATGCCGGCTGGTAGCCGGCCGCCATTTCGAAAGCGTCTTTGCGTCCCATCCAGCCCCAGATCGGCTGGTTCAGTGCGGGCAGGTGCCGTGCGTTGACGTAGGCGAACGCCGGGGAGCCGGGGCCTCCGTTGAGGTATTTGTAGGTGCAGCCGGCGGCCAAGTCCACGTCCGCGCCGTCCAGGTCGATCTCCACCGACCCCGCCGAATGGCACAGGTCCCACACCACCAGGGCGCCGGCGTCGTGCACTGCTTTGGTGATGCCGGGCAGGTCAGCGAGGTGGCCTGAACGGTAGGCGATCTGGCTGAGGAGGACGACGGCGGTGCGTGGCCCGGTGGCCTGGCGCACCTGCTCGAGCGTCACCCCTGCGGCGGGGTCCGGTTCAATCCAGCGGAGGGTCAGGCCTTCCTCGAGGGCGATGCCCTCCACCAGGTAGCGGTCGGTGGGGAAGTTTTCGGTGTCGAGCACCAACTCGTTCCGGTCCGGGTCTGCCACGGCGGCGAGGGCTGCCCGGATCAGTTTGTACAGCACAACGGTGGTGGAGTCGGCGATGATGGTCTGCCCCGGCGCCGCACCCAGGACGGCACGGCCCAGCTGGTCGCCGATGGCCTGCGGCATGGCGAGCCATTGTTCGTCCCAGCCTCGGATCAGCCGTCCGCCCCACTCGTCGCGGATGAAGGCGGAGACGTCGTCCGCCGTCCGCTTCAGGGGCCGGCCCAGCGAGTTGCCGTCCAGGTAGGACAGGGGCGTGTCGGTGCCGATGAAGTGGTCCCGGTAGTGCGCCAGGGCGTCTTTCCGGTCCAGCTCTTCGGCGCGCTGCCGGAGCGTTTCCGCCGTCACGCCGGCGATGTTTTCCTGGTGGATGCTCATTGTCCGATCTCCGTCCTGACCGCGAATAATTCCGGGAAGAACGTCAGTTCCAGGGCCTTCTGCAGGAAGGTCACACCGCTGGATCCCCCGGTGCCGGTCTTCATGCCGATGGTCCGCTGGACGGTGCGCAGGTGCCGGAACCGCCAGAGCTGGAAATTATCCTCCAGGTCCACCAGTTCCTCGCAGGCCTCGTAGGCCGCCCAGTTGTCCGCGGCATTCTCGTAGATGTGCTTGAAGAGCGGTACCAGCTCCGGGGTGAACTCGTGGGCGCGGGTCACGTCCCGGTCCAGGACTGCAGGCGGGACGTCGAAGCCCTGCCGGGAGAGGTAGGCCAGGAACTCGTCGTAGATGCTGGGAGCAGCAAGCAGTTCCTCGAGCATTGCGTGGGCCTCAGGATCGGATTCGAAGACCGGCAGCATCTTGCGGTTCTTGTTCCCCAGGACGAACTCAACGGCCCGGTACTGCGCAGACTGGAAACCTGACGAGTTGCCCAGGAAGCCGCGGAACTGCGAGTACTCGGTGGGCGTCAGGGTGGCCAGCACGGACCACTGCTCGGTGAGGGTCTTCTGGATGTGCTTGACCCGGGCGATGCCCTTGAGTGCCGAACCGAGGTCGTCTTCGCGGAGCCAGGCGGCGGCGCTGCGCAGTTCATGCAGGACCAGTTTCAGCCACAGCTCCGTGGTCTGGTGCTGGATGATGAACAGCAGTTCGTCGTGGTGTTCGGGCTGGCTGACCGGCTGCTGGGCACTGAGCAGGGTGGGGAGCTGCAGGTAGGAGGCGTAGCTCATCCGTGAGCTGAAGTCGCGGACAATCCCCTTATCCAGCTTGCGGGTGTTCTTCTCGACGGACACGTCCTGCCTTTCGTTGTTGTCACCCGGGCCGTACTGTCAGCGGCCGCCCAGGAGCTGGTGGGCCTGCGCCACGTCCAGCCGCATTTGTTCCACCAGTGCCTCAGGGCCACGGTAGGCCACCATGCCGCGAAGCCGCTCCACGAATTCAACGATCACTGTCTGGCCGTACAGATCGAAGTCCTCTACGGCTTCCTTGGGCCTGTCGATGACGTGCGCCTCGACCTGGCGGCTGACGCCGTCGAACGTGGGGTTGGACCCCACGGAGATGGCCGCGGGCCAGCGCTTGCCTGCCTGGTCCACCAGCCATCCGGCGTAAATGCCGTCGGCGGGAATCAGCCCTGTGGCGTTGGAGGCAAGGTTCGCCGTGGGGAACCCCAGTGCCCTGCCGCGGGCGGCGCCGTGGACCACCTCGCCGCGCATCCGGTGCGGCCGCCCCAGGACCGATGCAGCGGTGGTGACATCTCCGGCCTGCAGCGCTTCGCGCACCCAGGTGGAGGAACAGCGGCGGTCCGTGCCGTCGTCGTCATGCAGCGGGTAGCCTTCGGCCCCGAATTCGCTGATCACCTGGACATCGAAGCCGAATTTTTCGCCGAGCGCCTTCATGGTGTCCAGGTCGCCGGAGTTGCCGCGGCCGAACCGGGCATCGTGGCCGATGACCACGTGGCTGGCGTGCAGGCAGTCCACCAGGTACTGCTCCACGAACTCTTCGGCCGTGAGGCTGGCGAGGTCCAGGGAGTACTTGACCACCAGGACCGCATCCAGGCCCAGTTCGCCCAGCGCCTCCAGCTTGTCGTCCAGGCCCATGATGAGCTCCGGTGCAGCCTCCGGCCGGTGGATCACAGCGGGGTGGGGGTCGAACGTGACGGCCACTGCCTTGGCATGGGAGAGGCGGGCCGACCGGATCAGCTGGGACAGCACCTGCTGGTGGCCTCGGTGAACGCCGTCGAAGTTGCCGAAAGTGACAACAGATGGGCCGAAGTCCGCCGGGACATCGGACGGATCGTTCCAGATGTAAACCATCACCCTCGCCTTAAGCTGCCTGAAAGCATCAACGTTCCGGGACCCTTCCGGCCGCGGAACTCTTCAAGATTACCCGGATTCACTGTGCAGCTTTGCCCGTCACTGCGCAGTCTTCGCCTGTGAGGGCCGGCGCCGGTACAGCCACACCAGTCCCAGGATGGGCAGCAGCAGCGGGATGAAACCGTAGCCGCGGCCAAACAGCGACCAGACAGTCTCATGCGGGAACTGCACGGAGTCCAGGATGCTCAGGGTCCCCACCACGAGGACGCCGGCAAGTTCCACCAGCACCGCCGCAACCGAAACCTTGAACCATGTGGTTCCGGCCTTGGCCAGTGACACGGTGGCCAGGATGTAGACCAGGGCGGCAAAGGCGGAGAGCAGGTAGGCCAGGGGTGCTTCGGAGAACTTGGTGAGGATCTGGTAGCCGGCGCGGGCGGTGGCCGAGATGGCGAACACCCCGTACACCGCGATCAGGAGGCGCCCGGGCCCGGTATTGCGGGTGTTGCGGACGGTTTCTCCGGTGGCGGGCTGGGCCTGCTGGTCTTTCATTTCTGCTGCTTCTTCCACTTCAGTACCAGATCTGGTTCATTCGGGCTGCCATCACCAGCGCCGTGACGCCGACGGCGGCCAGGACAAAGTTGCTCCACCGCGTGCGCTCCAGGATGGACCAGTAGATGGCGGCGGGTGGCAGGAGCATCGCGGTGGCCATGTAGCCCCAGAACTCCCAGGCTTCCCCTGCGATCGGTTCGCCGGCGATCACGCGGACGATCGACCCCACCAGGTAGACCACCAGGGCCACTTCGACGGCCACGACGGACAGGATGGTGACGTCGTTGGGTGCCTTCTTCAGGATCCCGGCGCCCAGGCACAGCAGGGTGGATACCAGGCCGACCACCAAGATGATCCAAAAGTACGCGTCCACGCCTATGCCTCCGCTGCGGAGGTTGTTGCCGCACCGTCGCCAGACCCGGCCCCGGCGCCAGGCCCGGTGCCCGGGGCGAAGACCAGGACCGGTTTGGCGTAGCTTCCCGCGTCGGCGAGAAGGGCCACCAGGCTGCCGTCGGGAGCGAAGGCCGCGGCAGGGTGCTCCACCGTGGCGGCGCCGGGCGTCCCGGCTGCAGCACCGGCCGCGATCCGCCGGCCGAAGGAGATCTCGGCGGTTTCTTCGGCGGTGAGTTCGCGGTTGGGCATCAGCGCCCTGGCGGCGAGGGACATGTCCAGGACATTGAGCTCATCGGCGAGCTGTTCGAGGGTGCGCGCCTGGTCCAGTGAGTAGGGGCCCACCTGGGTCCGGCGGAGCGCGGTGAGGTGGCCGCCGACGCCGAGGGCGTTGCCCAGGTCCCGGGCGAGGGCACGGATGTATGTGCCGGAGGAGCATTCCACCGTCACATCCAGGTCCACCACGTCCGCCGCCGCGTCCCTGCGGATGCCATGCACGTCGAACCGG
Organism: Pseudarthrobacter sp. 902506025; assembly: GCF_040702325.1. Lineage (NCBI taxonomy): Bacteria > Bacillati > Actinomycetota > Actinomycetes > Micrococcales > Micrococcaceae > Pseudarthrobacter > Pseudarthrobacter sp. 902506025. Next base: position 84,363 of record NZ_JBFBKW010000006.1, read on the forward strand.
TGGATGGTGACGGGGCGCGCGGCGAGCTTGACGTCCTCGCCGGACCGCACGCGGGCGTAGGCGCGTTCGCCGTTGACCTTGATCGCGCTGACGCTGCTGGGCACCTGCTGGATGTCGCCCGTCAGCTCCGCGACGCCGTCGTGAACCTGCTGGTCGGTGATGCCGGCCGCGCTGGTGGTGGCCGTGACCTCGCCCTCCGCGTCGTCGGTCACCGTGGACTGGCCCAGGCGGATGGTGGCGGTGTAGGTCTTGGAGGTGCCCACGATGTAGGTCAGCAGGCGGGTGGCTTTGTTGATGCCCAGCACCAGGACGCCGGTGGCCATGGGATCGAGGGTTCCTGCATGCCCCACTTTCCGGGTCCCTGCGAGGCGCCGCATCCGGCCAACCACATCATGGCTGGTCCATCCCTGCGGCTTGTCCACTATCACCAGTCCAGAAAGCACGCCTCCCAGTATATGGGCGCGGGTTGGGGCGCATGTGCAGGGTACCGGCCGGGAGCGGACGACGGCGGCGGCCCACCACTGCGGCCACGTCACCGGGCGGGGCGGAGGCGGGGCAGGGGACGGCTAGGATGGCTGGCATGCCTGAGCTTGCCGCCCATGTCCTCGACGTGCCCGTCAACCAGATCCGCGAGATTACCGAGGCCGCCTGGCGCACTCCCGGCGCCGTGGTGCTCAGCATCGGGGAGCCGGGCTTCCCCCTCCCCCGACACGTCCTGGACGCGGGCATCGCCTGCCTGGACCGGGACGAGACCGACTACACGCCCAACGCCGGGATCCCGGCCCTGCGCGAAGCGTTCGCCGCCAGGTTCCGGGAGGAACAGGGCGTGGACGTCGGCGCGGAGCGGGTGTACGTGGTGTCCGGCGCCCAGCAGGGCCTGCACTTCGCCATGAGCCTGCTGCTCTCCCCCGGCGACGAGATCCTGATCCCGAACCCGGGCTACCCCACCTTCGCCATGACCAGCCGGCTGCTGAACGCCGTTCCCGTCGGCTATCCCCTGCACCCGGACCACGGCTTCCAGCCCCGGGTCGCGGACGTGGAAGCCCTGATCACCAGCCGCACCCGGGTCCTGGTACTCAACTCCCCGTCCAACCCGCTGGGCGCCGTGCTCAGTGAAGACCTGGTCCGTGAGCTGGTGGAGCTGGCCCGAAGGCATGACATCTGGGTCATCTCGGACGAGTGCTACGAGGCGTTCACCTACGATGTCCCGCATGTCAGCCCGGCACGGTTCGACGGCGGCACGGCGGAGGATGCGCGGGTGTTCACCTCGTTGACGCTGTCCAAGACCTACGGCCTGACGGGCCTGCGGATCGGCGCGCTCATCTGCCCGCCGGGGCTGGAGCAGCAGATGGACAACGTCATGGAATCGATCGTCTCCTGCGTGGCGTCCGCCCCGCAGTACGCCGCGCTCGCAGCCCTCACCGGGCCGCAGGACTACGTGCGGCACGCGCACCAGCACTATCGGGACAACCGGGATGCGGCGTCCGCGGTCCTGGCGGCGAAGGGCATCCGCTACCTGCCGGCGCAGGGCGCGTTCTATCTGTGGGCGGACATGTCCCATGTGACCGGCGGCGATGTGCGGAGCTGGGTCCGGCGGTTCCTGGCCGACTCCGGGGTGGCGCTGGCTCCCGGAACTGCGTTTGGATCCATCGGCGAGGGGTGGGTCCGGATCGCGCTGTGCGGCCGGAAGCAGGATCTGTTGGAAGGACTGTCCCGGCTTCCTGCCTCCGGCCGTTAAAACCCGGGCCAGGCAGTATCAGCTGCGGGCGCCGGCCAACGCTTTGTCCAGCCAGGACCGCAGCGCCTCTGCCGGCGCGGCGCCTGCCTGGCGGGCCGCGACCTTGCCGTCCACGAGCACCATCAGCGTGGGGATGGCCTGCACGTCGAACCGCCGCGACAGGCCGGGCGACTTGTCCACGTCCACCTTTACCAGCTTGATCTTCCCCGGCCGTTCACGGGCCAGCTTGTCCAGGACGGGGCTGACCATGCGGCAGGGTCCGCACCAGACCGCCCAAAAATCCACCAGCACCGGAACTGAGGACTGCTCCGCCACGGCAGCGAAGTCACCATCGCCTGCGGACACGATCCACGGCAGGTCCGCCTTGCAGTTGCCGCAGCGGGGGTGGCCGGCAGCCTGGGCGGGCACGCGGTTGGTCTTCCCGCAGCTGGGGCAGCTGACGAGTGTGGGTTCCATGGCTAGTATTCCTTCCTGCTGTCAAAGGCGCGCCACGTCTGGAAGGGGAGATCCGACGTCGGGATGTCACCCCTGGTCACCGGCATCAGCTCCGGCGCGGCGCCGTTGAAGTAGTCGTAGAAGAGCGCGTCATCGAAGCCTGCAGCCGCTGCCCCGTGCCGGTCGGCGGCGAAGTAGACGTGGCCGATCCTGGCCCACAGGGCGGATGCCAGGCACATGGGGCACGGCTCGCAGCTTGCGTAGAGGACTGAGCCGGTGAGGTCGAAATTCACCGTGGCTGCCGCCGCGGCCCGGATGGCCACCACCTCGGCGTGGGCGGTGGGGTCGTTGTCCCGGGTCACCCGGTTGACCCCGGCGTGGACGCGCCCGTCGGGGGTCACCACCACCGCTCCGAAGGGGCCGCCGCCCTCGCCGACGTTCCGCGTGGCCAGGTCCACGGCCTGCCCAAGGTATTGGCTCAGCTCAGGGTCGATGGAGGGGCTGTTGCCGTGGTCCGCGGAGGTCATAGCACGATCCTAGCCACGGGCGCCCCGGAGGGGGATGGAAAGGGGGCCAAAAAGGGGAGATGCCCCCAACCACTACCAGCCGGTACGGGCCTACGCTTGCGCCCGGGGGATCCATTTTGCCTCCGCGGAGGCTCCACATCCAGCCCGCAAGGGCCCGCACCCCGGAGTACCCAATGAACAAAAGACTCGCACTCTTAGCCTGTACGGCGGCCTCGGCCGCTGCCATCGCGTCCGCAGGCCCTGCCGCCGCTTCCGCCAAGACACCGGATTACGATGTGCTTGCAGGAGGCTTCGTCTCGCCCCTGCGTGTCACTGCCGGACCCGGAAAATCCGTCCTGGTGTCCCAGGATTTTGCCGGAAAGCTCACCCGGATTGACCGGGACGGGTCCACGGAGGACCTTTCCACGGGCACTCCCCAGGGCTGGGAGGTGGCCGGGGCCGACACCCGCGGCAGCACGACGTACTTCCTTGAAAGCGTGGGCGCCGGCCAGGGCGACCCCGCAGGGCTGCACGGGTACCTGAAGTCCATGGACGCCCAGGGCGATGTTGAGACCATCGCCGACTTTGCCGATTACGAGCGGAGCCACAACCCCGACGGTGACCAGCACTACGGATTCGGCGACGACGTCAGCGCCCAGTGCCTCGCGGCGTGGCCGCAGTTCCCGCCCCCCAGCTACGAGGGCATCGTGGATTCCCATCCATATGCGCTGGCGGTGCGCGACAACACTGCCTATGTTGCGGATGCAGGCATGAACGCTGTGCTCAAGGTGAACCTGAAGAACGGTGACATCGACACTGTCGCCGTGCTGCCGCCGCGGCCGGCCGTGGTTCCGGCGGGCCTGCGGATTCCCACGGACATGATGGGAAACACGGTGGAGGTGCCCGCGTGCGTGGTGGGCCATGAGTATGCCTTTGAACCGGTACCCACGGATGTGGGGATCGGACCTGACGGGATGCTGTATGTGACGTCCCTGCCGGGCGGCCCGGAAGGACCTGAACTCGGGGCCCGCGGTGCCATTTTCAGGATCAATCCGTGGAACGGCGACACCGACCTCTGGGCAGAGGATATCCTCAGCCCCACGGGCCTGGCGGTAGCGGGCAACGGTGATGTCTATGTTGCATCGCTGTTCGGCGGCGAGATCCTGAAGTTCACCTGTGACGGGGACCGCTCCCAGTTCCTGGCGGTGAACATGCCGGCAGATGTCGACATCAGTGGCCATACGCTCTACGCCACCGTCGATGCCCTGGGTGACCCGTCGCAGCCGCCCGCGGGCAAGGTCATCAAGGCCGACCTCCGGTAGCGGCAGCCTGCCCCGCCGGCAGGGCGCGGGGGATTAAATGCATCAGGGCCCGGGATACGTTCCCGGGCCCTGGTGTGCGTCTTTACTTGTGGCCGTCCTCGTCGAGGTCCTCATCGTCGGTGAGGTCCAGGTCCTCTTCGTCGAAGTCGTCCTCGTCGATGTCCACGTCGGCGGACGCATCGGACTTGTAGGGGTCGGCCTCGCCCGCGTGCCGCGCGTTGGCGGCCAGGGCGGCCACCTCGGCGTCCCGCCTGCGGGCCTCCCGCAGCAGCTCCTCCAGGTTGGAGGCGTTCACCGGAATCTGGTCGGCCACGAACTCAAGGGTGGGGGTCAGGCGCACGGTGATGTTCCGGCCCACCTCCTGCCGGAGCACACCCTTGGCCTTCTCAAGCCCCTTGGCAGCGTCGGCCTGGACAGCCTGGTCGCCAAAGACGGTGTAGTAAACAGTGGCGTGCTGCAGATCATTGGTCACGCGGGCATCAGTAACAGTAATGCCCTCCAGCCGGGGATCCTTGACCTTCCGGCCCAGAGCCTCAGCAACAACAACCTTAATCCGCTGCGCCAACTTGGCAGCACGTGCCGGATCAGCCATGAACAACTCCTATAAAAAGAAAAAATTAGGGACGTACGACGGCGGCACGGGGGCCGCGATCGGACGTTTCAGTTATCTGCCACGCACTAAAGGCGGGCCAACGACGATGCCGGAGAGTTTTGGGGGCGCCCGGGAGTGGCATCGGGCCTACCGGAGCTGGGCGGCAAAGGATCGCGAGATCCTTTGCCGCCCAGCGTAGGGGCGGGGCGCCCCCAAAACTCGGAGGCTCCCCGCTACCGGTTCGAAACCAGCTTAGACGCGCGGCTTCTCGCGCATCTCGAAGGTCTCGATGATGTCGCCTTCGGTGATGTCGTTGTACGACCCAAGACCGATACCACACTCGAAGTCCGTGCGGACCTCGGTGGCGTCGTCCTTGAAGCGCTTGAGCGTCTCGATGGTGAGGTTGTCGCCGATGATCTTGCCGTCGCGGCTGACGCGTGCCTTGGTGTTGCGGCGGATGATGCCCGAGCGGACGATCGAGCCGGCGATGTTTCCGAACTTGGAGGAGCGGAAGACTTCGCGGACCTCGGCGGTGCCGAGCTGGAATTCTTCGTATTCCGGCTTGAGCATGCCCTTGAGCGCTGCTTCGATGTCATCGATTGCTGCGTAGATGACGGAGTAGAAGCGCATGTCGACGCCTTCGCGGTCTGCCAGTTCGGCAACCCGCTCGGCGGGCTTGACGTTGAAGCCGATGATGACGGCGGAGTCGACCGTTGCCAGGTTGACGTCGTTCTGCGTGATGGCACCCACACCGCGGTGGATGACGCGCAGCTGCACGCCTTCGCCGACGTCGATCTTGAGCAGCGCGTCTTCGAGGGCTTCCACGGCACCGGACACGTCACCCTTGAGGATGAGGTTGAGGGTGTCGATCTTGCCTTCGGCGACGGCCTGGTCGAAGTCTTCCAGGCTGATGCGCTTGCGGCGCTTGGCCAGGGCGGCGTTGCGGTCGGCTGCTTCACGCTTCTCGGCGATCTGGCGGGCGGTGCGCTCGTCAGCGGTCACGAAGAAGGTGTCGCCGGCGCGCGGCACGTTGGACAGACCCAGCACCTGGACGGGGCGGGACGGGCCGGCCTCGGTCAGGGCGCTGCCGTCGTCGTCGAACATCGCACGGACGCGGCCGTGGGCCGTGCCTGCCACGATGGTGTCGCCGACGCGCAGGGTACCGGACTGGACCAGGACGGTGGCAACAGCACCGCGGCCCTTGTCCAGGTTGGCTTCGATCGCGATGCCGCGGGCGTCCTTGTTCGGGTTGGCGCGCATGTCCAGGGCAGCGTCCGCGGTGAGCAGGACGGCCTCGAGCAGCTCGTCGATGTTGAGGTTCTGGCGGGCAGAGACCTCGACGAACATGGTGTCGCCACCGTATTCCTCGGGAACCAGGCCGTACTCGGTCAGCTGGCCGCGGACCTTGTCCGGGTTGGCGCCTTCCTTGTCGATCTTGTTCACGGCCACGACGATCGGCACATTGGCCGCCTGGGCGTGGTTGAGGGCCTCAACGGTCTGCGGCATGACGCCGTCATCGGCTGCGACCACCAGGATGGCGATGTCGGTGACCTTGGCACCACGGGCACGCATGGCGGTGAACGCCTCGTGGCCCGGGGTATCGATGAAGGTGATCTTGCGGTCGGTGCCTTCATGGTTGTGTGTGACCTGGTAGGCACCGATGTGCTGGGTGATGCCGCCGTGTTCGCCGGCCATGACGTCGGACTTGCGGATGGCATCGAGCAGTCGGGTCTTACCGTGGTCGACGTGGCCCATGACGGTGACTACTGGAGGACGTGCCTCAAGGTCTTCGTCGCCTTCGGCTTCGAGCTCAGCGTCGAAGTCGATGTCGAAGCCGGAGAGCAGCTCGCGCTCCTCGTCCTCCGGCGAGACAACCTGGAGCTTGTAGCCCAGTTCCTCGCCGAGCAGGGCGAAGGTCTCTTCGTCCAGCGACTGGGTGGCCGTGGCCATTTCACCGAGGTGGAACAGCACGGTGACCAGTGCGGCGGGGTTTGCCTCGATCTTGTCGGCGAAGTCCGTGATGGACGAGCCACGGCGAAGCCGGATGACGGTGTTGCCGTCGCCGCGGGGTACGCTCACGCCACCCAGCGACGGGGCACTCATCTGCTCAAGTTCCTGGCGCTTGGCGCGCTTGGACTTGCGCTGCTTGCCACGGCCTGCGCCGCCCTTGCCGAAGGCACCCTGGGTGCCGCCGCGGCCGCGGCCGCCCTTGCCGAAACCGCCGCCGGCGGGAGCACCGCCGCCGCCACCGGGACCACCGGTGCCGGGAGCGCCACCGGGGCGTCCGGGACCGCGGCCGCCGCCGGGACGGCCTGCACCTGCGGGTGCGGGACGCTCAGTGCGGTTGGGCATCATGCCGGGCGTGGGACGGGGACCACCGGGACGCGGTGCACCCGGACGGGGTCCGCCTGCACCTGCGGCGGGGCGGGGCCCACCGGCACCGGCTGCGGGACGCGGCCCACCGGGACGCGGTCCGCCTGCACCTGCTGCGGGGCGCGGGCCACCGGGACGGTCGCCGTCGGTGCGGCTGCCGCCGGGACGGGGCATGCCCTGCGAGGTGGCAAACGGGTTGTTGCCGGGGCGCGGGGCGCGCTCACCGTCTCCGCCGCGGCCCCGGGGCATGCCCTGGGAAGTGGCGAAGGGGTTGTTGCCCGGACGGGGTCCGCCGGGACGGGGGCCGGAGGCACCCGGTGTGGATCCACCCGGACGGGCGGAGGGAGCCGGGGTCTCGGCCTTGGGGGCCGGGCGTGCACCGGGCTTGGCACCCGTGGAAGGAGCACCCGCAGACGGTGCTGCGGGGGCGGCAGGCGCGGCGGGAGCCGGCGCTGCCGGTGCAGCTTCCTTGGCAGCGGGCTCGGCGGGGGCGGCCGGAGCCGGGGCCTCAGCCTTGGGGGCCGGAGCCTTGGGCGCAGCCGGGCCGGGAGCCGGGGCTGAAGGACGGTTGCCTGCTGCGGGAGCGGGCGCCTTGGGGGCAGCGGCGGGCGCTGCGGCCGGAGCCGCCGACTTTGCGGCAGCGTCGGGGAAGGCGTTGCGCAGTTTACGCACAACGGGGGCCTCGATAGTTGACGAGGCGGAGCGAACGAATTCGCCCAGTTCCTGCAGTTTTGTCACTGCATCTTTGGAAGTTATACCGAGCTCTTTGGCGAGCTCATGTACGCGGACCTTGGCCACATTTCTCCTGTCTCGGTCCGCACCGAGCCAGGCACGAACCGTCTACTTCTTACTGCGGACCCCAGCCGCTGTTGATGCGAAGGGGCCCATTGCAGAGCGCAACAAAGTTGTCATCGTTACGCACTCATCGCTGGGAACTCATCGGGTTTCCATCAGATTTCTGACCCGCTTTCAGGTTGGACGGTTGGTGTTGCAGCCACCGGGGCGGCGTCAACGTTCGGGCCTGACGTGATCCGGTGTTCGACGGCGGCGGTCCCGGTTGCGCCCTGAAGGGCACGCCCGAATGCTCGCCGCTTGATCGCCAGAGCCAGGCACGATGCGCTGGGGTGCAGCCATGCACCCCGGCCAGCCATCCGGCGTCGTTCATCCACCAGGACAGCGGTTGACCCGCTGCCTTCGGCGACGAGCCGGAGCAACTGCGACCGCGGACCCTTCTTCCGGCATCCGATGCAGGTACGTTGGGGCTGATTCCCGGTGGAAAGCATTTCTGCCACGGTCATCGTCCTGACGTTCTTTCTGCTGGCCGCAGGTTTTACCGTTTCCGTAGTCACGGAAACGAGCACGCCCAAGGCACACGGCTACCGGCCGTTAGGCGCGGTCTTATCTATTCTAGCCCCTCCGGGCCGTTCTGCCCGAAACCGGGTGGCTGTTGCGGCGCAGCAGCCACCCTGCCCGGACCTCACTTATCGCGGTTGCCCGCGGCGTCGGAGACGATGTCGATGCGCCACCCGGTCAGCTTGGCCGCCAGGCGGGCGTTCTGGCCTTCCTTGCCGATGGCCAGGGACAGCTGGTAGTCCGGGACCACCACCCGGGCGGAGCGCGTTGCCTCGTCCGTGATGGTGACCGAATTCACGCGCGACGGCGACAGGGCACTGGCAATGAACGTGGCCGGGTTCTCGCTGAAATCGACGATGTCGATCTTTTCGTCGTTCAGCTCGGTCATGACGGCGCGGACGCGGGAGCCCATTTCACCGATGCAGGCACCCTTGGCGTTGATTCCCGGGGTGTTCGCCTTGACGGCGATCTTGGTGCGGTGCCCGGCTTCGCGGGCCAGCGCCACGATTTCCACGGAGTGGTCGGCGATCTCCGGCACTTCGAGTTCGAAGAGCTTCCGGACCAGGCCCGGGTGTGACCGGGACAGCGTGACGGACGGGCCCTTGGTGCCGCGGTGCACATCGATGACCAGGGCGCGCAGCCGGTTGCCGTGGATGTACTTTTCACCGGGAACCTGCTCGGGCGGCGGCAGGAGAGCCTCGATTGACCCCAGGTTGACCTGGATCATGTGCGGGTTGTTGCCCTGCTGGATGGTGCCGGACACCAGTTCGCCTTCGCGGCCCTTGAATTCGCCCAGGACGTTGTCGTCCTCAACGTCGCGGAGCCGCTGCAGGATGATCTGCCGTGCGGTGCTGGCAGCGATGCGGCCGAACCCCTCCGGGGTGTGCTCGAATTCGCCGATGGGCGCGCCGTCGTCGTCAATCTCGACAGCCCAGATGGTGACGTGGCCGCTCTTGCGGTCCAGTTCGGCGCGGGCTTTTTCGAAGGCGCCGGGTGACTTGTGGTAGGCCACCAGGAGCGCCTGCTCGATGGTGGGGATCAGGAGGTCCAGCGGGATTTCACGCTCACGCTCCAAAAGTCTCAGTGCGCTCATGTCAATATCCATCAGGCCTCCTCGGAAGGTCCATTGTGTTCAGGTTCCAGACCGTCCTCCGGGAGGCGGCTGAATTCGATCTCGACTTTTCCGTTGCGGATCCTGTCGAAAGGAAGTTTTACCGGGTCACCCTGCCGGGGCTTCATGCCCTTCTTGACGGGCACCTCGGGGATAACCGTCACTCCCCCGCCGTCCACGGCGTGGATGCGGCCGGTGACGTTTTCGCCCTGGATGACGTTGACCTTGACCATCCGGCCGCGGGCGCGGTGCCAGTGCCGGGGTTCGGTCAGGGGACGCCCGACGCCGGGTGAGGACACCTCGAGGTCGTAGGGCCGCCCGTCGTCGTTGGGGTCGTTGTCCAGCACGTCAGAGAGCACCCGGGAGATGTCCGCGATGACGTCAAGGCTGACTCCGCCAGTCTCCTCTTGCGGCAGGTCCACCACAACGTGGACCACCCGGTGGGAGCCGGGGATGATGGCAACATCCTCGAGGTACAGGCGGTTGGCCTGGACCGCGGGTTCCAGGAGGGCCCGGAGCCTGGCAGCTTCGGGATTGTGGGCCGGCGCGGATCCGCTTCCCGTACCGGTATGGTCTGGTGAAGCCGTGGCTTCTGCATTGCTCACGATGCCGGCCGCCCTCCCTATAGATGATGTGGTGTTTACTAGCGTAGCTATTTTACCGGTCCAGTGGTGCACCCGGGTGCCCCCTCAGCGTGACACCATGGTCTGTTGTGAAAGACCGCCGCCAGGACACCGACCCCCGCATGCGCCCGATCCGATTTGCCGTCTTTGCACTTGCTGCCCTGGTTGTCCTGAGCCTCGGTTTCGCCCTGATTCCCGCGGAAAAACCTGCCCCCGCCGAGCCTCCGTTTTCTGAGCGCGCCCGGGCGGCAGCATTCAGTGCGGCCCTCGATCTGCGGGCCGCCGGAATGCAGCTCGCTTCCGTGGGCGCCGCGGATTCCACCGCTGTGGACCCTGTTGTGACCTTGCTGACCATTCAGGCCAGGGCGTTGATGCCCCCAAGCGCCGCCTCCGTGACCGGTGCCCCGACCGGGCCTGCGGGCGGCCCGCCCCAGGCATCGCCGCAGGCAGGTGCGTCACCAGCGTCCGTCGCCGGTCCACGAAACACCGCGGAGCTGGTCCAGGCCCTGGCCACCAGCGGGACCATCCGGCTCAGGGACGCTGAAACGGCCGACGGCGGCATGGCACGGCTTCTCGCGGGCGCCGGCACCGCGCAGCTCATCGCGGCCGGGCGTCTTGCCGCTGCCGCCGGGGTCCCCGCACCGCAGGGAACCCCAGGACCCGACGCCGAGGCGCCCGGGACAGCAGCAGCCGCTTCCCCGTGCCCCTCGCCTTCAGTCCAGGCCATGTTGTCCCCGGCCCCTTCAGGCACGCCGGCCTCAGCCCCGCCCGCCTCAGCCCCGTCCGTCTCAGCCCCGTCCGCCAAGGACAGCGCGGCGCCAGGCACTGCCCCCGGCACGCGCCAGGCCCTGGCCGCGGCCGTTTCCGCCGAGCAGCGGGCCGTTTACGGCTACCAGGCGGCGCTCCCCCGCCTCGCTCCCGCCGAGGCCGGTCCGGCGTCGGAATTCCTGGGCGTGCACAAGGATCTGGCTGCGGCCGCGGCGGAACGGCTCCGGGCGGCCTGCGGCGGCCCCGTGCCGCAACAGCCCGGGTACGTCCTCGATCCGGGCTTCCTGGCTGCCCCGGCCGCCGGGCTGGGCAAACTTGAGGCGACAACGCTGGCCTCGTATGGCGACGTTGTGGCCGTCTCGCAGGGCCAGGACCGGACATGGGCCCTGGCAGCCCTTCGCTCCGCCGCAGGCCGTGCCCTGCGCTGGGGAGCAGACCCCGGGCCTGTGCCGGGCCTGCTCCTGGACACCGGGCAACTGCCTGCCCTTCCCGCCGGGACCGGCCTGGCGCCGTCGCCCGCCGCATCCTGACCCCCGCTGAACGGACCGCCGTCCCGCCCTGGATCCGGTCCCGAAGGAAGGCCTTGTGGAGGGTGGCATTGGGCGGGCGGGGGTGGTTTGCTGAAGGGATGAACGCGGACGAACCGGCCGATGCCCCGGGGACCAATGCAGCCGGCCCGGACCTGAACCGCCACCTGGAGACTGAGCCGCACGGCGACGATACAGCGCACCGGCTGAACTGGCTGCGCGCCGGTGTCCTGGGCGCCAACGACGGCATCGTCTCCGTTGCCGCCATCGTCGTGGGCGTGGCCGGGGCCACCGCCGAGCTGGGCCCCATCCTCACGGCGGGCGTAGCCGGGGTGGTGGGCGGTGCGGTGTCCATGGCGCTGGGCGAATATGTTTCCGTCAGCAGCCAAAGCGACAGCCAGCGGGCGCTGATCGAGAAGGAGCGCCGCGAGCTGGCGGAGGACCCGGAAGCGGAACTGGCTGAGCTGACCGCCATCTACCAGGCCAAGGGCCTCACCCCGGAGACGGCGGCCAAGGTCGCCAGCGAGCTTACGGCCCATGATGTCCTGGCAGCGCACCTGTCCGCCGAGCTCAACATCGACGAAGCGGACATTGTCAGCCCCTGGCACGCGGCTTTCGCCTCGGCCATTGCCTTCACCATTGGCGCCATCCTGCCCATGCTGGCCATCCTGCTGCCGCCGCCAGGGATCCGGGTCCCGCTGACGTTCATATCGGTGCTGGTGGCACTGGCGTTGACAGGTGCACTCGGTGCCTGGATTGGCGGCGGCTCGAAAACCAGGGCAGCTGTCCGCGTGGTGGTGGGCGGCGCCCTGGCCCTCGCGGCAACGTTCGTGATCGGCAACCTGCTCGGCGCCTCCGGTGTTGTCTGATCCCGTGGTGCCCGGCCCCTTGTCACCGGGCGCCGTGCCGGCTGCCGTTCCCGTTCCCCCTGACCTCGCTTCCCGCTACGCCCGCAGCAGTGCGGGACGGGCCTGGCTGGGCAGTCTTCCGCGCCTGCTGGCCGAGCGCCTGGAACAGTGGCATCTGGAGGTTGACCTGGTGCCGGGCTGCTTCCCCTGGAGCGGCCACGGCGGCCTGGTCGTGCCGGTACGGCAGGATGACGGCTCGCCGGCAGCCCTCAAAATCGCTTTTCCCCACGATGAGGCCAAGGTGGAGCGGCATGCGCTGGCGCTCTGGGGCGGCCGCGGTGCCGTCCTCCTGCTGGCCTCGGACAGCGGATCCTGTGCCATGCTCCTGGAACGGCTCGACGCCGGCCGGTCATTGGCGGACCTGCCGCTGGATGAGGCAGCGCAGGTGTGGGGCGGATTGGTGCGTCAGCTGGGACTCGTCCCGGACCACCGCCCGGAATGGCAGGAGTTCACCCACATAGCTGCCCTGGCCGAACAATGGAGCGATGACCTGCCCGCGGACTGGGAACAACTGGGACGGCCGTTTCCCCGGTGGCTGTTGGAAGCGGCGCTGGAGGTGTGCCAGACACGCGGCGCGGTGGGACGCCGGTCCGGCCGGGATCTCCTGGTCCACACGGACCTGCATTTCCTGAACATCCTGGCCCGGCCTGGAACAGCGGAGGCAGCCGCGGCCGGCTATGCGGCGATCGACCCCCAGCCCATGATCGGTGAGCCCGAGTTCGCGGTTGCGCCGCTGCTCTGGAACCGCCTGGAAGACCTGCCCGCGGCCCGGCCCGCTCCAGCGCTCCTCGGCCGCTGCCACGATTTCAGCACCGCCGCCGGGCTGGACCCGGACGCGGCCAGGGAATGGGGCATCGCCAGGGAGGTGGAAAACGCGCTGTGGTATGCCTGGAAGGGCCATAGGGGTGACCTGGCGCGGTCGCTTTGGGTAGCCAGCACCCTCGCCGGAAACACCCTGGAGGGCCTGCCGCATCCCCATTCGCTGCCGGAACCTGGGCAGGGCGGATAGGGTCCCGCCCTGCTGCCGGAAGGCGGGCACTGGTGCTGGATGGTCAGGAGTTCCGCACCGCGGCAAGGGCTGACCGGACAGCGTCCACTGCCGTGGCCACATCCTCACCCGCCGTGTGCCAGTTGCTCACCGAAACCCGGAGGATGTCCCGGTCCCGCCAGTGCGAACCGGACATCCACACCTTCCCCTCCTCGATGACGCGGGCGGTGACTGCGCGGGTGGTGTCGTCATCCCCGAATGCCAGGCACACCTGGGTGTAGCCGACATCGTTGAGTACCTCCACCCCGTCCAGGGCCGCCACCCCCTCCGCGATGGCCGTTGCTGCCGCGGCCAGGCCGCCCACGTGCGCGGCCACCCCGTCGCGGCCGAGGCTTTTCAGGGCCGCCCAGACCGGCACTCCCCGTGCGCGCCGGGACAGCTCGGGGACTTTTTCGAAGGGGTCGCCCGGGCCTTCGGCGTCATGCACCAGGTAGCTGGCATGCAGGCCCATCGCAGCCCGCAGTGCCGACGGGTCCCGGACGATGGCGATGCCGCAGTCGTAGGGCACGTTCAGGGTCTTGTGGGCGTCGGTGCCCCACGAATCCGCCTCTTCAAACCCCCGGGTGAGGTGCCGCAGTTCCGGCACAGCGGCGGCCCACAGGCCAAAGGCGCCATCGACGTGGACCCACGCGCCGTGTTTGCGTGCGACGGCGATGGCCTCGGCAAAGGGGTCAAAGGCGCCCGAGTGCACGTTGCCCGCCTGGAGGCATACCAGGGCGGGGCCGGACCCGGCGGCGAGGGCGGCGTCCAGCGCGGCGGGAAGCAGGCGGCCCTGCGCGTCGGCGTCGACCTGGATTGGCTTCCCCAGGCCAAGGTAGCGGAGGCCAAGGTCGACAGTGTCGTGCCGTTCCCGCCCCACAAAGCAGCGGATCCGCGGCGCCCCGGACAGGCCGTCCCGGTCCAGGTCCCATCCGGTGTCGGCCAGGAGCCGCCAGCGGGCGGCGGCCATCCCAGTGAAGTTGGCCATGGTGGCCCCGGTGACGAAGCCGACGTCGGACCCGCCGGGCAGCCCCAGCAGTTCCAGCAGCCACTTTCCGGCGCCGTCCTCTATGGCGGCTGTGGCGGGGGTGGCGTAGCGCATGGCCGCGTTCTGGTCCCAGGCGCTCACCAGCCAGTCTGAGGCCAGGGCAGCGGGCAGGGTACCGCCGATGACCCAGCCGAAGAACCGGCCCGAGGGCATGGCCATCAGCCCGGGCTCGGCCTGCGTGGCAAGGAAATCGATCACCTCAGCAGCGGGCATGCCTGCTGCGGGCAGTAGGCCGCCAAACACGCCGGCAAGATCAGAGGCAGGCACGCGGGGGCCTACAGGGCGGTCCCGGAGGCTGGCCAGCCAGGCCTGCGAGTGCCCTGCTGCGGCTGCCAACGCCGCGGCATACCCGTCGTCGCCGTGTGCCATACCTGCATGCTACGCCGGGCACGCCCGGGTCACGAGAACCAGTTTCCGGGCCGGGGTCAGGCGAAGTTCTCCTGCCAGACGTCGTAGCCGAGCTTGATGATCAAGGCCCCGACAACCACCAGGAAGACCACCCGGACAAACTTGCTGCCCTGCTGCACGGCGGTCCGGGCGCCCAGGTAGCCTCCGGCCATGTTCGCTGCCCCGAGCAGCAGGCCGATGCCCCACAGGATGGAGCCGTGCGGGAGGAAGAACAGCAGCGCCCCGGCGTTCGTGGCCATGTTCACGATCTTGGCCTTGGCGCTCGCTTCCAGGAACGCATACCCCATGGCGGACACCAGGGCAATGACCAGGAAGGACCCCGTCCCGGGGCCGATGAGTCCGTCATAGAACCCGATCACCGCACCGATGAGGCAGGCCACCACATAGTGCCGGTGGCCTTCGTGCCGCAGTGCCGTCAGCTCGCCGACGCTGGGTTTGAGGGCGGTGAAAAGCGCGACGGCGACCAGCGCCACCACGATGATGGGCTTGAAGACCCCGGCCGGCAGGGTGGCCGCCAGGCTCGCCCCGCCGAAGCTGCCCGCGAGGGCTATGACGGCCATGGGGACGGCCGTCCGAAGGTCCGGCCCCACCCTCCGGTAGTACGTGGCGGCGCTGGTGGCGGTCCCGAAGATGGAGCCCATCTTGTTGGTGGCCAGCGCCTGGACCGGCGCGATGCCGGGAACCAGCAGCAGTGCGGGAAGCTGGATAAGGCCCCCGCCGCCCACCACCGCGTCAACCCAGCCGGCTGCGAATCCAGCCACCACGATCAGGATGATGGTGGTGAGCTGGATCGATTCGAAGCCGGAGATCACTGGTTGCGGACGGCGTTGACCACGTAGTCGACGGCCTTGTCCACCTCGATGTTCTCGGCTTCACCGCTGCGGCGGTCCTTGATTTCCACCACACCGTCCACCAGCCCGCGGCCCACGGCGAGGATGGTGGGAACGCCCACCAGTTCCGCGTCGCCGAACTTCACGCCGGGCGAGACCTTGGGACGGTCGTCGTAGATGACCGACAGGCCTGCCGCTTCGAGATCTGCCGAGAGTTTCTCCGCTGCCTGGAAGATCTCTTCGCCGCGGCCCACGGCCACCACATGCACGTCGGCAGGTGCCACGGTGCGGGGCCAGACCAGGCCGCGGTCATCGTGGTTGGCTTCGGCCAGGGCCGCCACGGCCCGGGTTACGCCGACGCCGTAGGAACCCATGGTGACCACTACCTGCTTGCCGTTCTGGTCCAGCACCTTGAGGTCCAGGGCTTCGGCGTACTTGCGGCCCAGCTGGAAGATGTGGCCCATTTCGATGCCGCGGGCGGTTTCCAGGGGGCCGGAGCCGTCCGGCGAAGGATCGCCGGCGCGGACTTCGGTGCACTCGATCACGCCGTCCCAGGAAAAGTCGCGGCCCGCGACCAAACCGAAGACGTGCTTGCCGGCCTCGTTGGCACCGGTGATCCAGGCAGTGCCGCTGACTACGCGCGGGTCCACCAGGTAGAGGAGCTTTGTGGCGCTCTCGGCGCCGAGGAGGGCCTGGTCCAGGGAAAGGCCCGGGCCCAGGTAGCCCTTGACGATCAGCGGCTGCTTCTTCAGGTCCTCCTCGCCCGCCTGCTCAAGTCCGATCTCGCCCGCGATGGGCAGGAAGGCGCCGATGTTGGCTTCGACGCGCTTGAGGTCCACTGCGCGGTCGCCGGGAACGCCGATGACCACCAGCTGACGCTCACCAGTGGGCAGCGTGACGGCGAGGACCACGTTCTTGAGCGTGTCGGCGGCAGTCCAGGCGCCGCCGTCGGCCTCTGCCAGCGGGGCAATCTGGTTGGACGCGGCAACCAGGGTCTCGATGGTGGGCGTGTCCGGGGTGTCCAGGACTTCCGCGGCCGGAGCATTGGTGAAGTCGATCGGGTCGGGGACCACCGTGGTGACAGCCTCCACGTTGGCCGCGTAGCCGCCTGCGGAGCGGACGAAGGTGTCCTCGCCAATCTCGGTGGGGAACAGGAATTCCTCGCTCCTGGATCCGCCCATGGCGCCGGCAGTGGCCGCTACCGGCACAACCTCAAGCCCGAGGCGCTCGAAGATCTTCAGGTAGGCGGAGCGGTGCGCTGCGTAGCTGGCATCCAGGCCGGCGTCGTCGACGTCGAAGGAGTAGGAATCCTTCATGATGAACTCACGGCCGCGGAGGAGCCCTGCCCGGGGACGTGCCTCGTCGCGGTACTTGTTCTGGATCTGGTACAGGCTCAGCGGCAGGTCCTTGTAGGACGAGTACAGGTCCTTGACCAGGAGCGTGAACATTTCCTCGTGCGTGGGGGCCAGCAGGTAGTCGGCGCCCTTGCGGTCCTGCAGCCGGAACAGGCCCTCGCCGTATTCGGTCCAGCGGTTGGTGGCCTCATACGGTTCCCGGGGCAGCAGGGCCGGGAAGTGGACTTCCTGGGCGCCGATGGCCGTCATTTCCTCGCGGATGATTTCCTCGACCTTGCGCAGGACGCTCAGCCCCAGCGGCAGCCAGGTGTAGATGCCGGGGGCGGCGCGGCGGATGTAGCCGGCGCGGACCAGGAGTTTGTGGCTGGCAACCTCGGCGTCGACGGGGTCTTCGCGCAGCGTGCGCAGGAAAAGCTGGGACAGTCGTAGGACCACGGGTGGTATCCGTTTCTGGGGAAGTGCTGGGTCAGCAGGGCCGGACAAATTCGTCTGGGTACTAATCTACCGGCACTCAACCGGCGGGACTTACTGGCGGTGGCGGGGGCACCAGGGACCACCCCCGGACACAGTAGAGCCACGCCCGGGAATACAAAGCCCCTGGCCCCCCAATAGGGCTGGTCATCGCATCCGGGCGTGGCTCAACGCCGTTATCGCCTGAGTACTGGTGAGGACTGGTGAGACCGCCCACCCCACTTCCAGCGCAGCTAGATCGAACTTATGTGATCGTGCACACGTTTGACAAGTGTTTTTATATTGGGAATCCGTTCTCCCCGTGTTTGCCGCCGGTTGTTACTTCACCAGGGCGGCCGCGGAGTCAAGGAGCGCGCCTGCCCGACGGACGGCGTCGGCCTCGCTTGCGCCGCCGGACGCAACCGAGGTGAGCACCACGCCCTGGCGGACCAGTTGCGCCGTGATGGTGGACTGGGTACGGCCGTCCGGCAGGGCACTGTCCGTGCGGTAGGCGACCGCACCGGGCTGCGTGCCCGCGTCCACCGGCGTGACGGTGACCGAGACGTCCATACCCGAGGCAGTCATGGTCATTGAAGAGCACTTCGCCAGCTGCTCCGATGGGTTGGCAACCTTGCTGAGGAAGCTTTGGTCCAGGCCGGCAACCAAAGACAGGGCAGTGACAGCGCCTGTGGACGCATCATTGCTCATGCCCACCGCCATGGCTGCTCCGTCGACCGAAGGCACGGTGCTTGCGGCCGCCAGCGCCTTGCACTCCTCCGGCTTGACGTCGATGGAGGCAAGCATCGACTTCGTCTGCTCCAGCGTGGTGTTGATATCGGCACTGGGCAGGACGGTCAGCCTCCGGTCGGCCGCGTCCCGCACCTGGCCCACTATGGCAGCCAGCTCTTCGGCCGTGTATGCCTTCGCCGTCGGGGTTGGCGTAGGAGTTGCCGTGGCGGTGGGGTCGGCGGCTGTGGTGCCGGAGCCCGCGGACGGTGCCGGTGAGGACTCTGCGGCCTGCGGCCCGGGTCCCCCACACGCAGAAACTGCTACGGCCAAAAGGACTGACGCCCCGAAAGTTCCCAGCACCGATGTCTTCACTTTTCCCCCAATATTCTGCTTGGAACCGGCGACCGCCGGCTAGAAAAGAACTGTAGCGAAGGTGCCCACCTGGCGGAAGCCAACGCGTTCGTACGTGGATCTTGCCCTGGTGTTGAAGCCGTTGACATAAAGGCTGGTCACGGGTGCTATCTGCTGGGCCTTTTCCACGACTGCCGACATGTAGCCGGCACTCAACCCCTGGCCGCGGAAGACCGGGTTCATCCAGACCCCCTGGACCTGGGTGACATCGTCCGTGACCGCCCCCAGCTCGGCTTTAAAGACCACCTCCCCCGCGTCATTGAGGTGGACCATGGAATGACCCTGCCGGATGAGGCCCTCGACGCGGCGGCTGTAGAACTCCCTGCCGCCAAGGTAGGGCGAGTAGCCCACCTCCTCCTCGAACATGGCGGCGCAGGCCGGGAGGATGCGGTCGAAGTCGGCCAGGTTCCCCAGGGCCAGGCCGGGATCGGGCTGCACCAGGGGCGGTCCCTCAATGACCATCAGTGGCTGGTCCGCCCGGACCTCGTGGGCACGGTGGCCGAGCTCCGCCAGTTCGGCATGGAGCGCCAGCACCGCATCCGCCGGACCGAAGGCGGACGCATACCGGCGCCCGGAGCTGTTGGCGGCCTCGGCCACCAGGGGGGCCAGGGCGGGATCGAGCTGGACCGGAACCAGGTTGGCTCCGGCCCAGCACGCACCTGCAAGGATGCCGTCGTCGAAAACGCCGATGACCCCGGCACCGCCGCTGGTGGGTGCCGCCGTTCCCGTGGCACGAAGATGCGCCAGGATGAATACGTTGGTTACCGGGTCCTGCCCGGCGAGCGATGTCAGCGCGGGGGTGTCCTGGCCGTCGAGGGTACGGACAGAAAGACCCGCGGGGTCCGCCGCGTCCTTACGAGACGCTAACCACGGGGCTACCCTTGACAGCATCTTCGCCATCGGCCTCCCCCATCTCTTCCGCGATACGCATAGCCTCTTCGATCAGTGTCTCAACAATTGCGCTCTCGGGAACAGTCTTGATGACCTCGCCCTTCACGAAGATCTGGCCCTTGCCGTTGCCGGAGGCAACACCAAGATCAGCTTCGCGGGCCTCACCGGGGCCGTTGACGACGCAGCCCATGACTGCCACGCGCAGCGGGATCTCCATCCCTTCCAGCCCGGCGGTGACCTGTTCTGCGAGAGTGTACACGTCAACCTGGGCACGGCCGCAGGAAGGGCACGACACAATTTCAAGCTTGCGAGGGCGCAGGTTCAGCGACTGGAGGATCTGGTTGCCCACCTTGATCTCCTCCACCGGCGGCGCGGAGAGGGACACCCGGATGGTGTCCCCGATGCCGCGGGAGAGGAGCGCCCCGAAGGCCGTGGCGGACTTGATGGTCCCCTGGAAGGCGGGGCCGGCTTCGGTGACGCCCAGGTGCAGGGGCCAGTCGCCTTTTTCCGCGAGCATCTCGTAGGCGGCCACCATGATCACGGGGTCGTTGTGCTTTACGGAGATCTTGAAGTCGTGGAAGCCGTGTTCCTCGAAGAGCGAGGCTTCCCAGACCGCTGACTCAACCAGCGCCTCGGGGGTGGCCTTGCCGTACTTCTTGAGGATGCCCGGCTCCAGGGAGCCCGCGTTGACCCCGATGCGGATGGAGGTGCCGTGGTCCTTGGCGGCGGCGGCGATCTCCTTGACCTGGTCATCGAACTTGCGGATGTTTCCGGGGTTCACGCGCACTGCCGCACAGCCGGCCTCGATGGCTGCGAAGACGTACTTGGGCTGGAAGTGGATGTCCGCGATGACCGGGATCTGCGATTTCCGGGCGATGATGGGCAGCGCCTCGGCATCGTCGGCGGACGGGCAGGCCACGCGGACGATGTCGCAGCCGGACGCCGTGAGCTCGGCGATTTGCTGCAGGGTGGCGTTGATATCCGTGGTGGGCGTGGTGGTCATGGACTGCACGCTGATGGGGAAATCAGATCCGACGCCTACCGAGCCGACCTTGATCTGGCGCGTCTTGCGGCGGGGGGCAAGGACGGGCGGTGGTGCTGACGGCATTCCCAGGCTGACCGAGGTCACGTGGACTCCTTGAGTTGAAAGGGTAAAAAGGCGGCTACGCGGCGATCCCGGCCAGCATGCCGGTTACCGGAGACCATTCGGTGATGCGGGTTCCGGCGATCACACCGGCTTCGGCGAAAGGGTCCTGCTTGAGGATCGAGTTGAGGGCGCCTTCATCTGACGCCTTGAAGATCAGCAGGGCACCCGCGCCGTCGCCGTAGGGGCCGCTGGCCACGATGACGCTGTCCTGTGCCAGGCCGCCTGTCCATTCCCGGTGCGCGGGGCGGACCTCATTGCGGGTTTCGGTGGAGTTGGCGGCATAAACGTACTCAACGGCAAAAACTGTCATACCGCTACCCTATCGCCATGGCCGCCCTGGTACCGTCCCAATCCCCAATGCCGGAGGATGTGCCGGGGCGGAGCGGACGACGCCCAGTGGGCTGCGGTCAGTGCAGGAAGAGGACTTTGACCGCGGCAGCGGTGCCGGCGGCCCAGAGCATGGAAGTGAGGGTCCCGATAATGAAACGCTCAGCCGCCACCGGCGTCTCCTTCAGCTCGGCGAACCTGCCCAGGCCCTTGATCGCAACGATGTAGGCGATGGCCACGGGCTGGCCGGTAAGGATGGCAAGGCACACCCCCAGCCGCTCCAGCACACCGATGATGGCCCCGCCGCGCAGGATGCGCGGGCTGGGTGCAGCGGGTCCGGCTGCGGGACCGTCCGACGCCGGCCGGCCGGGAGTAGCGGTCAGCTCACTGTCCACTGCCTGGTTGCCTGCACCGCCGGCAGCGTCACGAGCCGGGTCTGCGTCAGGAACCGGGTCTGCGTCAGGATCCGGGCCTGCGCCCGCCGCCGGCACGGTGCCTCCGCGCGGCCCCGCGGAGGCAGGGGAAGGGTCATCGACGGTGACGTCAGCCGACGGGTCCTCTTCCGCCGCCCGGGCTTCCTCCGCGGCCTTGGCGGCATCTGCCCTGTCGTCGATGGTCCGGGCGAGCTTGAACACCAGCGCAGTGACCGGCCAGCCGGCAAAGCCCGCCACCACCAAGGCCACCGCCACCCACAGTGCAGTCACGTGTCTCCTTCAATCCGGTCCGCCGCCTTTCGCTGCCCAGGCCCCTGCCGCCGCACGGGTACCTGTTGCTGCGCAGGGACATCCTTTTCGGCCCGGCCAACCCGGGAGTCGGCAAAACCAAGGAGCATGGACGCGGCCGGCCTGGCTGCCCATTCTTCCTGCCACCCGGAGCGAAGCACGGTACGGCTCACCGACTGCTCCGAAATTCCGAGTTCAAGCGCCACGTGCTTCTGGCTTCCGTGCCGGCCCTGGCCCTGGGCCCGCGCGCCCAGGCGGCGCAGGGCGTCCACCACCCGCCACTGCGCTTCCGTGCGGTCCTGGACAAGCCGGCCCAGCAGCCGGAGCACCGCCTCCGCATTGGCACAAGCCTGCACCCCCTCCGCTGCAGCGACACCCTTGGCCGCTTCCCCTGCCATGATGCCGGGCACCACCGACAACGGCACCTGGGAACCGGCGCCCTTGGCAAGCTCAACAGCCTTCCGCGCGGCAACAAAGGCCGTTCCGGTTCCTTCCCGGGGACTGGCGTGGGGCGGCAGGACCACGGTCCCAACGCCAATGCCTATGTACCAGTGGCCGCCGCGGAGCGCGTGCAGGGCTATCTCCACCACGGCGGAGGCGTCCCGCACCACTCCCTGGACTTCATCCCCTACGGAGCGCTCGAAGACCGGCTGTTCCGGGTCGGGCAGCTCAAGGCCGGCAAGCTGGTCCAGCAGGGCCGGTACACGGTCCTGGTCACCGGTACTTCCGCGCTGATCGATGGTCATGACGAACATCCCTCAACCATAGGCGGTTGAGACTGATCAATCAATCAGATTTGGCTGATTTTTGAAAGTCAACCGATATGGGGCGATTATCCGAACAGATTTACCGGCTTGACGATGTCCGCGTAAATCAACAACGCGCTCATGCCCATCAACAGCGCCGCGACCACGTACGTGACGGGAAGCAGTTTGGCGATGTCGAAGGCCCCGGGATCCGGCCGCCCGCGCAGCTTTGCCACCCGGCGCCGGACGCCCTCGTACAGGGCGCCCGCAACGTGGCCGCCGTCAAGTGGGAGGAGCGGGACCAGATTGAACACCGCAAGTGCGAAGTTCAGGCCGGCCAGCAGTCCGACGAGGGTTGCCACCCGCGACTGCATCGGCACGGCCTCCATGGCTGCCACCTCGCCTGCAACCCTGCCCACGCCAACCACGCTGATGGGCCCGTTGGGGTCGCGCGGCTCTTCGCTGAACGCAGCCTTGGCCACGCCCACCACGCGGGCAGGCAGGTTGAAGACAACACCGGCCACCTGGCGGATGTTCTCCCCCGCCATGGGCAGGACGGACGACGCCGGCTGGGGCACCAGCGCCGTCTGCGCGCCGATGCCAAGGAATCCGACATCCTGGTACTGGAGGTTGCCGGCGGCGTCGGTGGCCTGGCGACCATCGGTTCCCATGACCGGCCGGGCCGACAGGACGGGGGTCACGGTTGTGGATACCGGGTTGCCGTCCCGCTGCACCGTAATGGTGACTTCCTTGCCGGCGGAAGCGCGGATCCATTCCGTCAGCTGGTCCCACCTGGTGACAGGTTTGCCGTCGAAGGAGGTGATGGTGTCATTGGGCTTCAGGCCGGCCGCGGCGGCGGGCGTCAGCTGGCAGTCGGCGGAATCGGGGTCGACGGTCTGCCCTGCGGCTACCTGGCATTTGGACACGTCGGAAATGGTGGTGGTGGCCGTCGCAACACCGAAGCCCATCAGCAGCACGGCGGTGAGCAGCACGCCAAGGATCATGTTCATGGCCGGGCCGCCCAGCATCACGATGACCTTCTTCCAGACCGGCAGGCGGTAGAAGACCCGGTTTTCGTCGCCGGGCCCCACTTCCTCGTGGGCCATGGAACGGGCCTCGGTGGCCAGCGTCTGGAACATGCCGGTGCTCGAAGGCCGGACCGAGCCGTCCTCCTTGTTCGGCGGATACATGCCGATCATGGACACGTAGCCGCCCAGCGGCACGGCCTTCACGCCGTATTCGGTTTCGCCCTTACGGCGCGACCACAGTGTGGGGCCGAACCCGATCATGTACTTGGTGACGCGGACCTTGAAGAGCTTGGCGGGCACCAGGTGGCCCGCTTCGTGGAGCGCAATGGACACGGCGATGCCAAGGGCGACGAAGACAACGCCGAGGATGAAAAGTAGGACAGGGGTCATGGAGGTGCTGCTGCTTCCTAGAGACTGCTGACTGCTAAACGTTCGTGGGCCCGGGCGCGTGCCCAGCTTTCAGCATCCAGCACGGATTCCACCGTCAGCCCGGAGGAACCTGAGTGTTCGCTGAGCACACTGTCCACGGTGTCGACGATGTCGGTGAACCGGATCCGGCCGGCATGGAACGCCGTGACCGCTTCCTCGTTGGCCGCATTGAAGACAGCAGGGTAGGTGCTTCCCTGCTTGGCGGCGTCCTTGGCCAGCCCGACGGCGGGAAAGGCATCCGTGTCCAGCGGTTCGAAGGTCCAGGTGGCTGCTTGGGTCCAGTCGCACGGGACGGCGGCGTTGGGCACGCGGGCCGGCCAGCCGAGCCCCAGGGCAATGGGCAGGCGCATGTCGGGCGGGGACGCCTGGGCGATGGTGGAGCCGTCCACGAACTGGACCATGGAATGGACCACGGACTGGGGGTGCACGACGACGTCGATCCGGTCCAGGGGAATGTCGAACAGAAGGTGCGCCTCGATGACTTCCAGGCCCTTGTTCACCAGGGTGGCCGAGTTGGTGGTCACCATGACGCCCATGTCCCAGGTGGGGTGGGCCAGGGCTTCCCGGGGGGTGACGGCGTGGAGCTCTTCCCGGCTCCTGCCCCGGAACGGTCCTCCTGAAGCTGTGAGGATGAGCTTGTCCACCTCATCGGCAGTGCCGGAGCGCAGGCACTGGGCGATGGCGGAGTGCTCCGAATCGACGGGGACAATCTGGCCTTCGCGGGCCGCTGCCTTGACCAGGCTGCCGCCCACGATCAGGGACTCTTTGTTGGCAAGGGCAAGGGTGGCCCCGGACTTGAGGGCCGCCAGCGTGGGGGCCAGGCCGATCGATCCAGTGATGCCGTTGAGCACCACATCCGCCTCAACCGCGGCGATGCGGGCGGACGCGTCCGGGCCCGCCACGATCTCCGGCCGGTACCCCTGGCGGCCGGCCGCAGCAGCGGCGTCGCTGATCAGCGCTGCCAGCCGGGCAGGATCTCCGCCGGCAATCCCCACCGCAGCGGCGCCGGTGTGGACCGCCTGCTGCGCCAGGAGTTCCAGGTTGCCGCCCCCGGCACTGAGGGCCACTACTTCGAACAGGTGCGGGGCGCCGTCGACGACGTCAATCGCCTGGGTGCCGATGGAACCGGTGGATCCGAGGAGGACGATTCTGCGTGGCTGCATGGGTTAAGTATCCCGCACCCGTCCGGGCCCCTTTGACGCCCCTGGCCCTGCTCCGCCCCGGCCTGATGGTGCACCTTGACCCCCGCGTGACCGGGCGTAACGTGGAATCCGTGGACTGGCTGTGGTGGTTTGACGCGCCGGAATACGGGTTCGCCCGGCAGGTGCTGCAACGGGGTGTGGCAGCGCTGTATTTTATTGCGTTCCTGTCCACGATGAACCAGTTCCCCGCCCTGCTCGGCGAGCGCGGCCTCCTCCCGGTGCCCGGGTTCCTGTCCGCGTTCTCCCGCTTTCGCCGGCCTACGCTGTTCCGCTGGCGGTACTCGGACGGGCTGCTGCGCGGAGTCTGCGCCGCAGGGCTGGTGGTGTCGGCACTGCTGGTGGCCGGAATCCCGCAGCTGGGCCCGCCCTGGGTGCCGCTGATTGCGTTCCTGGCCCTGTGGCTGCTGTACATGTCCATCGTGAACGTGGGCCAGACCTTCTACGGGTTCGGCTGGGAAATGCTGCTCCTGGAGGCGGGTTTCACGGTGGGCTTCCTGGGCTCCAACCAGACGGAGCCGCCCCGGACCATCCTGATCCTGACCGTGTGGCTGGTGTTCCGGCTGGAGTTCGGCGCGGGAATGATCAAGATCCGCGGCGGCAGGGAGTGGCGCGACCTGACCGCCCTGTACTACCACCACGAAACCCAGCCCATGCCCGGGCCGTTGAGCCGGCAGGCGCACCTGCTGCCCAGGCCGCTTCACCGGATCGAGGTGGTGGGCAACCACATCGCCCAGCTGGTGGTGCCGTTCCTGCTGTTCGCACCCCAGCCCGTGGCAAGCGTCGCGGCGGGAGTGGTGGTGGTGACCCAGCTGTGGCTGGTGGCCAGCGGCAACTTCGCCTGGCTGAACTGGATGGCGATCGTGCTGGCGTTCGCGGCGGTCAGCGACCCCGTGGCGCACGCCGTGATCCCTGCCATCCCCGCGGACTGGAATGCCGCCGCGGGTGCCCGGCCGGAAACCCCGCTGTGGTGGCTGGCCATCACGCTGGCGGCGTCGGTCCTGCTGCTGGTGCTGAGCTACTGGCCGCTGCGGAACCTTTTCTCCCGCCGGCAGCTGATGAACGCCAGCTTCAACCGGTGGCAGCTGGTCAATGCCTACGGCGCGTTTGGCACGGTGACCAAGCAGCGCATCGAGATCGTGGTGGAGGGCACGCTGGACGAGGACCCCGGTGACAGTTCGGACTGGCGCGAGTACGGCTTCAAGGGCAAGCCGGGGGACGTGCGCCGGATTCCGCGGCAGTGGGCCCCGTACCACCTGCGGCTGGACTGGCTGATGTGGTTCCTGCCGCTGCGGACCGTGCACGAGGAATGGTTCTACGCCTTCCTGGGCAAGCTGCTGGCGGCGGACCGGCAGATGCTGCGGCTGCTGCGGAAGGACCCGTTCGACGGCGCCGCGCCACGCTGGGTGCGCGTGCGCAGTTTCCATTACCGCTTCGCCAGCCGGAAGGAGTTCCGGGAAACGGGGAACCGCTGGGTGCGGACGCTGCTGTATGAGCCGATCCCGGCCACGTCCCTCCGGCGGCCGGAGGGACGGCAACGGTAGTTATGCCTCCACGGCAGCGCGCCGGACGATCTCCTGGGCGTGCTTGAGGATGGGGCCGTCGATCATTTTGCCCTGGTACTTGAAGACCCCGGAGCCCGCCGACGCGGCAGCGTCCAGCAGGGCGGTGGCTGCGGCCACCTCATCGTCCGAGGGCGCATAGGCCTTGCGGACCACGGCTGCCTGGCTGGGATGGATGCAGGCCTTGGAGCTGAAGCCGGAGGCCACGGCGTCGGCCGCTTCAGCAGCCAGCCCGTCGAGGTCCGGGATGGTGGTGTACACGGCGTCCACTGCTTCCTTGCCGTGCGCCCGCGCTGCCAGGAGCACTGACGAGCGGGCGTGCAGGGCCACTGCCCGGTAGCCGCCGTCGTCCTTCCGGCTGGACGTGCCGCCCAGGGAAGCCAGCAGGTCCTCAGCCCCCCACATCAGGCCCACCACATTCGGCGCCGCGGCGATGGCCGGGGCGTTGAGGACGCCCACCGCCGTTTCGCACAGCGCAATGACCTGGTATCCCTCCAGCGCCTTGAGCTGGTCGGCCGATTCCGCCTTGGCCAGCATCACGGTGCGGTAGGGCGTGTGCGCCAGGCAGTGCAGGTCTTTTTCGAAGTCCTCGGTGCCCACGGGGTTGACCCTGACAATGGTGCAGCTGGGCTCAAGCTCGGGCTCCACGCCGGTGGTGCCCAGCTGGGCCAGGATGGCGCCGCGGGCCCGCTGCTTGTCTGCCGGCGCCACCGCGTCTTCGAGGTCCAGGATGACGGCGTCCGCGCGGGCGGCGGCCTTTTGGTAGCGCTCGGGACGGTCGGCGGGGCAGAAGAGCAGGGCGGGGCCCATCACAAAGGTCATAAGGCTATTCTCCGACGTTTTGGCTGCTCTGCGCGTTCTGATGTGCCTCCCGGGTCCACATCAGGCAGCTGCGGGTGGCACGTGCCACCACGGCGCCGTCCTGGTTGCGGCCGGTGTGCTCCATGGTAACGATGCCCTGGCCCGGGCGTGAGGCCGAAAGCCTCCTGCCGGTGACGACTGTCTCCGTGTACAGCGTGTCCCCGTGGTACAGCGGGTGCGGGAAGGAAACGTCCGTCAGGCCCAGTTGGGCGATGATGGTCCCCTGGGTCAGCTGGGTGACGGACTGGCCCACCATGGTGGCCAGGGTGAACATGGAGTTCATGAGCCGCTGCCCAAAGGGCTGGCCGGCGCTCCAGGCGGCGTCCAGGTGCAGCGCCTGGGTGTTCATGGTCAGGGTGCTGAAGAGGACGTTGTCGGTTTCCGTCACCGTCCGGCCCGGACGGTGCGCATACACCAGGCCGTCCTCAAGTTCGTCGAAGTACAGGCCGCGCTGCTCGATGACCCGCCGGCCGCCGTCTTCCGTGGGTTTACGGTCCGCCGGGTTGCCGTCCGTGGGGTTGCTGCCGGTCATACGGTGAGTTCCCGGTCTTCCTCGAACAGGTCCGCACCGGTGGCGGCCACTACATCCTCCACGGAGACGTTGGGGGCCAGTTCGCTCAGGACCAGCCGCGATCCGCTGCCGTCCCGGACGACGTCGATGACGGCCAGGTCCGTGATGATCCGGTCCACGCAGCCCTTCCCGGTCAGCGGGAGCGAGCATTCCTGGACGATCTTGGGGTTGCCGTTGCGGTCGACGTGTTCCATCATCACGATCACGCGCTTGGCCCCGAACACCAGGTCCATGGCCCCGCCCATGCCCTTGACCATCTTTCCCGGGATCATCCAGTTGGCCAGGTCCCCGTTGGCGGCCACCTCCATGGCGCCGAGCACGGCCACGTCAACGTGGCCGCCGCGGATCATGCCGAAGGACGTGGCCGAGTCGAAGAACGCCGCTCCCCTGTTGACGGTGACGGTCTCCTTGCCGGCGTTGATCAGGTCGGGATCGATGGCGTCCTCTGTGGGGTAGGGCCCGACGCCGAGGATCCCGTTCTCGGAGTGCAGCACCACTTCCACGCCCGCCGGGATGTAGTTGGGGATCAGGGTGGGCATCCCGATGCCCAGGTTCACGTACTGGCCGTTGCGGAGTTCCCTGGCTACGCGTGCGGCGAGTTCGTTGCGGGTCCAGCCTTTGGTTTCCGCCGATGTGGAGTCACCGGGCCCGGAATACTGCCGGGAACCGGGCCGCCGGTATTCCGGGCGTACGGCTTCGGGCCGGGGCGCTTCGGGGCTGTTGGGATCCATGGTCATGCTCCTGCCTGGTTGAGTGCCACCGTCCGCTTTTCGATCCGTTTTTCCCCGTCCTGGGCCAGGACCACCCGCTGGACGAAAATCCCGGGGGTGTGGATGTGCTCCGGGTCCAGTTCGCCGGGCTCCACAAGTTCCTCCACCTCGGCGATGGTGATGCGCCCTGCCATGGCGCACAGCGGGTTGAAGTTCATGGCGGTGGCGTGGAAGACCAGGTTGCCGTGCCGGTCGCCCTTCCACGCGTGCACCAGCCCGAAGTCAGGTGTGAGTGACTCTTCCAGGACGTAGTCCACTCCCCCGAAGGAGCGCACTTCCTTCGGGGCGGAAGCAACCGCGATCCCGCCGTTGGCGTCGTACTTCTGCGGCAGGCCGCCGTCGGACACCTGCGTGCCGACCCCTGCCTTGGTGTAGAACGCCGGAATCCCGGCCCCGCCGGCCCGCAGTTTTTCCGCCAGCGTGCCCTGCGGGGTGAGCACCACCTCGAGCTCGCCGGCCAGGTACTGGCGGGCGAATTCCTTGTTTTCGCCTACGTAGGAGCTGATGGTGCGGCGGATGCGGCCGTCACGGAGCAGGATGCCGAGCCCCCAGTCGTCCACGCCGCAGTTGTTGCTGACGGTTTCCAGCCCCGAGGTGCCGGCCCGGTGGAGGGCGTCGATCAGGGCCACCGGAATTCCGCAGAGCCCGAAGCCGCCCACGGCCAGCGACGCGCCGTCGGGGATGTCCGCAACGGCTTGGTCTGCACTGGCAACAACCTTGTCAATCATCATTGATCCTTTCGGGCCGGCTAGAGTCCCAGTTCGCGGGCGATCAGCATCAGCTGGACCTCCGTGGTGCCCTCCCCCACTTCAAGGATCTTGGAGTCGCGGTAGTGGCGTGCCACGGTGAACTCGTTGATGAAGCCATAGCCGCCGAACACCTGGGTGGCATCCCGCGCATTGTCCATGGCCGCCTCGCCTGCGACCATCTTAGCGATGGCCGCCTGGGTCTTGAACGGCTTGCCGGCCAGCATCCTTGCGGCCGCGTCGTAGTAGGCCAGGCGGGCCGTGTGCGCCCGCGCTTCCATCCGGGCGATCTTGAACGAAATGGCCTGGTACTTGCCGATTTCGTGGCCGAACGCCCGGCGCTCGCGGGCGTATTTGACGGACTGGTCGACGCAGCCCTGGGCGGCACCGGTGGCCAGTGCGGCGATGGCGATCCGGCCCTCGTCCAGGATGGACAGGAAGTTGGCGTAGCCGCGCCCCTCGGCGCCCAGCAGGTTTTCCTCCGGCACCCGGACGTCCTTCAGGGTGAGGGGGTGGGTGTCCGAGGCGTTCCAGCCCACCTTGTTGTAGGGCTTTTCCGCCTTGAAGCCGGGTGTGTCGGTGGGTACCAGGATGGTGGAAATCTCTTTTTGGATGGACCCGTCTTCGCGCTCCTTTTGCCCGGTAACCGCCGTGACGGTGACCAACCGGGTGATGTCGGTTCCGGAGTTGGTGATGAACTCCTTGTTGCCGTTGATGACCCAGTGGCCGTCCTCCCGCCGGGCGTGGGTCTTGGTGCCGCCGGCGTCGGAGCCTGCTTCGGGTTCGGTGAGCCCGAACCCGGCGAGCGCCTGGCCGGACGCCAGCATGGGCAGCCATTCCTGTTTCTGTGCGTCCGTGCCGAACCGGTACACCGGCATGGCACCGAGGGACACGCCGGCCTCCAGGGTGATGGCGACGGACTGGTCCACACGGCCCAGCTGCTCCAGCGCGAGCGCCAGGGCAAAGTAGTCCCCGCCCATGCCGCCATACTCCTCCGGGAACGGCAGCCCGAACAGGCCCATCTCCGCCATCTGCTTCACCACTTCATAGGGGAAGCTGTGCTCTTCGTCGTGCTTGGCGGAGACCGGGGCCACCACGTTGTCCGCAAAGTCGCGGACGGTGTCGCTGAGGTCCTGGTATTCCTCGGTAAGTTCAAAACCGGTCATGGTCAGGCTCCTTCGCCTTGCTGGGTGTCTGTGTCTGCGTCTGCGTCTGTGCCGGTGTCCGTGGAAGCGGGATCCCCGCCGGTGGGATGCGGGAGGATGGTGGCCAGGATCTGATCCGCCTTCACCAGGTCACCGGTGCGGGCGGTCAGGTGGACCGTTCCAGCCAGGGGGGCCACCAGATGGTGCTCCATCTTCATGGCCTCCACGGACACCAGGACCTCCCCGGCCTCCACCGCATCCCCGTCGCTGACCGGGACGGCCACCACGGTTCCCGGCATCGGCGAGCGCACCTCGGGGTCGGCCGCACCTTCCTGGCGCTGCACGGCTGCCAGTACCCGTTCCAGCCGTGCTTCACGGGTCAGGAGTTCCAGCCGGCAGGACCAGCCGCCGTTGCCGAGGAAGAGCTGGAGCGGCTGCCCGGGCGGTACGGCCACCTGGTACTCCCGTGCCTGCCCGCCAAGGGTCAGGACTGCGCTGCCGTCCTCCGCCAGGCTCAGCGCCGCGGCCTGCCGGGCGCCGCCGTCAACAGCAACCACGGCAGTGTCCGCGCCGGTGGGGCTTCCGCTGACCTGCACTGTTGCCACACCGCCGTCGGGCGTTCCCATGCTGACCCGGCGCGGCGCGGGCGCACCCAGGCGCCACCCGCTGCGGGCCTGCCACGGTCCGCCGGCCGGCGCGGGGTGGTCCTGCGCCTCCCGGGAGAGGGCGTACAGGGCGGCGGCCACCAGTTCCGGGGTGCCGACGTGCCGGAATTCCAGCGCCGGCTGCTTCCGTTCGATCAGCCCGGTGTCCAGGTGCCCGGCGCGGACGTCGGAATCGTTAACCAGGAGCCGCAGGTACTCGACGTTGGTCTCAATGCCCAGCGCCGTGTAGCCGGCCAGCGCCGCGTCGAGGGATTCCAGGGCCTCAGTGCGGTCCGTGCCCCAGGCGATCACCTTCGAGATCATGGGGTCGTAATTCGCGGAGAGCTCCAGGCCCTCCATCAGGGATGAATCCACCCGGACGCGGCTGTCCGTTGCGTCCGGCAGTTCGTCCAGCTGGAGGACCGTCCCGGTGGACGGGAGGAAGTTCTTCTCCGGCACCTCGGCGTAGACCCGCGCCTCCACCGCATGGCCGGAAAGGCTGACGTCACCCTGCCGGACGGTCAGCGGTTCACCGGCGGCGATCCGTACCTGCCATTCCACCAGGTCGATTCCGGTGACCATTTCGGTGACCGGGTGCTCCACCTGCAGCCGGGTGTTCATCTCCATGAAGAAGAACTCATCCGGCGCATTGTCCGAGACCAGGAACTCCACGGTTCCGGCCCCGGCGTAGTTCACGCTGCGGGCGGCGTTGCAGGCGGCCTCGCCGATTCGCGCACGGACGTCCGCACCGTTGGGGAGGCTTTCCAGCAGGGACGAAGGGGCTTCCTCGATGACTTTCTGGTGCCGCCGCTGCAGGGAGCATTCGCGTTCGCCGAGGTGGATGACGTTGCCGTGGCCGTCCGCCAGCACCTGCACCTCGATATGCCGCGGCGTGCTCACCAGTCGCTCCAGGAACAGGGTGTCGTCCCCGAAGGCGGCTGCGGCCACACGCCGTGCGGTGGCCAGGGCGGCAGGCAGGTCCGCCTGCTTTTCGACGACGTGCATGCCTTTGCCGCCCCCGCCGGCAGAGGGCTTGATCAGGAGGGGATAGCCGACGGCGGCAGCAGCGTCCACCAGTTCGCTGTCCGTCATGCCGGGCCTGGCAACGCCGGGGACCACCGGCACGCCATACCCTGCCACATGGTTCTTGGCGCGGATCTTGTCGCCCATGACGTTCAGGGCTTCCACGCCGGGACCGATGAAGGCAATGCCGGCTTTTTCGAGGGCACGGGCGAAGTCCGCATTTTCGCTCAGGAAGCCGTAACCGGGGTGGACCGCGTCAGCGCCTGACTGCCGGCACGCCGCCAGGATGGCGTCGATGCTGAGGTAGCTTTCGGTTGCCGCGGCGGGGCCAATGCGCACGGCAGTGTCAGCCTCGCGCACGTGGCGGGCGCCGGCGTCGGCATCGCTGTAGACCGCGACCGACCGGATTCCCAGGAGCCGCAGCGTGCGGATGACGCGGCACGCAATTTCACCACGGTTGGCCACCAGGACGGCGCTGAAGAGGGGCCCGGTGCCGGCTTCTCCGGCCTGGGCGCCGGTGGTGCCTTGCTGCATGGCGGTGTTGGTCTGCATGGTCATTGCTGGCTCACATCCGGAAGAGGCCGAAGGAGGTCTCCGGCAAGGGGGTGCGGGAGACGACGTCAAGCGCCAGGCCCAGGACGGTGCGCGTATCGGCGGGGTCGATGACACCGTCGTCCCACAGCCGGGCGGTGGAGTAGTAGGGACTGCCCTGGTCCTCGTACTGCCGGCGGATGGGCGCTTTGAAGGCTTCCTCGTCCTCGGCCGCCCACTCCTCCCCCGCCGCTTCGTACTGGTCCCGCTTCACGGTGGCCAGCACGCCGGCCGCCTGGTTGCCGCCCATGACCGAGATCCGGGCAGCGGGCCACATCCACAGGAACCGCGGCGAGTAGGCACGGCCGCACATGGAGTAGTTGCCGGCGCCGAAGGAGCCGCCGATGACCACTGTCAGCTTGGGGACGCGGGCTGTGGCAACGGCGGTCACCATCTTGGCCCCGTTTTTGGCGATGCCGCCCTGCTCGGCGTCCCGGCCCACCATGAAGCCGGAGATGTTCTGCAGGAACAGCAGCGGGATGCCGCGCTGGTCGCACAGCTCAATGAAGTGCGCGCCCTTGAGGGAGGACTCGCTGAACAGCACGCCGTTGTTGGCCACGATGCCCACGGGGTGTCCATCGATCCGGGCGAATCCCGTGACCAGGGTGGTGCCGTAGTCCTTTTTGAACTCGTGGAATTTACTGCCGTCCACCAGGCGGGCGATGACTTCATGGACGTCGTAAGGTGCGTTGACGTCCGTGGGCACGGCGCCGTAGAGCCCTTCCGGGTCCGCTGCCGGTTCGACGGCGGGTTCCACCTGCCAGGCCGGCGCGGCGGGAGGCGGCAGCGTGGCAACGATGTCCCTGATGATCTGGAGGGCATGTTCGTCGTTTTCGGCCAGGTGGTCCGTCACTCCGGAAACCCGGGAGTGCACCTCGCCGCCGCCCAGTTCCTCGGCGGTGACGATTTCCCCGATGGCTGCCTTTACCAGCGGCGGGCCGCCCAGGAAGATGGTGCCCTGGTTGCGGACAATGACGGTCTCGTCACTCATCGCGGGGACGTAGGCTCCGCCCGCCGTGCAGGAGCCCATGACGGCGGCGAGCTGCGGGATCCTGGCCGCCGAGAGTCGCGCCTGGTTGTAGAAGATCCGGCCGAAGTGCTCCTTGTCGGGGAACACCTCGTCCTGCTTGGGCAGGAAGGCGCCGCCCGAGTCCACCAGGTAGATGCAGGGCAGCCGGTTTTCCAGCGCGATCTCCTGTGCACGGAGGTGCTTCTTCACCGTCATGGGGTAATAGGTTCCGCCCTTGACGGTTGCGTCGTTGGAGATCACCAGGACGTGGCGGCCATGCACCAGGCCGATTCCGGCGATCACTCCTGCGCCGGGTGCGTTGTCACCGTACATCCCGTTGGCCGCAAGGGGCGCAATTTCCAGGAAGGGGCTGCCGTCATCCAGCAGCTGGTCGATCCGGTCCCGCGGCAGCAGCTTGCCCCGGGCCACGTGGCGGTCCCGCGATTTTTGGGGCCCGCCCAGTGCGGCATCAGCCAGCTTCTTCCGCAGCTCCCCGGCGAGCGAGAGCTGCTCGTCCCGGTTGGTGCGGAAGGACTCGCTTGCCGGGTCGAGCCGGGTGGCCAGGGTCTCCATCGACGTTCCGTCCTTGTGTGGGTCCGGGCGGCCGCCAGGCCAACTCGGTTAGTGACTAATAACTGAAATTCAGGTTAGTCTCGATTAACTGTGATGTCCAACACATCGCCGCGTTGCTAGACTCTGGGCTGGCCCAAGGAGGAAAAGTGTCCAGCAATACAGCGCAGCCGGCCCCTGCCGCCCAAGCCCCCACAGCCCAGGCGCCCATGGCCCAGGCCGCCACTCCCCCCACGCCAACAACCCAGCGCGGCAGGGCCAAGGAGAGCAGGCGGCAGGCTTTGCTGTCCGCTGCTGCCTCGCTGTTCGCGGCGAACGGCTTCAACCGGGTCTCGCTGGAGGACCTGGGCGCGGCGGCAGGCGTCAGCGGACCTGCGGTGTACCGCCACTTTCCGGGCAAGCAGGCAGTCCTGGCGGACTTGCTGGTCACGGTGAGCCAGGAACTGCTCGACGGCGGCCGCCAGGTGGTGGAGCGTACTGCCGACCCCCAGGCCGCGCTCCGTCAGCTGGTGGAGTTCCAGGTGGATTTCGCCCTCGGCAAGCCGGACGTGATCCGGGTGCAGGACCGGGACTTCACCAACCTGTCCGAGCAGGACCAGCTGGCCGTGCGCACACTGCAGCGCAGCTACGTGGAGGTGTGGGTGGACGTCCTGGCCAAGGTCCATCCCGCGACCGACCACGCTGAGCTGCGGATGCGCGCCCACGCCACGTTCGGCCTGATCAACTCCACCCCGCACTCGGTCCGCAGCCATGGGAGGCGCATGGCTGCCGGCGTCGCCCGTCCCTTGCTGGAACGGATGGCGCTCGCCGCCCTGACCGTCCCCTCGGCCTGACCCGCCCGGCACCGGTCACCACACGAACGGCCCCGGCCCGCACAACCGGCCCCTGGCAGCACCGCTTATGCGGGCCGGGGCCGGTGATGTGCAGGCCAGGAGCCGCTACACCATGGTGAGCACCATGCCCGGCTCGGCCAGGATGGCCCCCACGTCCGCCAGGAACCGGGAGCCTTGCTCCCCGTCCACCAGGCGGTGGTCGAAGGACAGGCTCAGCGTCAGCACCTGGCGCAGCGCCACCTCGCCCCGGTATTCCCATGGCATGGTCCGGACCGCCCCAAGGCCAAGGATCGCGGCCTCCCCCGGATTGAGGATGGGGGTGCCTGCGTCGATGCCGAAGACGCCGATGTTGGTGATGGAAATGGTGCCGCCGGAGAGGTCCGCCGGCGTGGTCCTGCCCGCCCGCGCGGTTTCGGCGAGCGCCGTAAGCGCCTGAGCCAGCTGCGGGAGCGGAAGGGCCTCGGCGTCCTTGATGTTAGGAACCGTGAGTCCGCGCGGCGTGGCCGCCGCGATGCCCAGGTTCACGTAATTGAAGGTGACCATCTCCTGGTTTTCTTCGTCCCAGCGGGAATTCAGTGCCGGGTTGCGGCGCACGGCGATCAGGAGGGCTTTGGCCGCGAGCGTCAACGGGGTGAGCTTGATACCCGCGAACTCCCTGCTGGTCTTGAGTTTGGCCAGCAGCTCAAGGCTCGGCGTGACATCCACGGTCAGGAATTCGGTGGCATGGGGCGCGGTGAAGGCGCTCTGCACCATCGCGGCAGCGGTGTGCTTGCGTACCCCCTTGATGGGGGTCCGGGTCTCCCGCTCCCCCGGCCTGGCTCCGCCTGGGGACGCGGCCCCCTGCGCCTGCAGGGCAGGTTCCGCGGCGTGGCCGGAAAACTCCTGCACGTCCTCCCGCGTGATCAGGCCACCGGGACCGGTTCCGGGAACATGGGCGAGGTCCAGGCCAAGGTCCTTGGCCAGCTTGCGGACCGGGGGCGTGGACCGGGGACGTTCGGCGGCCTTGCCCTCCACAGGTGCTGGCTGGACAGCTGCAGACTCGACCGGGCCGGCCTCCGCGGCCTTGGTTCCCCCCGCCTCAACTACCGGGGCAAAGTTCCGCGCCCGGCGCGTCGGGCGCCCGGAACCTTCGACGACGGCGCCGTACCCTACGAGGTTCGGTTCCCTTCTCGGGGTGTCCAGCGCAGCCTCCCCGGACCCCGCGCCCGCGGCGCCGGACGGCGCCAAAGGTGCGGACCCGGCGTCGTCCGCCACCTCGAAGGAGACAATCGGTTTGCCCACCTCCACCACGGAACCGGGCTGTTCATGAAGTTCTTTGATGACCCCGGCGAAGGGCGACGGGAGCTCCACCACGGCTTTGGCGGTCTCCACCTCGGCGATGACCTGGTTCAGGCTGACGGTGTCGCCGACGTCCACTTTCCAGCTGAGGATTTCAGACTCCGTGAGTCCCTCCCCCAGGTCCGGGAGCCGGAATTCCTTGATCATGGTGGCGCTCATCCTTCCAGTCCGCTCAGGGAATTGGGGCGGCCCAGGGCACGGTCCACGCCGTCCAGGATGCGGTCCAGGCCCGGGAGGTGGTGCATTTCCAGCTTGGAGTAGGGGTAGGGAATGTCGAACCCCGTCACCCGGACCGGAGCGGCCTCGAGGTGGTAGAAGCACCGTTCGGTGATGCTGGCCGCCACTTCCGCTCCCAGCCCGCCGGACTGGGCAGCCTCGTGCGTGACCACCAGGCGCCCGGTCTTGCGCACCGAGGCCACCACCGGTTCGTAGTCCACGGGGGCCAGCGAGCGCAGGTCGATGACTTCGATGGAGATGCCCTCGTCGGCGGCGGCGGAGGCTGCGTCCAGGGCGGTCTTGACCAGTGGCCCGTAGGCCACCAGGGTCACGTCACTGCCGTCGGTCAGCACCCGGGCCTTGTCCATGGGGAGGGCCGAGGCAGGATCTGCGTTCTCGTCCACCTCGCCTTTGTCGTGGTAGCGGCGCTTGGGCTCGAAGTACAGGACGGGATCGTCACAGGCGATGGCCTGCTGGATGACCGTATAGGCGTCCTGGGGGTTGGCCACGGTGACCACCCGCAGCCCCGAGGTATGGGTGAAGTAGGCTTCCGGGGATTCGGAATGGTGCTCCGGTGAGCCAATGCCGCCGCCGAACGGGACCCTGATGGTGATGGGCATTTTGACGGCCCCGCGGGTGCGGTAGTGCAGCTTGGCCACCTGGCTGACGATCTGGTCGAAGGCCGGATAGATGAACCCGTCGAACTGGATTTCCACGACGGGCCGGTAGCCGCGGTAGGCCAGGCCGACGGCGGTTCCCACGATGGCGGACTCCGCCAGCGGGGTGTCCACCACGCGATGGGTGCCGAAGTCCTTTTGCAGGCCGTCCGTCACGCGGAACACGCCGCCCAGGGCGCCGATGTCCTCGCCGAGGAGAACCACCTTGGAGTCGTTTTCCAGCGACTTCCGGAGCCCGGCGTTGATGGCGCGGGCAAAGGTCAACTGGGTCATCAGCGTGCACCTTCCTCTGAAACGGCACCTGCGGGATCGCCGAAGGAGGCCAAATACCGTGCATAGTGGTCCTGCTGGCGTTCCAGCCAGGAATTGGGCGTGCTGTAGACATGCTTGAAGATGTCCATGGGCTGGGGCTCCGGCATGGTGGTGCAGCCGCGGCGCATCTGCGCGGCCACGGTGTCGGCCTTGTCCTTGACCTGCTGCTGCAGCTCCTCGGTCAGGAGCCCCTTGCGCTCCAGGAGGCCGGCCAGCCGGCTGATGGGGTCCTTGGCGGCCCAGTCCTCCAGCTCATTGGCGTCCCGGTACCGGGTGGGGTCGTCGGCGGTGGTGTGCGGCCCCATGCGGTAGCTGACGGCTTCGATGAAGGTGGGGCCGCCGCCGCGCCGTGCGCGGTCAAGGGCCAGCCTGGTGGCGGCCATGACCGCCAGGACATCGTTGCCGTCCACCCGCAGGCTGGGGATTCCGAAACCGGTGGCGCGGTCCGCGAGCTGGATGTGGGACTGCAGGCGCACGGGCTCGGAGATGGCCCAGTGGTTGTTGGTGCAGAAGAACACCACCGGGACCTGGAAGCTGGCCGCGAACACCATGGCCTCGTTCACGTCGCCCTCACTGGTGGCACCGTCGCCAAAGTAGGTGACGGCCACGGCATCGGCACCATCGTTCTGGATGCCCATGGCGTAGCCGGTGGCATGCAGGGTCTGGGCGCCAATGATGATCTGCGGGGTGGCCATGTTGATGCTGTACGGGTCCCAGCCGCCGGAGGCGTTTCCGCGCCAGACCCGCAGGAGGTCCGTCAGGTCCACGCCGCGGCAGTAGGCCACGCCGTTCTCGCGGTAGCTGGAGAACACAAAGTCGTCTGCGCGCAGTGACCGTCCGGACCCGATCTGGGCCGCCTCCTGGCCCAGGAGCGGGGGCCAGAGGGCCAGCTCCCCCTGCCGCTGCAGGGCTGTGGCCTCAACATCAATCCGCCGGATGACGGTCATGTCCTCAAAGAGGGAGCACAACTGGTCATCGGTGACGTCCCGGACCCAGAAATCGAACTCCGGGTGGCTGATCCGTTCACCGGCCGGGGTAATCAGCTGAAGGAATTCCGGCCCGGTTTCTCCTGGATTCCCTGCGCTTTGGGGGGTGTTAGCGCCGTCATGGCCCGTTTGGTCTGTAGACACGATTGCCGCAACCTTCGAACGTCGTTGACCCGTGGTTTGCGGGCTTTTGGCCCCTGCCGCCACCGGCCTTCCGGGCGTCATTGCCCCAGATACTGTGACCCTACTCACAATGCCCAGAGGGTACAACCACCACCGCTGTTTCTGAGCAAAGTGCCCTGTCCCGCGCCCCGGCACCGTGCTAGCGTTGCGCATTATGCGAGCTTTGGATGGCACTGACACCCGCCTGCTGTCGGCGTTGGCGCAGGATCCGCGCCGTACCGTGGTGGCCCTCGCGCAGAAGCTTGGCCTGTCCCGCAATACCGTCCAGGCGCGCATGGCCCAACTGGAAAAGAAGCACGTCTTCCTGTCCTTCGAGCGGCGCCTCAACCCGGTGGCACTGGGCTATCCGCTGATGGCGTTCATCTCCGTCCACGTCCAGCAGCAGAAACTCGGGCGGCTTGCCGGGGAAATCGCCGCCATCCCCGAGGTCCTGGAGGGTTACGGGCTGACGGGGTCGGCAGACCTGCTGCTGCGCGTGGTGGCCAGGGACGCCGAGGACCTTTTCCGCATCAACGGCAAGATCCTGGCGTGCGACGGCGTGGAGCGGGCAGACACGGCCCTGGCAATGGGCGAGCTGATCCCCTTCCGGGTGCAGCCCCTGCTGGACCGCGGCTCCGAAGGCAGCTAGCAGCAGCGGAACCCCCGGTGCGGCACTTCAGGCACGACGGCGGCGGCCTGGGTTATAGGCTGGTTCCAGTCATCTGCCGGGCCGGGACGGTCCGGGGCAGTCCGCCGGGCGCCGGAGCGCCTGTTCCACGAAAGGCCCACCCTTGAGCAGTCCCCAGGATCCTTACCGGCAGGGCCAGGCGGGCTTCACGCCACAGCAGTTTGGCCGGCTGC
Source organism: Pseudarthrobacter sp. 902506025 (assembly GCF_040702325.1). NCBI lineage: Bacteria > Bacillati > Actinomycetota > Actinomycetes > Micrococcales > Micrococcaceae > Pseudarthrobacter > Pseudarthrobacter sp. 902506025. The sequence goes on from NZ_JBFBKW010000006.1 coordinate 124,243, forward strand.
CGGAGCAGCCCGCGCCGTTCGGCCTTCCCGGGGAGCCACCACGCCAGCGGAGCCGGCGGAAGCTGTGGATCATCCTTGGCAGCATTGGCGGGGTGCTGCTCCTGGTGATCCTCGGCATCGTGATCCTGGTGAACGTGGTGGGAAGCGCCACCAACCAGGCACGTGGCCTTGCGGATGATTTCACCAAGAAGGTGATTGCCGGCGATTCGTCCGGGGCCTACGACGAATACCTTGACCCGGACCTCAAGAAGCAGCTTTCCAAGGAGGCCTTCATCTCCGGCGTTAAGAGCCTGGAAATGGACAGTTCCTGCCAGCCGGCCTACAACAACCTCAAGGTTGCCACCGATAACGGCGTGAAGTCCGCCGAGGTGGTGGGCCAGATCAGCTGCACCGGAAAGAAGGTTGACCTGGCCTACCGCTTCCAGGGCACCGACAAGCTGCTGATGACCAACATCAAGCTGCGCCCCGCTGCCTAGCCGGGACCAGCCGGACGGAAAATGCAAAGGGTACTGACCTTTTCACCCATCCGACCCCGGCAATGATCCGAATCGCTTCCGAGGGCCCCGTCCGGGGGCCCACATCCGGCGGGACAATCCACCCGCCCTGAAGGAAGGATTCGGACCATGCGCAACTCACCCAACCGCCTCGTCGCCACCATTTTCGGAGCCGTCTACCTGCTGGTGGGCCTCCTGGGCTTCGCCGTAACGTCGGGCGTCGGTTTCGTCGCCACGGAAGGCGCCAACCTGATCATCTTCGAGGTTAACCCGCTGCACAACGTCATCCACCTGGCCATCGGCGCCGCGCTGCTCTTCGCCGGCCTCCGCGGGACTGACAGCGCACGCACCGTGAACTCCTCCGTCGGCGCCGTCTACCTCCTGGTGGGCATCGTGGGGCTGTTCCTGCTGAACTCGCCGCTGAACATCATCGCCCTGAACGGTGCCGACAACGTCCTCCACCTCGCCAGCGCCGTGCTCCTCCTCGGCGTGGGCCTGTCCCTGGACAAGTCCCCGGCCGCTGCCCGCGCCTAGCATGCCAAGGTCCGGCATGGTTTCGCTCCGGCCCACGGCACCGCCGGCCCACCCGGTGACGGTACAGTCCACGGCGCCCCAGGCGGACTCTTCGGTTCGCCTGGTCACCGGGTTCGCCGGCTTCGGTGCGGGCTCGGTCAACCTGGCCATCTCCTCCAGCTTCCTTGCAGCGGGCTCCCCTGGACCGGCAGGGCTTCTTGCGGGTGTGGCGGCCGGCCTGTGGGGAGCCGCTCTGCTGGCCGGAGCCGTGGCCTTCCTGGCCAAGGACCGGCTGGCCGGCAACCGGTGGGCGCGGTACGCCCTCGCAGGCGCCGCGGCGGCCCACCTGGCCGCCATCGCGTTCCCCACGTCCACCACCTCCGGGCTCAGCCTGACGCAGCTTTCGGCGCTCCTGCTGACGCTGATGATCATCGCCTCGCTCGGGTGGCTCCAGCGGCACAGTGGCCAGCAGGACAGCGCGCGGCAGCCGGCAGGGGCCGGCATGCGCCCGGGGAGGCTGTTGCTGGCAGCGTTCGCCGGCGCGGTGCTGGTGGCCGGAATTACGACGCCGGGCCTCGCCGCCTCGACGGCCGGCCAGTACGCCGTGCCGCATGGTGAACACGGGAACCTGGCACCGGGCGGCCACCACCAGCGCTGACCGCCCGCAGGAAAACCCACCGGGTCCGTCCCCAACGAAAGAGCCTCCGTGCCGCAGTCCGCGGCAGGAGGCTCTTCACGTTGCGCCGGAACAGGTTCGGCGCTGGTGGGTGTGGTCCCTGTTTCAGGCCCTCCCCGTTCCGGCGTGTCCCGGTTCGTGGAGTGTCCCGGTTTTAGTGGTCCACCGCCTTTTCGGCACCGATGCCGGTCAGCGAGCGCACTTCCATCTCGGCCTGCTTCGTCACGTCCTCCCGCCTCTTGTCCAGGGTGGTGCCCAGCCAGCCCAGGAAGAAGGCCAGCGGGATCGAGACGATGCCCGGGTTGCTGAGCGGGAAGAGGGCGAAGTTTGCCCCGGGGATCATGGAGGTCTTCAGTCCCGAGACCACCGGGGAGAAGATGATGAGCAGGATTGCCGAAGCCAGCCCGCCGTACATGCTCCACAGCGCGCCCTGCGTAGTGAACTTCCGCCAGAACAGGGAGTAGATGATGGTGGGCAGGTTCGCCGATGCGGCGACGGCGAAGGCCAGTGCCACCAGGAAGGCCACGTTCTGGCCGTTGGCGAAGATGCCGCCCAGGATGGCCAGGATGCCGATGACCACCACGGTTCGCCGGGCAACCCGGACTTCTGTGGCGGCGTCGGCCTTGCCCTTGGCGATGACATTGGCGTAGATGTCATGCGCGAACGATGCCGCGGCCGTAATGGTCAGGCCGGCCACCACCGCCAGGATGGTGGCAAACGCCACCGCGGAGATGAAGCCGAGCAGCAGCGGGCCGCCCAGGTGGAATGCCAGCAGCGGAGCTGCCGAGTTGACCCCGCCGGGGGCGCCCTTGATCGTGTCAGCTCCGACCAGCGCTGCGGCGCCGTAGCCCAGCACCAGGGTGAACAGGTAGAAGATACCGATCAGCCAGATGGACCAGACGACCGATTTGCGGGCTTCCTTGGCGGTCGGGACCGTGTAGAAGCGCATCAGCACGTGTGGCAGGGCGGCGGTGCCCAGCACCAGCGCCAGGCCGAGGGACATGAAGTCCAGCTTGGAGGTGTCCGACTTGCCGTACTGCAGGCCCGGGTTGAGGACGGCCGGGTTCTTGGCCGTCTCCACGGCGCCGCCCAGCAGGGCCGAGAGGTTGAAGCCGTAGATGGCCAGGACCCAGAGGGTCATTACGGCGGCGCCGGCAATCAGCAGCATGGCCTTGATGATCTGGACCCAGGTGGTGCCCTTCATGCCGCCGATCAGGACGTACATGATCATGAGGGCGCCGACGACGATGATCACCAGAGCCTGTCCGCCCCAGTCGCTGATGCCCAGCAGGAGGGAGATCAGGCTTCCCGCCCCGGCCATCTGGGCCAGCAGGTAGAAGAAGCAGACCGCGAGGGTGGAGATGGCGGCGGCGATCCGGACCGGCCGCTGCTTCAGCCGGAAGGACAGCACGTCCGCCATGGTGAACTTGCCGGTGTTGCGCAGCAGTTCAGCCACCAGCAGCAGCGCCACGAGCCAGGCCACCAGGAAGCCGATGGAGTACATGAATCCGTCGTAGCCGTTGATGGCGATGGCCCCGGTAATTCCCAGGAAGGAGGCGGCGGACAGGTAGTCGCCGGCGATGGCGGTGCCGTTCTGCGAGCCCGTGAAGGAGCGTCCGGCGGCGTAGTAGTCGGCGGCGGTCTTGTTGTTGCGGCTGGCGCGGAACACGATCACCATGGTCACGGCCACGAACAGGCCGAAGATGCCCATGTTCAGAAGGGTGGTGTCCTTGAGGGCGGCGACATCCACCGCGGCGGGAATTGCGATCATTTGTTGGCTCCGCCCACTCGGTTTCCGTTCTTATCGAATTCGTGCCCCTCGATTTCGTGCCTGATCTCGGTGGCGATGGGGTCCAGCCGCTTGTTGGAGTAGTGCACGTACCAGCCGGTGATGGCGAAGGTCGAGACGAACTGGAGCAGGCCCAGGATCAGGCCGATGTTGATGTTGCCCCAGACTTTGGTGGACATGAATCCCACCGCGTAGTCGGCGAGCAGCACATAGGCGAAGTACCACAGCAGGAACGCCACTGCCATGGGGAAGACAAAGCTGCGGTGACGCTTGCGCAATTCCTGGAACTGCCCGGTCGACTGGACTTGTTCAAAGTCCACGGACGCCGCTGCGTCCGGAGTATGGGCATCATTACCCATCGTTCCTCCTCATTGAGTTGCCGGAACACACCGGGCGGAGGGCCCCGGACTGCTGGACAGGGGGCCTGGCCGGCAGCACCACGCAGGGGCACCGCAGATGTGACACCAATCACTTTGCCGCCCGCGCGCCGCTGTGTTCCAGCACTTCACCGCCCACTGTCGCTCAACGGTTGCGATGCTGCGGCAAGCGGCACCCGCCGCTACGCTGGGCACCATGCCGGACTCCCCCCTCCTCACCGCCGCGGCCGTTGCGGTGATCGCCATGGCCATTGCCGTCGTCGTCGGCGTGGGCCTGAAGGTGCTCCGCTCCTTCCGTGAGCTGGGCACTGACGCAGAACGCGCCACGTACCACACGCTCCACGCTGCCTCCCAGGCCGGGCAGCACCTGCGCCGCGGGCTGAACCCGGCGGGCGCCGCGAAAGCCAGCCGCCAGCTGCGGGCCCTGCTGGCCTGCGATGCCCTGGCCATCACGGATACCAACGGTGTCCTGGCCTGGGACGGCGGTGCCGAGGACATCAGGCCACGCCTGATGGAACTCGCAGCGGATGTCCTGGCGTCCGGCCGGACAGCAGTTCTCTCCGCCGGTGCAGACGGAACCGGCGGCCACCTTGCCGGGGTCATCGCCCCGGTGCGCGCGGGCACCCGGGTGGTGGGCGCGGTGGCAGCTTTCGCCCCTTCCGCGGGGGCAGGCCTGGTCAGGGCAACGGGGGAAGTGGCCGACTGGGTCGCGGTCCAGGTGGAACTTGCCGAGCTGGACGCCTCCCGCACGCTGCTGATGGAAGCGGAAGTCCGGGCGCTGCGCGCCCAGATCAGCCCGCATTTCATCTACAACTCGCTCAACGCCATCGCATCCTTCATCAACACCGATCCGGGGCGGGCCAGGGAGCTGGTGGTCGAGTTCGCGGACTTCACCCGCTACTCATTCCGGCGGCACGGGGACTTCACCACCCTTGCCGAGGAGCTCCGCTGCATTGACCGCTACCTGCTCCTGGAGCGTGCCCGGTTCGGCGAGCGCGTCCAGGTCAGCCTGCGGATCGCCCCGGAGGTGCTGGGCACCGTCATCCCCTTCCTCAGCCTGCAGCCGCTGGTGGAGAATGCCGTCCGGCACGGGCTCGAGGCCAAGGCGGGCCCCGGGCACATCAGCATCACGGCGGAGGACGCCGGGGCCTTCGCCGAGGTCACCATCGAGGACGACGGCGTGGGGATGGACCCGGAGCATCTCCGGTCCGTGCTGGCGGGCCATACCGACGGGGACCATGTGGGGCTGCGGAATGTGGATGCGCGCCTCCGCCAGGTGTACGGCAACGATCACGGCCTGGTGGTGGAAACGGCGCCGGGCGAGGGAACGCTGATCACCATGCGGGTGCCGAAGTCCCAGCCCGGGCATGATGCGTGAGGAGCGCCGTTCCGCTGGAAGTACCCTAGGAGAATGATTAACGTCCTCGTCGTTGATGATGAGCTGCCCGCCGTTGAGGAGCTGGCTTTCCTGCTGGGCAGGGACGAGCGCATCGGGAAGGTGCTGCGTGCCACGTCCGGCGCTGAAGCGCTTGCGGCCCTGTCCGCCGGCGGCATCGACGCCGTTTTCCTGGACATCCATATGCCTGCGGTGTCAGGCCTGGACATCGCCGGGGCCATCGCCCGCAGCAGCAATCCGCCGGCCGTTGTTTTTGTCACTGCCGATGAGGACCATGCCCTGGCTGCGTTCGAACTCGCCGCCGTGGACTACCTGCTCAAGCCGGTGCGCGCCGAGCGCCTGGCACGTTCCGTGGGGCGGATCAGCGAATTGCGCGACGGCGGGGCGGCACCGGAGATGATCACGGTGGACCAGGGCGGGACCACCAGGATGATCCGGCGCGACGACGTCACGTACGTCCAGGCACAGGGCGACTACGCGCGGCTGCATACCGCCGACGCAAGCTACCTCATCCGGGTGCCCCTGGCGGACCTTGAACAGCAATGGGCGGACGCCGGCTTCATCCGCACGCACCGCTCCTACCTGGTGGCACTCAAGCATGTGTCCTCGATGAAGCTGGCGGCCGACGGGCCGCGCGTCACGGTGGCCGGTGCCGGCCTGCCCATCAGCCGCCGGCACCTGCCCATCGTGCGGGAGAAGCTGGAGGCAACCAGGATCAGGCCGCACGCATGACCCGGGTCCGGGTTACGGCCCCGCGCGCGTCTGCGCGCACCGCGGTGCGCGGCACACCCCGCGCGCTCGAGTCGCGGGAAGCGGCGCAGGACTCCGAGGTGGGGCAGGTGTTTGTCCGGTCGCTGATCAGGTCCCAGCTGCGGCTGGCCCTGGTGGTGGCGGGCGGCTTCCTGCTGATCCTGGCAGCATTCCCGCTGACCCTGGTGGTGGTTCCGGGCCTGGCCGATACCCGGATCGCCGGCATCCCGTTCGGCTGGCTGCTGCTGGGCGCGGGAATCTACCCGGTGATCGGCTTGAGCGCATGGCTGTACGTCAGGACGGCGGCACGCAATGAGGCGCGGTACCGGGACCTGGCAGGGGAACAGTGATGCGCAGGTGAATGCCGGCGTCGCCATCACAGCGGTCGCGGTGGTGTCCCTCGCCACGGCCATCATCGGGTTTTACGGGCTCCGGATCTCACGCACCACCGGCGACTTCTACGTTGCATCCCGGACCGTGCGCCCCTGGTGGAACGCGTCGGCGATCGGCGGGGAATACCTGTCCGCAGCCAGTTTCCTGGGTGTGGCAGGCCTCATCCTGCTGTCCGGGACGGATGCACTCTGGTTCCCGGTGGGGTACACCGCCGGCTACCTGATGCTGCTGCTCTTCGTTGCCGCCCCGCTGCGCCGGTCCGGCGCCTACACGATTCCGGACTTCACCGAGTCCCGGCTCGCCTCCCGGACGGTCCGGCGCGTCACCAGCCTGGTGGTGGTGATGGTGGGGTGGCTGTACATCGTGCCGCAGCTGCACGGGGCGGCACTGACCATCCATATCGCCACGGGCCTGCCGTCCTGGGTGGGTTCCGTTGCCGTCGTGGTGGTGGTGTGCCTCACGGTGGTGGCAGGCGGGATGCGGTCCATCACCTTTGTCCAGGCGTTCCAGTACTGGCTGAAGCTGACGGCCCTGGCCGCGCCCATCCTGTTCATCGTCTTCGTGCTGGCCGGCCAGGGGGCGGAGCCCCAGTCCCTGCCCGCGGTCAACCCCACGGGCGTGGCACCTGCCGGGCTGTATCAGAACGTGTCCCTGCTCGTGGCGCTGCTGTTCGGCACCTTGGGACTGCCGCACGTGCTGGTGCGTTTCTACACCAACCCGGACGGGCACTCGGCCCGGCGGACCACGCTGATCGTCCTGGGCCTGCTCTCCGTGTTCTACCTCTTCCCCACGGCGTACGGGCTGGTGGCCCGGATGTTTGCCCCCGACCTGGCCCGCTCGGGGCAGCCGGACGCCATGGTCCTGCGGCTGCCCGGCGAACTCGTGGGCGGGGTACCGGGCGACCTGCTCAGCGCCCTGGTGGTGGCCGGGGCGTTCGCGGCGTTCCTGTCCACCACCTCCGGCCTGGTGGTCTCCCTGGCCGGCGTGATCAGCCAGGACGTCCTGGGCGGAAGCGTCCGCGGGTTCCGGCTCGCCGCCGTCATCTCCGCCCTGGTCCCGCTCGGCTTTGCGTTCATGACCGGTTCCCTGGCACTTGCCGGCAGCGTGGGCCTGGTTTTCGCGTTCACCGCATCCACGGTCTGCCCCGTCCTGCTGCTGGGCATCTGGTGGCGCGGCCTGACCGATGCCGGGGCCATCGCCGGCATGGTAACCGGCGGTGTGCTGTGCGGCGGGGCGATGATTGCGGGCGCAGTATCGGGTTCGGGCCTGACGCCGCCCTGGCTCGCGCAGCCGGCGGCGTGGAGCGTGCCTGCCGCGTTCGCGGTGATGGTCATCGTGTCCCGGGCCACTTCCCACCGGATCCCGGGCACCATGCCGCGGATCATGACCCGCCTGCACACCCCGGAACGGCCGCTGGCAACGGAACGGTGATCGGGAGGACAATAACGCCATGTCCATCGAGGACGGCGGCACCTCCCACCAGCACGGCGGGGTCCCTGCCTCCGTGCGGGCCCAGCTGCTCGCCACGGAGCACTGGGGCCTGCTGGCATCGCGCAGTACCGCCCAGGGCGAGGTCCTGACCCGCATCAGCATGTTCCTGACGTTCACTTCGGCCAGCATTGTCAGCGTGGCACTGGTGGGCCAGGCCACCGGCTTTTCGGATGCCTTCGTCCTGCTGGCAGTGGTTGTCCTGTTCATCGATACCGCGATCGGGCTGCTGACCCAGCTCCGGGTGATGAACGTGGCCCATGAGGATCTGATGTACGTCACGGCCATGAACAGGCTGCGGGCCGCGTACGTGGACCTCGACCCGGGCGTGGCGCCGTACCTGATGGCCGCGCACCACGACGATGAGGCCGGTTCGGTGCAGACCTACTATTTCTTCGGCAACCGCGGCTCTTTCAGCCATGTGGCGGGCAGCAGCATGATCTTCATGACGACGGCGAACGCTGCCTTGATTGCCATTGTTGCCGGGCTGCTGGTAACCCTCGCCGGGGCAGGGACAGCCGGCGGCCTCATCGTGGGGGCCCTCTGCGGCGTGGCGTTCCTGGCGGTGTCCGCGGCGCGCGGGTACCGGAGCTACCGGGACGTGTGGCGCCGCTTCACGCCGCTTTCCCCCACCCCGCCGGCCGGGGACTGACAGCCCCGGCGGCAGAGACGTGTCAGTCGATGGCCGCCATCAGCTCGACAACGCGGTCCAGGAAGGCATCCACCTGTGATTCCTCGTAGCCGTCGCGGCCCACTGCGGGACGGAAGACAGCGCGGCGCACGCTGTCCACGCTCAACGGCTTGTCCTGTTCGAGGTAGGCGACGAGCTCGCGGCACAGCCGGTCGACGTCGTCGGTGTTGTAGCTGCGGGCCTTCTTCTTGGTGGGCCGCCGGAAGCGGTCTCCGTCGGGCCGGTGCAGGCGGCCCCGGAGGATTCCGGAGAGGCTCCCGATTTCGCGCAGCCAGGCTTCCTCGCCCCGGGCCGCGATCAGTTCATCCCGCTCCCGGCGGGCGAAGGCGTCCTCAAGCCGGTCCAGGGCGGCGTCCACGACCGTGGCGGAGTAGCCGCCTTTGACGGGATCGAAGGACACGGCCCTCACGTCGGCGCTGTTGACGGGGTCGGTTGCGGCCTGGGGTGTTTCCAGGGAGATCCGTGCCCGCTGCAGGAACTGGTCAACCTGCCTGGCGTTGTACCCGTACTCGCTGCGCTGCACGCGCTCAAAGGACGCAGGGATCTGCCGATGAATGTCCAATGCCACTTCGTTTCCTTCAATGCTCTTCAGCGGTAGTGCTTCCGCACCAGTTTAGGGGGCCGCGATTGGTGCGGCCGCCCGGGACCATGTTTGTGTCGGGGGCCCGGCGCGCCGGGCTGGAGGGTCAGGCGCCGGCCACCAGGCCGTACAGGATGAACGCCACCGGCGAGGCGAAGACGATGGAGTCCAGCCGGTCCATCACTCCCCCGTGCCCGGGCAGGATGCTGCTCATGTCCTTGACGCCCAGTTCACGCTTGACCATGGACTCGGCGAGGTCGCCGGCGGTGGACGCGGCCACGGTTCCGACAGCGAGCACGGCGCCCACCCACCACGGTTTGTCCAGCACGAAGAGGGCTGCCAGCACGCCGATCAGCATGGCGCCTGCCACCGACCCGGCGAAGCCTTCCCAGGACTTCTTGGGGCTGATCTTCGGTGCCATGGGGTGCTTTCCCAGCGACGCGCCCACCAGGTAGCCGAAGGTGTCATTGGAGACCACCAGCAGGAGCATGACGGCGATCTCCCACGCGCCGATGGGGGCCATGCCGCCGGGCCAAAGCCCCAGCGGGGTGGTGCCTGCGGCGTGCAGCGGCAGCGCGGCGAAGCTGATGAAGAAGGGAACCCACCCCAGGGTGAACACACCGGCGAAGATGCTGTTGGCCGATCCGGCGGCGCTTTCGATCGAGCGCCACAGCAGGACGGCCACCGCACTGAGCAGGAGCGCGAACAGCTGGCTTTCGATGCCGCCAAAGTAGGCAGCGAAAGGCATGGCCAGCGTGCCGGTCATGACCGGCACGATGGGCATCCTGGTGCCGTTGGCTTCCAGCGCCCGGTAGATCTCCCACACGCCAAAGACGGCAAAGGCCGTGACGATGGCTACGAACGCCAGTGGGAGGAACAGCAGCCCGCCGAGTACGGCGATAAGCATGGCCAGGCCCACCACGACGGCGGCGGGCAGGTTCCGCCCGGCCTTCGGCGTCGGGTTGCTCCTGGGCTGCTTCCCCCGTGTGCGCGCCCGTGGTGCGGGGGCCTGATCTGCCTGGCCCATCAGACTTCGAGCAGCTCTGCTTCCTTGCGCTTGAGCAGTTCATCGATGCCATCCACGTGGGCCTTGGTGAGGCTGTCCAGTTCCTTTTCGGCGCGGTTGCCTTCGTCTTCGCCCGCCTCGCCGTCCTTGACCAGGCGGTCCAGGGTTTCCTTGGCCTTGCGGCGGATGTTGCGGATGGAGATCTTGGCGTCCTCGCCCTTGGTCTTGACGATCTTCACGTATTCCTTGCGGCGTTCCTTGGTCAGCTCAGGAATGGTGATCCTGATGACGTTGCCGTCGTTGGACGGGTTCGCGCCGACCTCGGAATCGCTCAGGGCGCGTTCGATGTCCCGCATGGCGGTCTTGTCGAACGGGGTGATCAGGATGGTGCGGGCGTCCGGGATGGCGAAGGAGGCCAGCTGCTGCAGCGGCGTGGGCGAGCCGTAGTAGTCCACCAGGACCTTGTTGTAGAGGCCCGGGTTGGCGCGGCCGGTGCGGACGGCGGCGAAGTCTTCCTTGGCTACCTCTACCGCCTTGTCCATCTTTTCTTCGGCTTCGAGCAAGGTTTCTTCGATCACGGTCTCTCCTGACGGTTCTGGTGCAGTCCGGGGCGCCGGATCCATGCACTCACGTGGTTCTTTGTTGCTGGTTCCGTCCCCGCCCGGAGGGGCGGGGACGGAACTGTCCTGAAATCATCCTAGCCGCAGCTAGGCGGTGACCAGCGTGCCCAGCTTTTCGCCAAGGATGGCGCGGGTGACGTTGCCTTCACCCTCCATGCCGAAAACCACCATGGAGAGGTCGTTGTCCTTGCACATGGTCATGGCCGTCTGGTCCATGACGCGGATGTCGCGGCGCAGGGCATCGTCGTAGCTGAGGGTCTCCAGCCGCTCCGCGGTGGGGTCCTTCTTGGGGTCCGCGGTGTACACGGCATCCACCCCGCTCTTGGCCATGAGGACCACGTCGGCGTGGACTTCCAGCGCGCGCTGGGCGGCCACGGTGTCGGTGGAGAAGTAGGGCAGGCCTGCGCCGGCGCCGAAAATGACCACGCGGCCCTTTTCCATGTGGCGGATGGCGCGGCGTGGAATGTAGGCCTCGGCCACCTGGCCCATGGTGATAGCACTCTGGACGCGGGTTTCCACGCCCGCCTGCTCCAGGAAATCCTGCAGCGCCAGGCAGTTCATGACCGTTCCCAGCATGCCCATGTAGTCGGCGCGGGAGCGGTCCATGCCGCTTTGGGACAGTTCGGCGCCGCGGAAGAAGTTTCCGCCGCCCACCACAATGGCCACCTCCACTTCGGGGACGGCTGCTGCGATCTGCTTGGCGACGTTGCGGACGGTCTCGGGGTCGACACCGAGCTTCCCACCGCCGAAGACCTCGCCGGAGAGCTTCAGGAGGACCCGCCGCCGGCTCTTTTCCGAATGCGTGACAGTGTTGAGGGCTTCCATGATGCCTTCCCGTTGGTGACTCTGAAAAAAGGGTATCCTGCCGGATCCGGTGCCCGGAACCGGTCGCGGTCCAAATGGACTGGACTGCCAGCCGTTTGGGCGCATGCAAAAGGGGCGGCCACCGAAGTGGCCACCCCCTTGCAGTTTCGGCTAGGAGCCGACGCGGAAACGCGTGAAGGCGGTTCCCTTGACACCGGCCTCTTCGAGGACCTGTGCCACGGACTTCTTGGCGTCCTTGGCGAATGCCTGGTCAACCAGGACCTCGCCCTTGTAGAAGCCCGTCACGCGGCCTTCCACAATCTTGGTGAGGGCAGCTTCAGGCTTGCCCTCGGCCTTGGCGGTCTCTTCGGCGATGCGGCGCTCGGACTCGACGAGCTCGGCCGGAACGTCCTCACGGGTGAGGTAGTTCGGGGCCATGGCGGCGATGTGCACGGCGACGTCGTGGGCAGCGGCGGTGGCGGCTTCGCCTTCACCGTCGACAGCGAACAGAACGCCGACCTGGGCCGGGAGGTCCTTGGAGGTCTTGTGCAGGTAGGCGTCAACCGTTGCACCCTCAACGCGGGAGATGCGGCGGACAACAACCTTCTCGCCCAGGATGGCGCCTTCTTCGACGACAACCTCGGAGAGCGGCTTGCCGTCAACGTCGGTGGCCAGCAGGGTCTCGAGGTCGGCAGCGCCGGACTCGACGGCCACGGCCAGGACCTTGTCGGCCAGCTGGATGAACTTGTCAGCCTTGGCGACGAAGTCGGTCTCGCAGTTGACCTCGATCATGACGCCGACCCCGTTGCTGACCTTGGCGGCCACGAGGCCTTCAGCGGTGGAGCGGCCTTCGCGCTTGGTAGCGCCCTTGAGGCCCTTGATGCGGATGATCTCGATGGCCTTCTCGGCGTCGCCGTTGGCTTCGTCAAGAGCCTTCTTGACGTCCATCATGCCGGCGCCGGTGCGCTCGCGCAGGGCCTTGATGTCCGCGGCAGTGTAGTTCGCCATGTGAACCCCTCTGTCTAGAAATGTGTGGTGGTGTACGGACCGACAGGACGGCAGCCCACGGGGGTGGGCTGCCATCCTGTCAGCAGCTCCGGCTGCGGACAGCGCGGAGAATCCGGATTTTTGCGTGTGTTACTTGGCGTCTTCGGCGGGAGCCTCGGCGGCAGCCGGAGCTTCCTCGGCGGCCGGGGCTTCAGCGTTCTCAGCCGGAGCGGCAGCAGCTTCTGCCTTGCTGCCTTCGAGGAGCTCGCGCTCCCACTCGGCCAGCGGCTCTTCCGGAGCTTCGGTGGCGCCCGTGCCGCGGTTGTTGCGGGCGATCAGGCCCTCGGCAACAGCGTCGGCAACAACGCGGGTCAGGAGGTTCACGGAGCGGATGGCGTCGTCGTTGCCCGGGATCGGGAAGTCGACTTCGTCCGGATCGCAGTTGGTGTCCAGGATGGCCACAACCGGGATGTTCAGCTTCTTGGCCTCGTCAACGGCGAGGTGTTCCTTTTTGGTGTCGACAACCCACAGCAGGGACGGAGCCTTGGTCAGGTTGCGGATACCGCCCAGGTTGGACTCCAGCTTGGTGAGCTCACGCTTGAGGAGCAGGAGTTCCTTCTTGGTGTAAGCGGAACCGGCGACGTCGTCGAAGTCGATTTCTTCGAGTTCCTTCATGCGCTGGATACGCTTGGCAACCGTCTGGAAGTTGGTCAGCATACCGCCGAGCCAACGCTGGTTGACGTAGGGCTGGCCCACGCGGGTTGCCTGCTCGGCAATTGCTTCCTGGGCCTGCTTCTTGGTGCCGACGAAGAGCACGGTGCCGCCGTGGGCAACAGTGGCCTTGACGAACTCGTAGGCGCGGTCGATGTAGGACAGCGACTGCTGCAGGTCGATGATGTAGATGCCGTTGCGCTCGGTGAAGATGAAGCGCTTCATCTTCGGGTTCCAACGGCGGGTCTGGTGTCCAAAGTGGACGCCGCTGTCAAGCAGCTGGCGCATGGTTACGACGGGCATTCCGGCGCTCCTTATTTTCCGGCAGGTCATTCATGAGAAAACCCGGAGGCTTCTTACCCTGCCAATAGTTGACGGTTGATCAGCGTGGCCCGGACGGGCCGTGCTCCTGGCATCCCCCGCCCTTCCCATCAGGACGAAAGCCTGACCGCAGGAAGCGCGATCCTCCATGGACGACGCCGGGGCGTTGGCTGCCGGAGGGCTGGATGCGCGTAGTCAGCCGCTGCTCCCCCACACTCCTGAATGAGATGTGCCGACGCGATCCGGACAGGGGGATGCACCGCGGGGGTGGACCACTGGGACGTAACGCGTTGAGGGCGCAGCAAACTGCTCCATCAAGTGTACTACAGGCACCCCCGCCCGCCGGACAGTCCGTGCCTGCCCGGGCCGTTGTCCACATAGCCGGAACCGGCCCTGCCGGCTCGGGGTGCAGGCGGGCAGGCTGGTCGCATGAAGACATCAGTCCTGCTGGCCGCCTTCCTGCTGCTGCCGGCGTCGATTGCCACCCCGGGCGCGGGCCTTCCGAACAGCGCGCCCCTCCCCTACAGCGCAGCCATTCCCAGCAGCGCAGCCATCCCGAACAGTGCCGCCATCCCGAACAGCGCGCCCATTCCCAACAGCGCAGCCGGCTTCAGCCACGCGGCCGTCGCCCGGCAGGGAAGTACGACGACGGCCGCCCGGGCGGGTGCCGCCCCTTCCTGGCAGTGGCCCCTGGCACCGCGCCCGCCGGTGCTGCGCCCTTTCGATCCCCCGCCCAAGCCATGGCTGAGCGGGCACCGGGGCGTAGACCTTGACTTCGCCGCAGGCACGCAGGTCTTGTCACCCGAAGCCGGAACGGTGAGTTTCGCGGGCGTGGTGGTGGACCGTCCCGTGATCACCATCGACCATGGCGGCGGCCTGCGGAGCAGTTTCGAACCCGTGGAAAGCACGTTGGCCGTGGGCGCCGCCGTAGCCCGGGGCGAGGTCATCGGCACTGTGCTGCCGGGGCACTGTCCGGCGGCGCAGTGCCTGCACTGGGGCGTGCGGGAAGGAGAGGACTACGTCAATCCCCTGCAGTTCGTCCTGGACCTCCGCCCGTCCATCCTGCTGCCGCTGGCCGGTGGCCCATAGCCACGGAGAACGCAGGCATGGCCCCGGAGCATCAGTCAGCCAGACAACTGCCCGTGCGGGCGTCCCGCCTAGACGATGGCCGAGATCCCAGTGATGGCGCGCCCTGTCACCAAGGTGTTGATTTCAGCCGTGCCCTCGTAGGAGTAGATGGCCTCCGCGTCGGCGAAGATTTTGGCCATCCCGTAGTCGGTCACGATGCCGTTGCCGCCCAGGATGCTGCGGCCCAGCGCCACACTCTCCCTCATGCGGTCGGTGGCGAAGGCCTTGGACAGTGCGGATTGTTCGTCCTTCGCCTCCCCGGCGTCCTCCAACTGGGAGAGCCGGACCATCATGCCCATGGAGCTGACCGTGTTGCCCAGGATCCGGACCAGCTGGTCCTGGATGAGCTGGAAGGAGGCCAGGGGACGGCCGAACTGCCGGCGCTCCACGGCATAGCGGCGGGCAACATCGAAGGCGGCCATCTGGAGGCCCACGGCCTGCCAGGCAACTGACAGGCGGGTGACTTTGAGCACCTTGTTGACGTCGCGGAAGCTGTTGGCGTTGGCGAGCTTGAAGTGGTCCGGCACCACGACGTCCGTCAGGACGATGTCGGCATTCTGGACAGTCCGCAGGGAGATTTTGTTCTCGATCTTTGTTGCGCTGTATCCAGGCAGCGTGGTGTCCACCAGGAAGCCCTTGACCTGGTTGTCCGCCACGTCGCGGGCGTACACCACCACCCAGTCGGAGAACGTGGCATTGCCGATCCAGCGCTTTGCGCCGTTGAGGATCCAGTTGTCCCCGTCCCTGCGCGCCGTGGTGCGCGTTCCGCCGGCCACGTCGCTGCCGCCCAGCGGCTCGGTCAGGCCAAAGGCCCCGATCTTCTTCAGCGCGTAGATATCAGGAAGCCATTCGTCCTGCTGCTCCTTGGACGCCAGCAACTCAATGGAGCCGGTGAACAGTCCGTCGTGCACGCCCAGGAAGGTGGCGATGGAGGCGTCCGCGCGGGTGGCTTCGGCGTGCAGCATGCCGGCGAAGAGGTTGGAATACCCCTGCCTCCGCACCGGACTGACCAGGTCCAGCCCGGCAAGCTTCGGTACCAGGTCCATGGGGAACTCTCCGCGGTTCCAGCAGTCCACCGCAATGGGCTTGACCTCACGCGCCAGGAAGTCGCGGACTTCGGCCAGCCGGTCCTGCTCCTTGCCGGAGAGAAGCTGCTCGAAGGCGAAGAAGTCGCCGTCGGCGTAGGGAAGCTCTGGGAAATCGGCTGCGGAGGTGGCCATGGTTACCTTCTTTGATGATCAGCGCTGACCATGCCGCGGAGCGGAGCACGGTATGTTACTGGTGAGTAACATACCGCAGGGTGCTGGGTTAACCAAGAAAACCGCGGCCAACGAAAAACTCGTTGGCCGCGGTTGAGGTAGGGCTACTCGGACTTGAACCGAGGACCTTAGGATTATGAGTCCCGCGCTCTAACCAGCTGAGCTATAGCCCCCCAAGCCCCGGGAGCAGGTGTTCGGACGCCATGCTCCGGCAGGGCAAAAACACTCTAGCAAACCCGGGAAAGGGTTCAGACCACTTTGTCCTCGTAGGAGGCGCCGCGGTACAGGTCTTCGAAGGTCTGCAGCGTCCCCTGGATGCTGTGCGGCTCCACCAGCTGCCGGCTGGCGCGGCCCATGGCCTGCTGTTCGTCCTTGGGCAGTTCCAGCACCTGGGTGATCTTCTTGGCCAGGTCATCACTGTCGTTGGGAGTGAAGAGGTACCCGTTCTCGCCGTCGCGGACCAGGTGCGGCAGCGCCATGGCGTCCGCCAGGACCACGGGGGTGGAGGCGGACATCGCTTCCAGTGTCACCAGCGACTGCAGTTCCGCCGTTCCGGGCATGCAGAACAGGTCGGCCCGGATGTAGGCGGTACGCAGTTCCTCGTCGCTGGCCAGGCCCAGGAATTTGACCCGGCTGGTGAGGCCGAGCCGCCGCACCAGGTCCTCCAGGGCGGAGCGCACTTCGCCGCCGCCCACGATCTCCAGGTGTACGTTCAGCTCCCGCGGCGTTTTGCCGATGGCCTCGATCAGCACGTCCACGTGCTTTTCCTCGGCGAGGCGGCCGGCGAACAGGACAGTGGGGTGGGCGTGCGGCTCGATGTGCTCACCGGGCTGCAGTTCATAGGCGGCGGAGTCGATGCCGTTGGACAGCGGCAAAACCTTGCGGAGGAAGGCGTGCTCGTGCATGGCGCGGGCGGCAAGCGGCGTGGGCGTTGTCACCACGTCCGCCTGGCCCATGACCTTGCCCATGTCCTTCCAGGAAACCCGCCCAATGATGTCCTTGAACCACTGCGGGAACGGCAGGAAGGGGTTGAGGTTTTCGGGCATGAAGTGGTTGGTGGCAATGATGCGGACGCCGCGCTTCACAGCCTCATAGAGAACGTGCTCGCCGATCATGTAGTGGCTTTGGATATGCACGACGTCGGGCTTCACCCGGTCGAAGAGGAGGCTGATTTCCTCCTTGATTTCCCAGGGGAAGCAGAGGCGGAAGCTCTCGTGGGTGAACGCCTTGTGCGACCGGAGCCGGTGCACGGTTGCTTCCTCGCGGAACTCGGTGAAGCTCTTTCCCTTGCTGTCGCGGGACGCCAGGACATGGACGTTGTGGCCCCGGGCAGTCATTCCCTTGGCCAGCCGGTAGCCAAACTGGGCCGCGCCGTTGACGTCCGGCGGATAGGTGTCTGCGGCGATGAGGATGGTCAGGGGGCGCTGGTCGGCGGGCGTGGTCATGGGGAGTACTCCTGATGGTCACGGTGCGGACAGCGTGGAACTGACAGCACGGTTGGCCGCTGGCGCAAGGCGCCGGGCTTCGTGGGATTGCTGGTTACGGACGGGAATGGACTAGTGGGACGGCCTGCCGGCGGCCTTCCGCGCGTCCTTCTTGCGCTTGGTGACCTCCGGGTGGTGCCGGGAAAGGGCGATAACCCCAACGATAGCAAGGGCGGCAGCCGTTCCCATCGCAATGGCCATGACGGCATGGACGTCGGGGCGCAGTTCGCCCAGGATGATGACGCCGATGGCAATGCCCACCATGGGGTCCACCACCGTGAGTCCGGCGATCACCAGGTCCGGCGGACCGGTGGAGTAGGCACTCTGCACGAACCAGGACCCCAGGCCGCCGGCCGCGATGATGGCCACCACCGAATACCACTGGACATTCAGCAGGAAGAGGCCATTCGGATCCAGGAGGTGCTTGCCGATGATCCGGGTGAGGACTGCCACAAAGCCGAACAGGATGCCGGCGCCGAGGATATAGATGAACGCATTCATCCGGTGCTTGAACGTCACGGCCAGCGTGCCGAACAGTCCCACCGCCAGGGCCAGCAGCAGGACGATGGTGAGCTCATCCTCGGGGCTGACATGGTGGTTCTCCTGGGTGACGTTGACCGCCAGGAGGACGAAGAGCGCCGATCCGGTGACGCACGCGGCAATGGACACCGCTGTGGCGCGGTTGATGGTCAGGTCCTGGTCCCGGGCATTGACCACCGTGGTGATCACCAGGGCAATGGCGCCGATGGGCTGGATGACCGTGAGCGGTGCGGAGACCAGGGCGACGGCATTCATCGCCATGCCGGTGCACAGCAGCAGGAGTCCAAGCATCCACCGGGGATTGCGCAGGAGGCGCAGGAAGCCATTGGAGCTCAGGGCCAGGCCGCCGGTATCGGCTTTGACGGCACTGCCCTGGCGCTGCGCACCCAACGCAAGGCAGAAGGCGCCAAGCACCGCCAGGCCGACGGCAAACCACACCATCAGCCGTTCCCGCCGTCGTGCTGTTTCAATGCCCGGCCCTTGCGCAGCATGGCCCAGAAATAGTTGTACGCGGCAATCCAGTGACCCACCAGGCCCAGGCCCAGCACCACCCAGGCGGTGGCGAAGAGCTGGTCGGAGAACCCGGTGTCCAGCCGGGAAAGGACCAGCAGCGGGGTGCCCAAAAGCAGCAGCCCGGTCCGCACCTTGCCCACCACGCTGACCGGGAGGTCCGGGTGGCCGCGGAAGAGGGAGAGAGTGAGTACCAGCAGGACGGCATCGGGAACCACCAGCGCGGCCAGGTACAGCCAATGCACGACGCCGGCAATCACCAGGGTGAAGGCCACCGCCAGCAGGGCAAGGCGGTCGGCGATGGGGTCAAGGACCCTGCCCAGCTTGGAGGCCTGGTCGAACCGGCGGGCGATGTAGCCATCAATCCAGTCCGTCCCAGCCATGACAGCCAGGACGATCACGCCGGCGCCGTATTCCTTTTGGGCCAGGACCAGCCAGATGAAGAGCGGAACACCCATGAACCGCACCACGGTGAGCAGGTTGGGAATGGTGGCCACGCGGTCATGGTCCACCTGGGGACGGCCGGGGCGGGCGCCTGCACCTATGAACTTCACCCGTCCCCCTCTCCTTCCTGCTGCGCCGCGGCGCGGTCTTTCGGTTGTGCCTTCACAGGCGGAAACAGCGTCCGCCTGGTGTTGCGTGGCGGAAACAGGGACCTAGTTGGCGCGCAGGAGCCTGCGCAGGAGGACCACCAGGACCGTACCGGCGGCAACGAAGGCCGTCAGCGGCTTCCAGCGCCTGGGCAGGTCAGCGGAGGCGCACAGGGCCGCAAACCGCTGCCCCGCCTCGTCCATACCGCGCTGCGCCAGCACCTGGCCTTCGCGTGCCTTGACCTGGGCCGCGGCAAGCACGTAGCGCGCCTGGGTCTTGACGTCCAGTTCCGTTCCGAGTTCGTCGCGGACCTCGGTGAGGTGGTGGCGGCGCTGGCTCAGGCGGCGCACCAGCTCGGGTTCGGATGCGTGCGGGAACTCCTGGTCGTGCCGGGCGGCCTTGGCTTCCTTCTCGGCTTTTGCCTTGGCGGCTGCCTCGGCCTTGGCCGCCTTCGCAGCCTTGGCTTCCGGGCTCTCCGGATCCAGGATGGCCGGATTGAAGGCCGAGCCTTCGCGGGCGACCCCGATATCGTGCCTGATGCCACGGATGGTTTCCTCCGGCATCAGCGGCATGGCCTTCTTGAACCGGGCCAGGCCCACCAGGCCTCCGACGAGGGCTATCAGCAGGAAAGCGGCGGAAACCAGCAGGGCTGCCAGCCACGCGGGCATGATGGTGGCCAGCCCCATGATGGCAGCGACGATCAGGCCGACCACCAGCAGCGCCAGGAAGAGGAGCGCCACGGCGAAGAAGGCCGCGGCCACCCCCACCTGGACGCCCTTGCGCTTGAGTTCAATCTTGGCGAAGGCGATCTCGTCGTTGAGCTGGCGGGGGGCCAACCGGAAAAGGAGTCTTGCCGTCCCGGGCAGCGCAGTGATACGCAATCCCGGGCTGGTACGCCCGCTGTGACGTCCGCTCATCGGTTCCGCCTTACTGGTTCATGGGTCCATACTGCATCCGTTTAGTGCGGAAATGTGCAGCCGCACAGTCCACGCCACCAAAACTACCATTCAGGTTCAGGGCGGACTTGGGGGCTTGCCGGACGGCGCGGCCTACAACGCTGCAAAAACCGCCATGGCCGGGCCTAGGATTGTTCTCCGTGACCAATCCCCCCAATCCGGGCGACCTGCTGACCCGCCGCCGGAAGCTTCTGTACATCCTCCTCCTGGGCGCTTTGACGGCCCTCGGTCCGTTCACCATCGACCTGTACCTGCCCGCCTTCCCGGCGCTGGAGGCAAGCCTGGGGGTGACCGAGGCCCAGGTCCAGCTCACCCTGGCGGGCACCACGGTCGGTTTCGCGTTCGGGCAGCTGGTGGTGGGTCCGTTCAGCGACAAGTTCGGCCGCCGGACTCCGCTGATCCTGGCCACGGCGCTGCACATCGCAGCATCCCTGGGCGCGGCCTTGTCCACGGACATCACCACATTGGGGATCTTCCGTGTACTGATGGGGGTGGGCGCGGCCGGCGGCGGCGTGGTGGCCATGGCCATGGTGCGGGACCTGTTTTCCGGCTACGCCATGGTGCGGATGTTCTCCCGGATGTCACTGGTCAACGGGCTTGCGCCCATCCTTGCCCCCGTCATCGGTTCACAGCTGCTCCTGGTGATGCCGTGGCCGGGCATCTTCGTGTTCCTGGCTGCCTACGGGACTTTGGTCATCGTGGCCGCCCTGCTCCTGGTCCGCGAGACGCTTCCGCCGGAAAAGCGGGGCCGGAGCGGAATGACCGCCCGGCAACGCTACCGGGCGCTGTTTACGGACCGGATCTTCGTGGGGCTGCTGATGGTGGCGGGCTTCAATTTCGGTGGCCTCTTCACCTACCTGTCGGCCTCGCCGTTCCTGTTCCAGGATGTGTTCGGGTTCTCCGCCCAGCAGTACGGGCTGCTCTTTGGCATCAACTCCCTGGGCATCGTGGCCGGCGTGCAGACCAGTTCGCGGCTTATCAGGATTGTGCCTCCGCAGTGGATCCTGGCGGGCGCCACGGCCTGGATGTTCCTGATGGCCATGCTGATCGTGGTCTTCGACCGGGCAGGCCTGGGGCTGTGGGGCGTGATGGTCCCGCTCTGGTTCTACATCATGGGCACCGGCTTCATGTTCCCCTGCGTCCAGGTGCTGGCCCTGGCCGGGCACGCGGCCCAGGCGGGAACGGCAGCCTCGCTGCTGGGCGCGGCCACGTTCCTCATGGCCGGGCTCATCTCCCCCGTGGTGGGCTGGCTCGGCATCACCAGCGCCGCTCCCATGGGAGCCGTGCAGGCGGCCTGCATCCTGCTGGCGATCGCAGCACTGTGGCTTGTGGTGCGGCCGCGCACGGTACCCTCGATCCACTGAGACCCACCTCCACTGTGGTCCGTGATTTCGGCCTGCGTGGCCCTGTCCCCACTCCCCCTCGAAAGGCAGCCTGTGAGCCGCACACCGCACCGGAATGGCCGGGGACTTTTCCTCGGGGCGGTGCTTGGCGCCGTCGTGGGTTATTTCGCCGGCCGCGCCCTGGGCAACCCCGCCTGGGGCATCATCCTGGGGACGCTGGCAGGCGCGGCGATCCTGTACCGGGTGAATCCGGGATCCCGCGGCCGCCGCTGAAGGACGTGCCGCGATTTTGTTGTGGCAGGCCGGTGCGGCATTCCCTGCCGCCAGGCCCGCTCCAGCGATAAAATGATGCCGTGCCCAACTGGCAGAACCAACCGCCACTTCCGGCCACATGGCAACGGTGCGACGCCCGGATCCTGCCACTGTGGTGGGAGCGGCTGTGTGCGCAGGCCGGACAGCAGTCGGCGGCGCTGTACGCGGCGGGGTTGTTCACGGAAGACCGCCGCCGGCCCATCGCCCAATGGTTCAATCCGGCCTTCAATGCGGCCCTGCTGGTGGCCCCGGAAACCTCGCCGGAATGGCCGGTGCAGCGCTTCGGGATTTTCTACGCTCCCCCGGAATCAGGCTTTGTGAGGATCCACTCCGCGCCGCACGAGTGGAGCCCGCGTGAACCCCGGAAGTCCCCCACGGAGCAGGAAGCCTTCCAGGCGGCCATCGCCGAGGCGGAAAGGTTCCTGCAGGTGGAAATGGATTTCGTCTGAACAGACTCCCACCCCGCGGAAAGAAAAATCCCCGTTCCTCCATGTGGAGGAACGGGGATTTTTCGTTGCGCTCCTCCTGCTGGACTTGAACCAGCAACCCTTCGATTAACAGTCGAATGCTCTGCCAATTGAGCTAAGGAGGAATGAAGCAGGTATGACATTAGCAAAGGATTCCGGCCGAAGGGAAATCGGCGGTTTTCCGGGCCCGGACGGCCCTGCCGGGAAACAAAAATCCCCGTTCCGGCGGCCGGAACGGGGATGGAAGCTCCTCCTGCTGGACTTGAACCAGCAACCCTTCGATTAACAGTCGAATGCTCTGCCAATTGAGCTAAGGAGGAATGAAGCGGGTATCAGCCTAGCAAACTCTTGGCGCGGAAACGAAATCGGGGGGCCGTGACCTGGCCCACCTCCGGGTCCGCTGGCCGGGCCACCCCTACGACTCCGCGCGCAGGGCCCGGCGTTCCATTTCCAGCATCATCAGCTCGCGGTTGAGCCGCTGGTAGGTCTCCGGGTCCGCCGCCGCGTCAAGGCGCTGCAGCTGGCCCATCTTGTCCGCCTTGACCCGGGTGATCTGGAGTTCGAAAAGCCGGGACAGGATGTCGCGGCAGTACTTCAGCACCGCTTCCTCGGTGTGGGCCGGCAGCGGCACGACGGCGAGCTCGGATACCAGCGGCCGGAGGGGTTCCGGCACCTCGTGCATGACGTGCTCCACCCACCGCACCGGATCGACGGTCAGGCCGGGACCAGTGGCGCGCATGGCGTCATGGACGGCCTGGAAGGCAGGGATGGCGAACCGGGCAGCGGCAAAGCGGTCCCACACCCCGCCGGCCAGCAGGGAGGGCTGCTGCAGCGCCACCTCGAGCGCCTGCCGCTCCATGGAAGCCACGGGATCGCGCGGGTCCGGGCGGTGGAAGGAGGGGACAACGCCCGACGACGGCGCGGCAGCTACGCCGGGTGCCCCAGCTTGGGCGGGGGCCGGGCTGGAGGGGCCGCCTGGCTGCGGCTGGCCCGGAGCCGGGGGGCGTCCGGTCTCGCCGCGCTTTCCGGCGTTCTTCACTTCGGCGTTGACCATCCGCAGGACCTCATTGGGGTCCGGCATCCCCAGCCAGCCGGTCAGGGCCTGGCAGTAGCCCGTCCGGGTGGAGGCGTCGCGGATGGCCGCCACCACGGGCACGGATGCCTTGAGGCCCTGGACGCGGCCTTCAACGGTGTCCAGGTTGAACTGCTTGAGCGTGCTGCGGATGGCGAACTCGAACAGCGGCCGCCGGGACTGGATCAGGGCGTGCACCGCCTCGTCCCCGCGGCTGAGGCGGAGATCGCACGGGTCCGCGCCTGTGGGTTCCACGGCCACATACGTCTGGGCGGTGAAGCGCTGGTCCTCTTCAAAGGCGCGCAGGGCTGCCTTCTGCCCGGCGGCGTCGCCGTCGAAGGTGAACACCACTTCTCCCCCGGTGCCGTCGTCGGACAAAAGCCGGCGGGCGATCTTGATGTGCTCGGTACCGAAGGCGGTGCCGCAGGTGGCTACCGCCGTCGTAATCCCTGCAAGGTGGCAGGCCATGACGTCCGTGTAGCCCTCCACCACCACCAGCTGCCTGTCCTTGGCGATGCTCTTCTTGGCGAGGTCGATGCCGTACAGGACCTGGGACTTCTTGTAGAGGGTGGTCTCGGGGGTGTTGAGGTACTTGGGGCCCTGGTCGTCCTCATATAGCTTGCGCGCGCCGAAGCCGATGGTGTCACCGGCCATGTCCTTGATGGGCCAGATGAGGCGGCCGCGGAAACGGTCGTAGATGCCCCGGTTTCCCTCGCTGAACATTCCGGTGAGCTTGAGTTCGGCGTCGGTGAAGCCGCGGCCGCGCAGGTGCTTCAGGAGGGCGTCCCACCCCTGGGGGGCGTAGCCGCAGCCAAAGTGTTCCGCGGCGGCCCGGTCGAAGCCGCGGCCAAACAGGAAGTTGCGGGCCGTTGCGGCGCCGGGCGTGAGCATCTGGGCACGGAAGAATTCGTCCGCGATCTTGTGTGCGTCCAGCAGCCGCTGGCGGCGGCCCACTTCCTCGCGGTTGGGGCCGGTTCCACCGTCTTCGTAGCGGAGCTCGTAGCCGATCCTGGACGCGAGCTTCTCCACGGCTTCCTGGAAGGAGCTGTGGTCCTGCTTTTGGACAAAGGCGATGACGTCGCCGTCCTCGCCGCAGCCGAAGCAGTGGTAACGGCCTACCTGGGGACGGACGGTGAAGGACGGCGAGCGCTCGTCATGGAAGGGGCACAGGCCCTTGAAGGTTCCCAGCCCGGCGCCCTTGAGCGTGACGTAGCCGTCAACCACTTCCTTGATGTCCGTGCGCTGGCGTACTTCGTCAATATCTTCACGTTTAATCAGCCCAGCCACACAGCAATCTTAGTGTCACCGGCCCGGCGTCACTGCCCGCGCACCCGCGTCCTGGGTTCCGGAGTCCTCCCGTCGACCAGGCTGAGGGCCAGCTTGGGGCAGAGGAAGACGGCCTCCTGCGCGGCTTCACGGTCGGCGTCGCGCAGCGGAACGTCGGTCCTGTCGCGGCCTGTCTTCCCCCGCGCCACGGGGTACCCCCAGTCGTCCCGGTCCAGCACCCCGGGAAGCAGTTCGGCGCACAGGCCGCGGCCGTCGCAGCTGGTCCAGTCGATATGCAGGTGGGTTTTCATGCCGCTGCGCCTCCCGGGCCCGTGCAGTATCCGGAAAGGTGGGCGCGGAAGTCTGCGGCAAAGACCTCCAGGGCACTGCTGACCAGCCCGGTGGTCCCTTCCGGGTGCCTGCACGCGCCCCGCCCGGAGACCAGCCGCCCGAGCCGGTCCAGTTCGGAGGCAAGGCGGGGATTTGTTTCCCCTCCGGCGATCCGGTTGAGGACGGATGCCATGGCCGGCAGCCCGAACATGCAGGGCCCGCACTGCCTGGCGGACTGGTCGGCAAGGTAGCTGACGATCCGCGCCGTCGCCTGGATGCCGCAGGTCTGCAGATCCAGGGCGTGGATCACTCCTGCGCCCGGCCGGGCGG
Source organism: Pseudarthrobacter sp. 902506025 (assembly GCF_040702325.1). Classification (NCBI taxonomy): domain Bacteria; kingdom Bacillati; phylum Actinomycetota; class Actinomycetes; order Micrococcales; family Micrococcaceae; genus Pseudarthrobacter; species Pseudarthrobacter sp. 902506025. The sequence continues at coordinate 149,427 of NZ_JBFBKW010000006.1, forward strand.
TCCGGTCCGGCGGCCCCACGGGTGAGAGCGCGTGCGCCGCGGGACGCACCCACCGGCCGTGGTAGCCGCCCACCAGGACGGCGGACAAGGCGGCAGGGTCCATGCCCGCCTCCTGCAGGACCGCCGAAAGCTGCGCACCGCCGGGCACCTCCAGCACCACATCCCGTACCGGGGCAGGACCGGAAACGGACACCAGCCGTGTGCCCGGGTCCGCCGCGGTGCCCGCCTGGCGGAACCATTGCGCCCCGTAGCGGGCGATCAGGGCAACCTGGGCGAGGGTTTCGACGTTGACCACCAGTGTGGGCCGGCCGTTGAGGCCGGATTCGCTGAGGCGCCGGCGTTGGTCGGTGGGGACAGCGTTGCCGTTGCCGATCATATTGACGACGGCGCTCGACTCGCCGGAGATGAAGGTTTCGGGTGCCTGCACTACCCGGATCCGGTTGCCCCGGGGGCGTTCGCCGATGGCCTGCTGCACGCGGGGCAGGCCGGCCGCCGGTGCGTAGACGTACATGCTTGCGCCGCCAAGGGCCGCGGCCAGGGCGGCCAGCCCGTCGATGACCAGGTGGGGCGCGTGGGCAAGGAGGGTGCGGTCTTTGAAGCTGAGCGGTTCGCCCTCGGCGCCGTTGGCGATCACCACCGGCCGGGCCGCAAACAGGCCCTTCCTGCCGGACCCGGCAGCGGCAGTGGCTTTGCGCCAGGTTTCGAACGCGGCTCCGCCCCGCCCGGTCAGTCCAGCCTCCCCGAGCGCCTCCAGCAGGCCGGCTCCGGCGGCGTTCGGCTCCCAGGGCCCGAAGGTGCCGAGGTGCTGTTCCCAGCCTGCGTCAGGGCCAGCTGCCAGGAGCCGCGGTTCCTGCCCCCTGTTGTCCTGTATGGCGTGGAGGGGCGCAGTCGGGTAGGTGTCCTTGGCGGGGCTCACGGGAGGTTTCCTTGCCGGGCGTGGGAGGTTTCGAGGAAGGAGGGGCTCAGCCGCCACAGCAGGGCCGCAGCTACGGCCACTGCGGACGCCGCGGCCAGCAGGAGGAACCAGCCGCTGGAGACGTCGGTGCCGTTGCCCAACGCGTGCGCCATCGCCACCGGCCAGACGCCGTAGCTGAGCCAGTGCACGGCCTTGAAGCTGCGCTGCCCGATCCGGTGCCGCAGCAGGCCCGTCACCACCACGGCCAGGACAAGGTCCAGCGCCACGGTTCCCAGCCCCTGCCAGAACGGCTGGAAGGAGCCCAGGAACGGCACCACGATGTCCACCGGGTTGAGCTTGGCAAAGGAGTCAAGGAGCAGGGACCCCACATGCAGTCCGAGGAACACTGTGGCGAGCAGGGCGATGTTCCGGTGCAGGAGGCTGATGGAGAACCGGGGCAGCACCAACAGGGGCCGGCCGGACCGGTTGAGGATGCCCAGCAGCACCGACGCCGTGAACAGTGCCAGGGACACGAACCCGCTGACCCGGCCGAACGCCCACATGGCCTCATCCATGGCCGCCACCCCCGGGAGTATTGCTTTCTCCGGTGTTCCCAACGGGGTTGCAGGTTTGCGCCGGCCAGCCGCCGGTGGTGGCGACCCTGCCCCGGCTGTCCACCAGCCGGGCAGCAATGCCTTCGGTCCGCAACCAGTCCAGGGCAGCGAAGCCGCGGACAATGGCCGCGGTACTGAAGGCGTTCGCTTCCAGGCAGGTGGGCGCTGCGACACTCACCGAACGCCAGACCGGCTCGGCGGGGAGGCCAAAGCGGGGGTCAAGGATGTGGTGGACCTGCATCCCCTGGTGCTGCCAGCGGCGTTTCTGCGTACTGGACGTGGCCACGGCGAACCCCGGGGCCAGGGAGATGTACTGGGCAGGGTCGGCGGGAAGGTCCTGCACCATGATCTGCCAGTGGCCGGGCTTGCCGTCCTCCTGCGGTCCGGGCCCGGCGCTGGCCAGGTCACCGCCCAGGCCCACGAGCACCCCGCAGCCCAGCTCCCGGTAGACAGCTGCGGCCGCAAGATCGGCCGCGACTGCCTTTGCTGACGCCCCCAGGTCCAGGCGGAGGTCGTCCGGCACGGTGAGGGTGCCTGCCCCGAGCTGGAGGCGGGACCAGCCGGGGGCCCGGGGCGTCGATCGATGCTGCGGTACCGGGTGGGATGGCACAGGCTGCTGCGGTACCGGCACACTGGTGAGCGCTGGCCTGCCCTGCATTCCCGGGCCGTGGCCCAAAGCGGCCAGGTCGGCTCCGAGAGTGGGATCAACGTCGCCGCCGGTCATCCGGGCAGCGTCCAGGGCACGTTCAAGGAGGAGCCGGAACATGGGGCTGATGCTTACACCCCGCGCCATGTGGGGCTGGAGCATCATCAGTTCCGAATCTTCGCGGAAGCGGCTGCAGGCGAGGTCAACCTCCGCCACGGCATCCCGGACAATGTCCCCGGCCGCGGCAAGCAGTGCCGGTTCCGTGACCGTGACCGAGGCCTCAAGCCCCCAGACAGTCCAGCTGGTTTGCGCTGTGTCGTGCGGAGATGCTGTGCCGTGCGGGGGTGCTGTGTGTTCGGCGGTCCTGGCAGCCGGGGCACCGGGACCTGCCATTGCGGAACGTGCCACGTCAGGATCCCGAGGACCGGCCGTGGACGGTACCGCCGTTGCCTGGCTGGACCGGTGTGGTGCTGCCGTAATTGCCGTAGCTCTTGGAGCGGCGGGGGCTGCTGTCCTGGCGGGTCCCGTAGTCATCGTCGTCGGAGCGGGCAGGACCGGTTTTAGGGGTGCTTCCCTGCTTACTGGTATCCGTGGTGGGAGTGGTCCTGGCGATGACGGACGGCGTTGCGGCGTAGACGGCAGCTGCCGCGACCCCGGCAGCGGCGAAGCTGCCCACACCTACGGCCGCGGTGATCCCGGTGGCGAGGCGCTTGCCCCTGCTGCGAGTACTCATGACCAGCTCCCGTTCCTAGCGGCCTGTTTCCTCCCATGGTGCGCTTCGTTCCTGTGTAGATGCTTTAAGAAAGCTGTTGATCGGGCGGACGTCCGGGCGGGAGCCAACGGCGGGTCACCAGAGCGAGGGCAGGCTCCCCACCAGGCGCTCGTACATGGCCAGGGCCGATCCATCGGTGAGTGAGGCCACCTGGTCGATGACCACGCGAAGGCGCGCACCGTCGTCGTCCGCCGCCCGCCAGTCCGCCGCGAACATCGGCTCCAGGTGCCGGTCACCCGTGGCACTGAGGGCGGTCACCAGGGCATGGAGCACTTCCCGCTGCCGCTCGTAGATAGGTTGCCGGTGCTCCGTGGTCATCACGAAGGTGGTGGCCAGGCCCTTCATCACCGCGATCTCCATGACGGTTTCGTCGGGAACCATCAGTTCGGCGTTGTAGCGGGTCAGGTTTTCCGGCCCGTAGACGGCGCGGGTGGTTTCCAGGGCACTCTGGCAGAACCGGCCGATCAGCTGGCTGGTCATGTTCTTCAGCGCCGCCATGGATTTGCGGCTGCCGTCGGCCTCGCGCACCCAGACGTCGGTGGCCTCCAGCCGGGCGAGGGCGGCGTCAATGGCGGCGGGGTCGTTGTGCGGCAGGTACCACTGCTTGGCGTAGCCCACCACGCGTGCGCGGTGGTCCGGGTTGTCCATCCAGCGCAGCTGGAAGTGGCCGGCGACGATCGCGTCTTCCACGTCATGGACGGAGTAGGAGATGTCGTCCGCCAGGTCCATGACCTGGGCTTCGAGGCAGGTCCGGCGTTCCGGGGCACCTTCGCGGAGCCAGTTAAAGATGGGGAGATCATCCTCGTAGGCGCCGAACTTGCTGGTCCGCTGCCCGTGGATCACCGGTGCTTCCAGCGCTGACCAGGGATATTTCGACGCCGCGTCAAGGCTGGCGCGGGTGAGGTTCAGTCCGGCGGGCTGTCCGTCGGCGGTGAGCACCTTGGGTTCGAGCCGGGTGAGCAGCCGGAGGGTCTGGGCGTTGCCTTCGAAGCCGCCGATGGCGTGGGCCACCTCGTTCAGTGCCGATTCGCCGTTGTGGCCGAAGGGCGGGTGGCCGAGGTCGTGGCTGAGGCAGGCGGTGTCCACGACATCCGGATCGCAGCCCAGGGCCCGGCCCAGTTCGCGGCCCACCTGTGCCACTTCCAGGCTGTGGGTGAGGCGGGTGCGGACAAAGTCGTCGGTGTCCGGTGCCACCACCTGGGTTTTGGCGCCCAGCCGGCGCAAAGCGGACGAGTGCAGCACCCGGGCGCGGTCCCGCTCAAAGTCGGAGCGGTACGTGCTCTTGGGCGGTTCCTCCACCCAGCGGGCGGAGTCGTGCGTGTCGTAGCCCGGCAGCGCCAGGGCTGCGGTGGGGGTGCCCGCGGGCGGGTGTCCGGCCAGGGATGCCTCAGCCACCGGAAACGTCCAGCTCTGCGGCCGCGATGTCCTTGGACTGGTCCTCGTTGAGTGCCCGGGAGTCCAGCCAGTCCTTGGGCAGGGCGGGCCTTTTCGGCGAGCCGGCGCGGCCGCGGGGGCCCTCGGCGTCCACTCCGGGGTAGGGCGAGTCCAGGTCCAGCTCGGCCAGCGTGTCCCGGAGCACCTCGAGGCTGGTCACCAGCGCCAGCCGGGTGCGCAGTTCCCCGCCCACCACGTAGCCCTTGAAGTACCAGGCGATGTGCTTGCGGATCTCCCGCAGGGCCTTGCCTTCGTCGCCGAAGGTTTCCACCATCAGTTCAGCGTGGCGGTACACGCCTTCGGCCACCTGGCGGAGGTTGGGGCGGTGCCGGACGTCGCTGCCTTCGAACGCGGCCTGCAGGTCGCCGAACAGCCAGGGCCTCCCCTGGCAGCCGCGGCCCACCACCACGCCGTCCACGCCGGTTTCGCGGACCATCCGGACGGCGTCCTCAGCGGACCAGATGTCGCCGTTGCCCAGCACCGGAATGTCCGGAAGGGCTTCGCGGAGGCGGGCGATGGCGGACCAGTCGGCCTTGCCCGAATAGAACTGCGCGGCTGTCCGGCCGTGGAGCGCGACGGCGGCGACACCGGCGTCGCGGGCGATCCGGCCGGCGTCGAGGTACGTGAGGTGGTCGTCGTCGATCCCCTTGCGCATCTTGATGGTCAGCGGAATGTTGCCCTTGGAGGCTTCCTTGACGGCGGTCTGCACGATCGAGGTGAAGAGATCGATCTTCCAGGGCAGGGCCGAGCCGCCGCCGCGCCGGGTCACCTTGGGGACGGGGCAGCCAAAGTTGAGGTCGATGTGGTCGGCCCTGTCCTCCTCCACGAGCATCCGCACGGCAGCGCCGACCGTGCCGGGGTCCACGCCGTAGAGCTGGACGGAGCGGACCTTTTCGTCGTCGTCGTGCGAAATGATGCGGAGGGACTCGGGGGTCCGCTCCACCAGTGCGCGGGAAGTGACCATCTCCGCCACATACATGCCGCCGCCGTACTCACGGCAGAGCCTGCGGAAGGCGGAGTTGGTGATGCCGGCCATGGGAGCCAGGATCACGGGGGTGTCCACCGTGATGGGTCCCAGCTTCAGGGGCGGGAGTTCCAGCTTGGGGGCGGGAGGAGTTGCAGCAACAGTCACCTGTCCATTGTTGCAAAGCCGGGCAAATCGGTGATCCCGTCCAGTGCCAAAGTACCTGTCCCCGGTTTCGGACGGCTGTTAGCGTGGCGCGGGGACGGACAACCAGCCAGGACGTTTGAAGGAGACTTGCCCATGCTTTCCGACACCGCATACCCCGTGATCCAGGCGACCCTTCCCGTCGTCGGCGAACATATCCAGGAGATCGCCTCCCGTTTCTACAAGCACATGTTCGGCGAACACCCGGGACTGCTCAACGGCCTGTTCAACCGCGGCAACCAGGCCGATGGCCGGCAGCAGCAGGCGCTGGCCGGTTCGGTGGCCGCGTTCGCCGGCTTCCTGGTCAACGACCCCACCCACCTGCCGGACCACCTGCTGTCCCGCATTTCGCACAAGCACGTCTCCCTGGGCCTGAGTCCTGAGCAGTACCAGGTGGTGCACGACAACCTGATGTGGGCCATTGTGGATGTCCTGGGCGACGCCGTGACCCCTGAGGTGGCCGCGGCCTGGGACGAGGTCTACTGGCTCATGGCCAACATGCTCATCAACAAGGAACGCGGGCTTTATGACGCAGTCCGGCTGAGCCCGGAAACTGTCTGGCGCACGTGGCGGGTGGCCGAAAAGATCCAGGAAACCGACGACGTTGTCAGTTTCGTGGTGGAGCGGACCGACGAGAGGGAGGTCAAGCCGTCGCTGCCGGGACAGTACGTCACCATCCGCATGCAGATGCCCGACGGCGTCCTGCAGCCACGCCAGTACAGCCTCACCCAGGCCGACGACGGCCAGCACCGGCGGTTCGCCGTCAAGCGCGTGCGCACCGAGGGTGCGCCGGACGGTGAGATGTCCAGCCTCCTGCACGACCACGTCAACGTGGGCGACGAGGTTACCCTCTCCGCGCCCTTCGGCGATGTGGTGCTGGAATACACTGACCGGCCCGTGGTGCTGGCAAGCGCGGGCATCGGAGTCACGCCCATGGCCGGCATGCTGTCCCACCTGGTCAAGTCCGGTTCGCAGCGGAAGGTCCTGTTCCTGCATGCGGACGACTCCCCTGCCTCCTTTGCATTGCGGAACCAGGTGACGGCCGACCTCGCCGCGCTCCCTGATGCTTCCCTCCATACCTGGTTCCTCAACCCGGACGGCGGGGGCTCTTCGGCCGACGGCAGCGTGCATTCCGGATTCATGAACATCAAGGACGTCCAGTTGCCGTCCGACGGCGAGTATTACCTCTGCGGCCCCATGCCCTTCATGCAGGCGGTGCGGACCGCCCTGGTGGGCGCAGGCGTGCGGGCTAAGGACATCCAGTACGAAGTCTTCGGTCCGGACCTTTGGCTGGCCGATTACCAGTAACCCATAGGGGGCATTGAGCGCGGTTCAGCCTTGGGTTTGGACGCAGGTCAGCCGCGGTCCGCCCGCCGGCCCCGGCGGGTGCCGGCCTCTTCCGTGGGCAGGGCGCCGGGTTCGACGGCGGTGCGCCGGCTGCGTTCCTCAAGGGCGGCTGCGGCGAGCGCCCCGGTGTCCGCGACGTCGTCCGCGTGGCTGTGGCCGCCGTCGTCGGCCACGCCTCCAGCCTTGCCCGCCGCGCTGGGACCCGACGTGCCGGCCCCTAATGCGTTGGGTCCAGCTGCGCTGATGCCTGTCGCCTTGACCACGAGCACGGCGATGAGGGTGGTGACCGGGATGGCCAGGACCAGCCCGATGGAACCCACGAGCGTCCGGATGACTTCCTCGGACAGTTCGGCGCTGGTGAGGGTGTCCATCAGCGGCCGGTCGTAGAGCATGACGATGATCAGGATGGGCAGCGCTGCGCCCGCGTAGGCGAAGGCGATGGTGTACACCGTGGAGGCGATGTGGTCGCGGCCGATCCGCATGGCGGAGGTGAACAGCTTCCGGGCGCTGCTGGCGGGTGCCAGTTCGTACAGCTCCCACACGGCCGAGGACTGGGTGATGGTGACGTCGTTGAGGACGCCCAGCCCGGAGATGATGAGTCCGCAGAGAATCACGCCGGAGATGGAGATGTTGGAGGACGTGTTCACCAGGGTGGCGGCGTCGTGGCTGCCCACGCCGGCCAGGTTGGCGGCGTTGGTGGCCCAGGCCGCCAGCAGGGCGGTGATGGCCAGCCCGAAGATGGTGCCCAGGAGTGCCGTGGACGTGCGGGCGGAGAATCCGTGGGCGAAGTACAGGACCCCGATCATGATCACGGTGGATCCCACCAGTGCCAGCAGCAGGGGCGGTTTTCCTTCCACCAGGCCCGGGAGCAGGAAGTTCGCCAATACGAAGTATGCGCCCACCAGGCCGATCAGGGCCCGGAGCCCCCGCCACCTGGCGACGGCGATGACCACCACGGCGTAGAGGACGGCGAGCAGGACAATGGGCATGGTCCGGACGAAGTCCACGAAGATGTAGGCCGGGGACCCCTGCGACCCGGTGGCGCCCTGGGCGTTTGAAAGGTTCAGGTACCGGATCTGGTCGCCGGGTTTGACCCCGTGGGATGCGGCCACGTCCGGGTTGATGACCACCTTTACCGGGCTGCCGCCCTTGTCCGGTTCGGTGAAGGCGAAGGTGCAGTCCGAACCTTGGCCTGGCGCCTGCTGCGGGGCCTGCTGGGCGGGTTGCTGCTGGCCTGTTTGTTGCTGGCCGGTGTCCTGTTGCCCGCTCCCCTGCTGGTTTGTTCCCTGCTGGTTTGTCCCCTGCTGGCCGGTGTCCTGCATGCAGTTCCCGGTGACCACGTTCTGGATGGTGCCGGTATCGAAGGTGACGCCGGGGGCGGTGGCGTACGGGTTGGCCAGCGAGACCCCCTCCTTGCTGCCGGACGGCCACAGCGCGGCCATCCCCGCCAGGGTCAGCAGCGCCAACGGTATGAGCACGGCGGCCAGGATGCGGTTCGCCTTGCTGCGGGCAGCCATCGCCTGGGGCGTCGGCTCCGAATGATCCAAGGAAGCGTGGGAGTGACCGGCGCCCATCAGCAGTACAACCTCATGGTTGAACTCTACGTGCGGCGCCTTAGGGTTTATAAATGGACCATCGGGATGGGGAGGAACCAGTCATGGACAACCGTGGTGCACAGGGGGCCGGCAGCAGGGGAACCGGTACTAGTGGGGCCGGGACGGGTACCAATGGGACACCGGACAGCGGCGCGGTGCGGGCCGGTCAGGCGCCCCTTCTTCCCGCCCACCGGCCAGTGCTGAGCGTCCTGGAAGCATCCGGCAGCACCAGGGGCGTGGTCCTGGTCCTCCACGGCGGCAAGGCCCACAGCCGGGAACCGGTGGAGGCGCGGCACCTGAGCCCGGCCAGGATGATTCCTTTCGCCAGGCACCTGCACCGTGCCGGCCGGAAACACGGACTGGCAGTCTGGTCCCTGCGCAACAGCGTCCGCGGCTGGAACGGCCCGGACATGTCCCCGCTGCAGGACGCCCGGTGGGCCCTGCAGCAGATCGCGGAACGCCACCCCGACGTTCCCGTTTTCCTGCTGGGCCACTCCATGGGCGGGTTGACCGCCGTGTGCGCGGCAGACCATCCGCAGGTGGAGGCCGTGGTGGCGCTGGCGCCGTGGCTGGGCCCGGAAACCCCGGTGGAGAGGGTCAACGGCAGGAAAGTCCTCATCATCCACGGCACTACCGACCACATGACCAGCCCCTCACAGTCGCTGGCCTTCGCGCGCCGGGCTTCCGCTGACGCCGCGAGCATGCAGTACGTCTCACTCAAGGGCGTGGGGCACTTCATGCTGCGGAAGGTCCGCGTATGGCAGACGTTGGCCACCGGGTTCGTCATCAAATCCTTCGCCGAGAGCACGGGCGCCGGCGTCCAGCCGTCCCGCGCCTTCACGGATCTGCTTCCCGAGTCCTCCGTCCACATCACCCTGTAGGCCGGACCCGTGCCCTGGCGCCCCCCGGCCAACGACCACTTCTACCGCCTGATCGTCCGCACGGGCCAGTTCCTGCGCTGGGCCCTGCAACTGGACATTCAAGCCACCGGCCTGGAGCACCTGCCTGCCCAGGGACCGGCCCGCGGTCCCTCCCGGAAGGCCGTCCGCGGGCACGGCGCGGTGTTCGCCGTGACACACTTCGGCTACGTGGATTTTGCGGTGGTCGAACTGCTCCTGTGGCGCCGCACCCGGGCCCAGTTGCGGTTCCTGGTCCACCAGGGCGCGGCGGACCATTGGCTGGCGGGCCCCGCCATCAGCGCCAGCGGCCATGTGGTGGTGGGATATACCGGCCGCGCAGACGCTTACGCCGCTGCCGTGGCCAGGCTGCGGGAAGGCGAATACCTGGCAGTGTTCCCCGAGGCTGGGGTCAGCAGGAGCTTCACCGTCCGCGAATGCCGCACGGGGGCTGTCCGGATGGCGGCGGAGGCGGGGGTTCCGGTCATTCCGGTATCCATCTGGGGCGCCCACCGCATCCTGACCCGCGGGCACGGCTTCTCCTTCCGCCGCAGCTGGCGGGCGCCAATCCGGGTCCATGTGGACGAGCCGGTGGTATTTCCGGCCGGCGTCGACGTTGAGGCGGCAACGGAAGCTTTGCGCGGCACGCTGCAGGCGGGAATCGACCGCTGCATCGCCGGCTTTCCGCTCCGGCCGGAACCCGGGGCATGGTGGATACCGGCACGGCTGGGCGGCGGTGCACCAACTGACGCCGAACGGCAGCTGCTGGACGCTGCCGACGCAGCCGCGGGCCGCCGTCGTGCTCCCCGCACCAAGTAGCCGGCTTAAACGACGGCGCCACGTGCCGTCCGGGAACGGCACGTGGCGCCATGCCGTGGGCCGGAAATGGCCTAGTCGGAGACCACCAGGGTCTCCGCGCCCGCCAGGCGGGCTTTGCCGCTCTCCAGGAGGGGCTCGACGGCGGCGCGCAGGGCCGTCATCGAATCGTCCAGTTCCAGCATGACCGGGTGCTGGTAGGCGATCAGGGCGAGTATGTCCCGTACCGCCTCGGCGGCATCATCAGCATCGAGCGAGGGCTCGTGGCCAACGAAAACGTCCGTGGGCGTGTCCACGCCCGGGCCCACCTCCGCGTTGGGTGCGTCGTCAGGCCCGGCGGGGGCGGCGTAGCTGACCGCGAACGCCCGGATGCGGCCCTTCTTGCTGGGTGCCACACCCTGGCCGAACGCGGATTCCGGCTGGGCGCGGAGCACGATGGCACCGTGCGCACCGGTGAGCTCGTCCAGGAAGAGCTTCTGCACCTGGCCCACGGAGAGGACCCCCGGAGAGTCCCAGCCGTGGATGGAGGTGTAGTAGCGGCCCACCACGTCAGTCAGCTCCACCGAGCCGGTGGCCAGGTCCATGACGATGTCCGAACCGGCGTTCTCACCGTCGATGGGGCGGCCGCCGTGGTCCTTGTCCGGGAACACGGGCAGCCGGAGGGCTCCCGGCTCCACAATGACCAGCCGTGAACGCTGGATGGGTGCCAGCCCGGCGGCTTCGGCGAATGCGGCGCCGGGGCTGCCCGGCTCTACCTTGGCGCGGAGCTTGGAAACGCCCGACGGCGCGTGGCCGGCCTCGCGGCGCAGCATGGCCAGGAGGGTGGCACCGATGCCGTTGCGGCGGTGGTCCCGCGCGACTTCAACGTACGTCCACAGGCGTTCCGGGTGCAGGGAGGCTTCATAGACGACGCCGGCCGCGACGGGGATGCCGACGCCGTCAACGACGTCCTCGGCCACGATGCAGCGGCGCCACGGCGTGCCGTTTCCTCCGTTGGAGGACACGGCGAGGGCGCCGCGGAACTGGCGGGCCTGCGCGGTCTCCGGACCGCCCCAGATTTCCAGCAGGGCAAGGTCGTCGCCGTCCCGCCATTCGCGGTATTCGATGGCCATGCTCAGGCGCCGATCAGCCGTGCCGCCAGGTAGCCTTCCACCTTGTCCAGGGAGACGCGTTCCTGGCTCATGGTGTCCCGCTCGCGGATGGTGACGGCCTGGTCCTCGAGGGTATCGAAGTCCACGGTGATGCAGAACGGGGTGCCGATCTCGTCCTGGCGGCGGTAGCGGCGGCCGATTGCGCCGGCGTCGTCGAAGTCGATGTTCCAGTTCTTCCGCAGCTGCGCGCCCAGGGCCTTGGCCTTCGGGGACAGGTCCTCGTTGCGGCTCAGCGGCAGCACGGCGGCCTTGACCGGCGCCAGGCGCGGGTCCAGCTTCAGTACCGTGCGCACGTCCACGCCACCCTTGGCGTTGGGGGCCTCGTCCTCGGTGTAGGCGTCCACCAGGAACGCCATGAAGGAACGGGTCAGGCCGGCCGCCGGCTCGATGACGTACGGGGTGTAGCGCTCGTTGGTGGCCTGGTTGAAGTAGCTCAGGTCCGTGCCGGAGGCCTTGGCGTGGGTGGAGAGGTCGAAGTCGGTGCGGTTGGCGATGCCTTCCAGCTCGCCCCACTCCGAGCCCTGGAAACCGAAGCGGTACTCGATGTCCGTGGTGCCCTTGGAGTAGTGGCTCAGCTTTTCCTTGGGGTGTTCGAAGAAGCGCAGGTTCTCCTCGCGGATGCCCAGGCCGGTGTACCAGGCCATGCGCTCCTTCATCCAGTACTGATGCCATTCCTCATCGGTGCCGGGCTCGACGAAGAACTCCATCTCCATCTGCTCGAACTCGCGGGTGCGGAAGATGAAGTTTCCGGGCGTGATCTCGTTGCGGAAGGACTTGCCGATCTGGCCGATGCCGAACGGCGGCTTCTTCCGCGAGGTGGTGAGCACGTTGTTGAAGTTCACGAAGATGCCCTGCGCGGTTTCGGGGCGCAGGTAGTGCAGGCCCTCTTCGCTGGCCACCGGCCCCAGGTAGGTCTTGAGCAGGCCGGAGAACTCCTGCGGTTCGGTCCACTGGCCGCGGGTGCCGCAGTTGGCGCAGGCAATGTCCTTCAGGCCGTTCTCGGCAGGGCGGCCCTTCTTTTCCTCGTATTCCTCCTCGAGGTGGTCGGCCCGGTAGCGCTTGTGGCAGGAGAGGCATTCCACCAGGGGGTCGGAGAAGACGTCCACGTGGCCGGAGGCTTCCCATACCTGGCGGGGCAGGATCACGGAGGAGTCCAGGCCCACCACGTCCTCGCGGCCGCGGACCACGGACTGCCACCACTGGCGCTTGATGTTTTCCTTCAGCTCGGCACCGAGGGGGCCGTAATCCCAGGCAGAGCGCGAACCGCCGTAGATCTCACCGGCCTGGAACACGAAGCCCCTCCGCTTGGAGAGGGAAATGACCTGGTCGAGGACGGATTTTGCTGCCATGGGGTAACTCCAATTTCTACAGGGCCGCTGGGTGCGGTCCGCGGGTTGTCAGGCCCGGCGCTGCCTTTCACCTGGGGCGCAGGGCAGCGGGTCGGGGCGGATGAAGGAAGATCGTGGAAAGCTTGTGTCCTAGCGTACCGGCCGCTGCCTGCGCAGCGCGCCCCGGGGCCACGGCAGGGTGGCCAGGACAATGGCGCCGAGCGTGAGCAGAGTTCCCAGCACGGTGGCCGGGGCCACGACGGTGCCCGGGGCGGGCAGCGCCAGGTCCAGGGCCAGCGAGCCGAGCAGTTGGCCCGCGATCATGCCCAGCCCGGTGACCAGTACGCCCAGGCTACGGACCAGGAGGGCGCCCAGCCCAATGAACACGCAGCCCATGGGGCCGCCCAGGTAGTACCACCACTCCCCCGGCAGCGGGTTGGCGGGGCCGGCCACCGCGAGCTTCACGGCCAACGCGACCCAGAGCACGGTGCAGCCGGCCACGAAGTTAACCAGCGTGGCGGCAATGGGAGTGCCGTAGTGGAGGGTGGCGGTGCCGTTCATGGCCTGCTGGAAGCTCATGAGGAACCCCGCCGCCACGGGCAGCAGGAGGGGAAGCAGCAACCCGACGGCCCCGTCCCCTGAGCCTCCGCTGCTGAATCGGGGCGACACCGCCCAGGCGACGGCGGCGATGGTCAGGATGCAGCCAATGATGCGGATGCCGGTGACGGATTTCTTTCCAGCCGGCCCGATTCCCAGCCGGTCCACCAGCAGGCCGCTGACAGTCTGTCCGGTGACGGTGGCCACGGTGAACAGTGCCACACCGAGGATGCCCACGGTGAAGGACTGGGCAAAGACGAACAACGCACCGATGGCACCGGCCACCACGTAGATGCGGGGAAAGGCACGGTTGCGGACGGCCGGGATGATGGCGGCCAGGCCTGCCCGTCCCCGCGGCAGGACCAGGGAAATGACGATCATGACCAGCAGGCCTGTGCTGAAGCTCACGGCCGCCGCGGCGATTCCGTCATTGAGGCGGGCGCCCAGCGCCCCGTTGATGCGGCCCTGGACGGGGATGGCCAGGCCGGAACCCACGGCCAGGGGCAGGCCTGCAAGTGCCGGCAGGCGCGAAGGGGAGGTCATTGAATCCACCTTAGTTCAGGCATTATTGCTCTATGAGCAACCCCATTGAGGACGTCCCCATCCGCGACAGCATGATCCGGCTTGGCCAGCTGCTGAAGCTCGCCAACCTCGTTGAGGACGGGGTGGAGGCCGCTGAGCTCATCAAGAACGGCCTGGTCAAGGTCAACGGCGAGATCGATGACCGCCGCGGCCGCCAGCTGCACAACGGAGACACCGTCACGGTCAACGGCCAGAGCGTCCGGGTGGTCGCGCCCAACGCTGACTGACGGCGCCGGCGGGGCGCCCGGGACGCCCAAGCCGCCGCGCGCCGTCGTACGTCCTATTTGTTGAGCACTTCGTGGGTGAGGAACTCCCCCACGTGCCCGATCTCCTGCTGGTTGATGCCGTGCCACATGCCGGTGTAGAGCACCTTGGTGAGCTTGACGTGCCTGCGCACCCAGCCCATGGTGAACTCGATTTTGTCCTGGGTGATCACGGGGTCCTGCTGGTCCCGGCCCCAGAACATGGGCACGGTTCCGTCCAGCTCGGCGTCCTTGAACGTGGGGTCATCGGCGGCGTCCACCACGAAGCCTGACAGTCCGACGACGGCGGCGAAGTCCGTGGGCCGCTGGCGCAGGAGCGTGGTGGCCATCGCCATGCCCATGGAGAAACCCAGCAGGGTGACGGACGGATGCCCCACCCGGATGGTGTCGATCCACTCCAGCACGTAGGCCGAAGCCTTCTTGACCCGTTCCAGCGAGTACTCGATCGAGGCCGTCAGCGGGAACCAGGTGAAGCCGGGGCCCATGGCGATCGGCGCCCGCAGCGACGCTACGGCGAAGTCCCCGGGCAGCAGGTCGGCCAGGCTGAGCAGGTCCTGCTCATTGGCGCCGTAGCCGTGGAGCAGCACCAGCAGCGGCTTGCCGGCGCGCTGGTCTTCCGGATGGGACCACAGGACAACGGGGGCAGGAAATACTTCGGCGTCAGTCATGGTTTCCATTCTTACAGTTACCGGAAAGTAACAACCTACGTTCGCGTAGGCAGCAAGACGGAAGGCAGGATAGGACCGTGACTGACGCAAGTGCCATCCAGACCCCGTCCGCGCACCCCGGTTCCCACCCCTGGACCCGGTATGTGGCGATGGGCGACTCCTTTACCGAGGGCATCGGCGACCCCGAACCCTCAAGCCCCGGCGGCCACCGCGGCTGGGCCGACCGCGTTGCCGAAGAGCTGGGCCGCACCCAGCCGGATTTCGCATACGCCAACCTTGCCGTCCGCGGCAGGCTGCTGCAGCAGATCGTGGACCAGCAGCTGGCCCCGGCCCTGGAGCTGAAGCCGGACCTGGTCACCCTCTCCGCCGGCGGGAACGATCTCATCCGCCCCGGAGGCGACCCTGATGCCCTGGCCGAGAAACTCGACTCCGTGGTCCAGATCCTGTCCATGGGCGGCGCCACGGTGGTGCTGTTCAACGGGCCGGACACGGGTTCCTCCGTGCTGGGCAGGATCCGCAGCAAGGTGGCCATCTACAACGAGAACCTGCGGACGGTGGCAGCCCGGCATGACGCGGTCATCGCGGACATGTGGTCGCTGCGGCAGCTGAGCGACCCGCAGATGTGGGACCAGGACCGCCTGCACTTCTCCCCCTTGGGGCACCACACGATTGCCGCCATGGTGCTGGACGCGCTGAACGTTCAGCATTCGCTGGAACCGCTGCAGCCCAAGCCTCTGCCGCCGCGCACGTGGCGGGAGGCCCGGAGCGGGGACTTCGTGTGGGCACGCGAATATTTCGTGCCGTGGGTGCTGCGCCGGCTGCGGCGCCAGTCCTCGGGTGATGGCGTCATGGCAAAGCGGCCGACGCCGGGTCCCATCTTTGGCCCGGGCGTCCCGTTGGGTTCCGGCGAGGGTCCGTTGGGAACCTCGGAACCCAGCCGCCGGTAACGCTTTCCGGGGTTAGGCTGGAAGGACAACACTCGAGAGGCGCGGCACCGTGAGCAGCTTGTTTTTCTGGATCATTATCCTGTCCTTCGTTGTCCCCATGGCCATGCGGGCGTACCGGCGATCCATGGCACGGCGGGACCGGGGCCAGGGCTTGCCCGGCCAGTTTCCAGGTCCGAACCAGTTCCCTGGTTCCAACCAGTTCCCGGGCTATGGCCAGTTCCCCGGTTCCGCCGGGCCGCAGAGCAACCAGCCGCGGGACGGGTACACCCAGCAGGACTACTTCTCCGGCGGCTTCGGCCGGCCCGGCCAGCAGGGCCAGCCGCCCGTGCCGTACCAGTACGGGCAGCCGCCCATGACGGACCCCCGTTATGGCGCTGGGTCGCAGGGCTTCGGGCAGGAACCGCCGTTCCAGCAGCAGCCCCAGCAGCCGCCCTACCAGCAGCAGGCGTACCAAGCGCCCTACCAGCAGCAGGGACCGGAGCAGTCTTCCGGACCCGCCACTCCCCCGCCACCCTCAGGCCCGCAAGGATACCGGGCGCGGAAACTCGCGGAGCTGGACCAGCAGTACAGCAACGGTGAGTTGTCCATGGAGGAGTACATGAAGCGCCGTGGCGACATCATGAATGGCTAGCCGCCCTGGTGCTTAACAGCCCCTGCACACAACAGGCCGGGGACCGAATGACGGTCCCCGGCCTGTTGTTTCTTAACCCGGTCTGTTGTTGTTTAATCCGCGTGCCAGGTCGTGGTGCTTAATCCACTTGCCTAGTCCACTTGCGGGAAGCCCAGGTCGATCACGGAGGTGGAGGGGTCCGGCCAGCGGGTGGTCACCACTTTGCCGCGGGTGTAGAACCGGATGCTGTCGGGCCCGTACATGTGGGTGTCGCCGAACAGCGAGTTCTTCCAGCCGCCGAACGAGAACGTGCCCACCGGGACCGGGATGGGGACGTTGACGCCCACCATGCCTGCCTCAACGTCGAACTCGAACTGCCGCGCCGCCCCGCCGTCGCGGGTGAAGATGGCCGTGCCGTTGCCGAACTGGTTGTCATTGACCAGCTGCACCGCGTCGCTGTAGGTATCGACCCGGACCACGGACAGGACGGGGCCGAAAATCTCGTCGTCGTACACCTTCATGCCCGGCTTGACGTGGTCCACCAGGCTGACCCCAATGAAGAACCCGTCGGAGTCGAACTGCTGGGAGCGGCCGTCCACCACTACGGTGGCCCCTTCGCCTTCGGCACCTGAAACGTAGGATGCCACCCGGTCGCGGTGCTCCGCGGTGATCAGGGGACCCATCTGCGAGGCGGGGTCGGTTCCCGCACCGATCTTCAGGTCTGCCATGCGGCTGGATATCGCCTTCACCAGGTCGTCGGCGATGTTGCCCACGGCCACCAGGACGCTGACGGCCATGCAGCGTTCACCGGCGGAACCGTAGGCGGCGGAAACCGCCGCGTCGGCAGCCATGTCCAGGTCGGCGTCGGGAAGCACCACCATGTGGTTCTTCGCGCCGCCCAGGGCCTGCACCCGCTTGCCGTGCTCAGCTGCCCGCTTGTAGATGGACTGGGCCACGGGGGTGGAGCCCACGAAGCTGACTGCCTTCACCTCAGGGTGCTCGAGCAGGACGTCGACCGCTTCCTTGTCCCCCTGGACCACGTTCAGGACCCCGGCCGGCAGGCCCGCCTCGGCGAAGGCCTCTGCGATGAAGACGGCCGCCGACGGATCCTTCTCACTGGGCTTCAGCAGCACCGTGTTGCCGCACGCCAGGGCGCTGCCGATCATCCACAGCGGCACCATGGCCGGGAAGTTGAACGGGGTAATGCACGCCACCACGCCCACCGGCTGGCGGACGGAGTGCACGTCGATGCCGCTGGAGACCTGCTCCGAGCGTTCGCCTTTGAGCATGTGGGACAGGCCTGTGGCGAAGTCGATGTTCTCCAGGCCGCGGGCAATTTCACCTTCGGCGTCGGAGAGGACCTTGCCGTGCTCGCTGGTGAGGATCGCCGCGAGCTCGGACTTTCGCTGGGTGAGGATCTCGCGGACCTTGAAGAAGATGGTGGTGCGCTTGGCCAGGCTGGTGGCCCGCCAGGCCGGCAGCGCGGCGCGGGCTGCGGCGATGGCTTCCTCTGTCCGTGCCGCCGAGGCGAGCGCCACCTGCTTCTCCTGCTGGCCGGTGGCGGGGTTGAAGACCGGACCGAAGCGGTCGGCATCGGTGACGCGGGCGCCGTTGATGTAGTGCGGAATCGTTTCCAAGGGTGTCTCTTTTCCTGCGGTTCTTGCGGCGTGGTTGGTTGGACTGCGTGTCTACGTTGGACTGCGTGTCTGCGTTGGACGGCGCGGTTAGTTGGACGGCGTCCCGTCGGCGGGCTGGAGCGAGCCGTCCACGAGCTTGATGATCATGGAGCAGTCCTTGCCCGCATCACCGGCATCAATGAGCCGCTGGAACAGCTGCTGGACATGTTTGCCAATCTCCAGCGGCGTGCCGGTGTCCTCGGCGGCGCTGATGGCCAGGCCGATGTCCTTGTTCGCGAGCTCGGTGGTGAATGTGGGTGCGAAGTCGTTGTTGGAGGCCGCGGTGGGAACCACTCCGGGGACCGGGTACCAGGTCCGGAGCGCCCAGGAGTCCCCCGACGAGACCGAGGCGATGTTCCAGAAGACCTGCTTGTCCAGGCCCAGCCGGTCAGCCAGGACAGCACCCTCCGCGGTGGAGGCGAGGTTGATGAAGAGCATCAGGTTGTTGCAGATCTTGGCTGCCTGGCCCGTGGTGGGGCCACCCGTGGGAATGATGTTTCCGGACATGGGCCCGATGTAGCCCGAGGCGTCTTTGACGGCACCCTCTTCACCGCCCACCATGAACGTCAGGGTTCCGGCCTCGGCGCCGCTCATTCCGCCGGACACCGGGGCGTCCACGAAGCGGAAGCCGGCGGCAGCAGCGGCGTCGTGCAGTTCCTGCGCGGAGGCGATGTCGATGGTGGAGGAGTCGATGAGCAGCGTGCGGGTATCCGCGTGCTTCAGAACACCGTCCTCCCCAAGGTAGACGGCGCGGGCGTGTTCACCCTTGGGCAGCATGGTGAAGACGGCGTCCGCGCCGTCCACCGCTTCGGCGATGCTGGCTGCACGCTTGACGCCGCCTGCCTCGGCGGCTGCCAGTGCCGCGGGGTTGAGGTCGAAGCCGCGCACATCGTGCCCGGCCTTCACCAGGTTCACCGACATGTGGCCGCCCATGTTGCCCAGGCCGATCCATCCGATAACTGCCATGCGTAAGCTCCTTTGCTTCCATTCCGGCGTTGCTGCCGGCATGTCTGTGTCTACGATCACACCCTGCTAGAGTGCAATCAAGGGGAAAAATTACAGACGCTCTGTGCATTGATGCACACAAGAGGAAGGCCGCCCGTGGATTCGAGACGGTTGCCCAGCCCCGACGACCTGCTCATCCTGCTGACCGTGGCGCGCCTGGGCCGGTTCAATGCGGTGGCCGAGACCCTGGGCACCACACACACCACCATTTCCCGCCGGATCCTGGCCCTGGACAAACAGTTGGGCGGGCGTACCCTGGAGCGCAGCCCACACGGCTGGGAGCTGACGAAGCTTGGTGCGGCCGCGGTAGAGGCGGCGGAGGCGATCGAAAGCACCCTTGGCTCGTTGTCGGGCCTGATCAGCCAGGACCAGAGTGCCCTTGCCGGCCTGGTCCGGGTCGCCACCACGGACGGAGTGGGAGCCGTGTTCGTCACCCCGTCGCTGGTGCGGCTCCAGCAGCAGAACCCGCAGCTGAACATCGAGATGCTGAGTGCCACCCGGAAAGTCAGCCAGAACCGGTCAGGGGTGGACCTGGAGATCGTGGTGGGCCGGGCCGACGTCAGCACCGCGCAGACCATCTTCCTGAGCAACTACTACCTGCGCCTCTACGCCAGCCCCGGCTATGCCGCGCAGCACGGCCTGCCGGAAACGCTCGACGACGTGGGGCAGCACGCGTTTGTCTCTTACGTGGAGTCTGCACTCCAGGTGGCGGAGCTTGGGCCCCGCTGGTCATCACAGCTTCCGACGCCCAGGACAAGCTTCCAGGCCACGAGCGTGTTCGCCCAGGTGGAGGCGGTGCGCCAGGGCGCCGGCATTGGGCTGCTGCCGAACTTCATGGTGGGAGACCGTGAAGATTTCGTCCCCGTCCTGCCAGGTGATTTTGAGCGCCAGCTGCCCATCTGGGCCGTTGCACGGCCGGAGTCGCTCCGGTCAGCGCGGGTGCAGGCCGTGATCGCGGCCCTGAAGGACGAGGTGAAGGAGCGCTCGTTGCTGCTCGCCGGGTGAGGAACCGGGAAGGGTGAAGAACCGGGCCTGACAGTTCAGGCCCGGAAGAGCCGCCGCACTACCTGTCCCGCTGCGAGCGCATCAAGGCCCTCGTTGATCTCGCTGAGTGGCCGGGTGTCGGTGTGCAGCAGCTCAACCGGCAGTTTGCCGTCCCGCCAGTACCCGAGGTACCTGGGGATGTCCCGCGCTGGAACGGCGTCGCCCATGTAGGAGCCCAGCAGCCGCTTGCCGGCCCCGGCGAACTGCAGGGCCGGCACCGTCAACTCTGCGGAGGGGTGGGGCAGGCCCACGGAGACCACCGCGCCACCCCTGGTGACCCGCTGAAGGCAGGATGCGATGACACCGGCTGAGCCCACCGCTTCAATGGCGACGTCGACGCCGTCGCCGGCTGCTTCCTCAATCAGCCGCCCTGCGTCCTCCGGCGTCCCTACCGCGGTGGCCCCGGCGTTGCGGGCCAGCTGGTGCTTCCCCTGGTTGGGGTCGATGGCGATGACGCTTGTGGCCCCTGCCAGGCGGGCCGCCATCACGGCGGACAGGCCCACCGCCCCCAGGCCGAACACTGCCACGGACTGGCCGGGGCCGACTGCGGCGGTGTTGAACACCGCTCCCATTCCGGTGAGCACGGCGCAACCAAACATCGCCGCCACGGTGTCCGGGACGTCGTCGTCAATCACCACCACTGATTCCCGCGCAACCACCGCGTAGTCAGCGAAGGCGGAAACGCCCAGGTGGTGGTTGATCCGCTCCCCCGCCGGCGTCCGCAACAGTGCCGGACCATGGAGCAGGTCTCCGGATCCATTCACCTCAGCTGCCCGGTGGCAGAGCGCGGGCCTGCCGGAAAGGCAGGCCCGGCACTGGCCGCAGCTGGGCACGAACACCAGAACCACATGGTCCCCCACGGATACGTCGGAGACGCCGTCGCCCACGGACACCACCCGCCCCACGGCCTCGTGTCCCAGGGCCATGGGAAGGGGCCGGACGCGTGAACCGTCCACGACGGACAGGTCCGAATGGCACAGGCTCGAGTAGGTGATGGAAACTCCGAGCTCACCGGCGCGCGGCTCCGGCCGCTCCAGCTCCTGCACCAGCAGGGGCCGGGACTCGGCGTAGCTCTGTTTTCCCTCGGCGCTGGCCGGGGCGGGAACGGTGGAATAGAGGACGGCGGCTTTCATGTGCCTACTTCTTGCTGGCAGCGAGCAGGTCTGCCGTGCCCTTGGCGTCGGCCGCGTCAACGTCGTGCAGCGAGATGCCCCGGGTTTCCTTCAGGAAGAAGACCGCGACGGCGGTGATGGCACACGCGATGAGCAGGTACACCGCCACCGGGACGGAGGACTTGTAGGTACCCAGCAGGGACGCGGCGATGATCGGCGCCAGCGAGCCCGCCACGATGGACGTCACCTGGTATCCCAGGGAGACGCCGGAATACCGCATCCGGGTGGGGAACATTTCCGCCATGATGGCGGGCTGCCCGGCATACATGAAGGCGTGGAACACCAGGCCGATCAT
Organism: Pseudarthrobacter sp. 902506025; assembly: GCF_040702325.1. NCBI lineage: Bacteria > Bacillati > Actinomycetota > Actinomycetes > Micrococcales > Micrococcaceae > Pseudarthrobacter > Pseudarthrobacter sp. 902506025. Next base: position 170,948 of record NZ_JBFBKW010000006.1, read on the forward strand.
GATGGCCGCCAGGATGATGACATCGTTCTTGGTGTCCATCATGGGGAAGGCAAAGAAGCCCCAGGTGGCACCCATGATGGCGCCGGCCATGTAGACGGGCTTGCGGCCGAAGCGGTCCGACAGCTTGCCCACCATGGGCACGACGGCGAAGTGGACGGCGTGCGCAAGGAGCAGCAGCAGCAGGATCCGCGTGGTGTCAGCCTGCACCACCGTCTTCAGGTAGGTGATGGAGAACGTGACCACCAGGTAGTAGAGGATGTTTTCCGCGAAGCGCAGGCCCATGGCGGTGAAGACGCCGCGCGGGTAGCGCCGGAACACCTCGGCTACGCCGTAGCCCTTGTGGCCGGCGTCCACCTCTTTGCGGGCCTCCAGGAAGATGGGAGCGTCGTTGACCTTGGTGCGGATGTAGTAACCGATGATGACGATCACGGCGGAGAGCCAGAACGCCACGCGCCAGCCCCAGCCCAGGAACGCGTCCTGCGTCAGCGTGGAGGAGAGGACGAACAGCACGGCCGTGGCCAGCAGGTTGCCCAGCGGCACTGCAGATTGCGGCCAGCTGGCCCAGAAGCCGCGGGACTTGCTGGGGCTGTGCTCTGCCACGAGGAGCACGGCGCCGCCCCATTCCCCGCCCACGGCGAAGCCCTGGGCGAACCGCAGGAAGACCAGCAGCGCGGGCGCCCAGTAGCCGATCTGTCCGAAGGTGGGCAGGCAGCCCATGAGGAAGGTGGAGACCCCCACCAGGATGATGCTCAGCTGCAGCAACTGCTTGCGGCCGAACTTATCGCCGAAGTGGCCAAAGACAATGCCGCCGATAGGGCGTGCGACGAAACCGACGGCATAGGTGAGGAAGGCGGCGATGATGCCGTCCAGTTCCGTGCCGGCGTTGGGGAAGAAGGCCTTCCCGAACACCAGGGTGGCGGCCGATGCGTAGAGGAAGAACTCGTACCATTCCACGACCGTGCCGGCCATGGAGGCCGTCACCACTTTCTTAAGGCCTGAGGCCTTGACGTCGGTTTCCTCTGTACGCCTTGCGGCGGAGCTTTCCGTACTCATGCGAACTCCTTCGGCGTCGACGTCGACACCACGGGGACCAGTCAATGGCAGACGGGTGTGATGCACACCACGAAAGCCGGATTCGATGAGTATGGTCTGCCCGCGGCGCAACCTCAACGCCGATTAGTGCAGAACGCATCTGCAGGAATGCACATTAAGGGCTGTGCGCCAGGCGGCGCCTAGACCAGGAAGCTGCTCCGCAGCCGGCCGCCCAACTGCCCGATCTCGGTGAGGAACCCGTCGTGCCCGATCGGTGCCTGGATGACATGGACGTCCACGTCCCCGGGCAGCGCCTGGGCCAGTTCGTGGGACTGCGACGGAAAATAGAGCCGGTCCGAGTCGACGGCGGCCACGAAGAACCGTGCCGTGGAGGCGGCGAGGGTTTCGGCCAAGGTTCCCCGTCCCCGGCACACATCGTGGCTCATCAGTGCCTCGGTCAGGGCGATATAGCTGTTGGCATCGAAGCGCTTCACCAGCTTGTTGCCCTGGTGGTCCAGGTAGCTTTCCACCTGGTAGCGGCCGCGGGAGGCAAGAACTTCCCCCTGCAGGGGCGACTCGGGCGCCTGGGGTGCCCGGCCGAAGCGGCCTTCCAGTTCGGCAGCCGACCGGTAGGTGATGTGGGCGATGCGCCGGGCGAGCGCCAGCCCGTCTTCCGGGCACGGACCGCCGTAGTAGTCCCCGCCGTTGAAATTGGGGTCCTGCCGGATGGCCAGCGTCTGGGCCTGCGCGAAGGCAATCTGTTCGGCAGTACTGGCGGCTCCCACGGAGATCACCGCGCAGCGCTCCACCCTTTCCGGGTACGTCACCGCCCATTCCAGGGCGCGGGCACCCCCCATGGATCCGCCGAGGACGGCGAACCAGCTCTTGATGCCCAGCTGGTCCGCGAGCCTTGCCTCGGCAACCGTACTGTCGCGCAGCGTGACGAGGGGAAACCTGGAGCCCCAGGGCTTTCCGTCCGGCGCGGGTGATGACGGGCCAGTGGATCCATAGCAGCCGCCGACGATATTGATGGACACCACGAAGAAGCGGTCCGTGTCCACGGGAGCGCCGGGGCCCGCCAGCTGTTCCCACCAACCTTCTTCGTCGGTGTCGCCGCGGGTCACGTGGGTGCTGCCGGTCAGCGCATGCTCGATCAGGATGGCGTTGCTGGCGTCCGCGTTGAGCGTCCCCCAGGTTTCGTAGGCCAGGGTGACGTCCGGGAGGTATCCCCCGGCTTCGAGTTCCAGACCCCCGATGGAGGCGTAACGGACGATTCCGTGTTCGGGGATGGTGGTTCGGGCGACGGTAACCGTCATGGCAAGACCTCTTCTACGCGCTTGCCTGCCGTCGTCTGACCGGCAGGCCAGGTCCTCACCCGGGGCACCCCACCGCGGATGGAGGGTTGCCGGCCAGCAAGCCGGGGCTGTCACTGGCACTCATGACCTGGTTCGAGTGTACGAAACACCCCCCACTCCAGGCCAAGAGTATGACTGGTTGTGACTTCCCGGTTTGCCGGCCGGCACATGCTGCGACGCGCGCGTTTGGGGCTACGCGTCGGCGCCCTTGGCTGCCCGGAAGCCTGCCTCCAGGTCGGCCAGGATGTCGTCGATGTGCTCCAGGCCAACGGAAAGCCGGACCAGGCCCGGGTGCACGCCGGCCACAACCCGCTGCTCCGGCGAGAGCTGGCTGTGCGTGGTGGACGCGGGGTGGATGACCAGGGAGCGGACGTCGCCGATGTTGGCCACGTGGGAATGCAGCTCCAGGGCGTCGACGAAGCGCTTGCCCGCCTCTGCCCCGCCGGCCAGGTTGAAGGCCACGACGGCGCCCGTCCCCTTGGGTCCGTACTTGCGGCCACGCTCGTACCAGGGGCTGGAGGGCAGCCCCGCGTAGGCGACGGATTCGACGTCGTCCCTTGCCTCCAGCCAACGCGCCACTTCCGTGGCGTTCGCAACGTGGCGCTCCACCCGCAGGCTCAACGTCTCCAGGCCCTGGGAAATCAGGAACGCGTTGAAGGGCGAGACGGCTGAGCCGAGGTCGCGCAGCAACTGCACACGGGCCTTGAGGATGTAGGAGAGGTTGGCGCCGAGTGCGCCGCCTTCACCGAGATCGCGGGCGTAGACCAGGCCGTTGTAGGTGGGGTCCGGGGTGTTGAAGCCGGGGAACCGTTCCGGGTCCTTGCCGAAATCGAACTTGCCGGAATCGACGATGACTCCGGCGATGGCCGAGCCGTGGCCGCCCAGGTACTTGGTGGCCGAGTGCAGGACAATATCCGCGCCCCACTCCAGCGGGCGGATCAGGTAAGGGGTGGACAAGGTGTTGTCCACGATGAGAGGAACTCCGGCCTGGTGGGCCACCTCGGAGATGCCTTCGATGTCCAGGACATCCTGGCGCGGGTTGGAGACCACTTCACCGAAGAAGAGCTTGGTGTTGGGCTGCACGGCATCGCGCCACTGGTCCAGGTTGTCCGGATCGGCCACGAAGGTCACCGAGATGCCGAACTTCTTCAGCGTGTGCGCGAACAGGTTGTAGGTTCCGCCGTAAAGGCTGGGGCTGGCCACGATGTGGTCCCCTGCCTCCGCGATGTTCAGGACAGCGAAGGTTTCGGCGGCCTGCCCGGAGCTCAGCAGCAGCGCGGCCAGGCCTCCTTCGAGGCTGGCAATCCGTTGCTCGACGGCGTCCTGGGTGGGATTGCCGATGCGGGTATAGATGGGCGCAAGTTCAGCCAGGGCAAAACGGTTGGCGGCGCTTTCAGCGCTGGGAAAGACGAATGACGTGGTCTGGTAGATGGGCAGGGCGCGGGCACCCGTGGCGCTGTCCGCCGCCTGGCCTGCATGGATCTGGCGGGTTTCGAAGGACCATCCGTTGGACATCCAAATCTCCTTTGACATGGGCCCGGCATGCTCACCGGCAGTACGGGCCGCGCTTGCTCCCGGCTGTTGCCGAAGAGCCAGGTCTTCACCCGGGGCACCCCACCGCGGATGGAGGGTTGCCGGCCAGCGAGCCGGGGCTTGGCGCTGGCACTCATGACCTGGGCCCAGTCTAGGAACCGGACGGTTGCCGTGGACAGCATTGTGACGAACATGGTCTTCCGGCCACTGTCTCGGCCGAATAACGAGGGCGCCGGGCACCGGTAATGCTAGTAAGGGTACCCTTAGCTGAGAGCCCGATCACAAAGTGCCAAGATGTTCGCATGCGCATGGATCACGTCTCTTACGCCTGTGAACACGATGGCCTCGCGGCCACTACCGAACGTATTGCAACTGCCCTCGGCGTTGAGGCAGTGAAGGGTGGCGTACACCCCCGCTTCGGAACCCGGAATATGATCATCCCGCTCGCCGGCCACAAGTACCTCGAAGTCGTTGAGGTCCTGGACCACCCGGCATCGGACAAGGCACCGTTCGGACAGGCAGTACGTGCCCGCTCCGCTGCTGGTGGCGGCTGGATGGGCTGGTGCGTCGAAGTGGACGACCTCGCCCCCTTCGAGGAACGCCTGGGCCGCGCTGCCGTGAACGGCAACCGCAAGTTCCCGGACGGCCGCGAACTGGTCTGGAAGCAGATTGGCATCCTGGGCCTCATCGCCGATCCCCAGGTGCCGTACATGCTCAAGTGGGAGGGCGATCCCTCGCTCCACCCGTCCCACGCGTACGAGAGCAACCTCAAGATGAGCTGCCTGACCATCGCCGGTTCCGCCTCGCGCGTCACCGAGTGGCTGGGTGAGCCGGTGGAGAAGCCGCTCGAGGACGTTGCGGTGGAGTGGGTCGCCCCGCACGGAACCCCGGGCATCCTCTCGGTCACCTTTGAAACCGCCAACGGAGCCGTCACCATCTGACCCTCCCCCGTTCCTCCCCGGATCACTTCGGGGAGGTCCCCGGGTTGTGCCCCGGGCAAACTTCGGCCGCCATTGGGTGGTGACAACGGCGTCACCAGCCAATGGCGGCCGAATTAATTTAAGAAGCTGCTCCCTGCGCCGCTATGAAGGACGCCAGCATGAACCGCGCACACTTTGGATGTCAGTGCCTCGTTGGATGATGTGGGCATGGGAATCAGCGGTGGTGTTGAGGTGGTTTTGGAGGGTGTTCGTGCCTCTGTTGCTGCCATCGATGCGCTGGATTTCGAAGATACTTCCCTGGCTGCCGGCGCCGGCATTGGTTCCCGTGTTGACGTGCTTCAACGGCGGTATGAGATCCGGCTGGAACGGCTGGAGGTTGCGGCCCGGCTGGAGGCGCAGCTCGCCGCGATGAAGGCGCTGGATACTGCCGAAGCCGTTGCCTTCCAGCAGGCGATGACGCCGCCGGACGCCACTGTCCAGGACCGCACTTACGCGGACATGTCGGTGGTGGAGGAGATCGCCGGGGTGCTGACCATCAGCTCGGCGGCCGCGGGCGCTTTGGTGGAGCACTCACGCCGGATCTGCTCCCTGCCGCTGGTGTTCGATGCACTGTCCGCCGGGGACATGTCCTGGCAGCACGCCCGGATTGTCGCCGATGAGACTGAAGGCCTCACCACCGAGGGCGCCCTGGCGTTGGTGGCGCACTTCTTCGACCCGGCTGCACCCCAGCCCGCCCGCGGCGCGGCCCCCGGCGAGCTTGTTCCGTCCCGGTTCCGGGCGAAGGTGCGTGGCTGGCGGGAACGCCACCACCCCGACTCGATCGAGAAGCGCCATGTAAAGGGTGTGGCTGACCGGCGGATGGAATACACCCCGGACAAGGACGGTATGGCCTGGATCTCCCTCTACTTGCCCGGGGACACCGCCTGCGCCATCTGGAACCGGACCACCGCGACCGCCCGCGGCCTCCAGGGACCAGACGAACCCCGCACCCTTACCCAACTCCGCCCCGACATCGCAGCATCGCTGCTCCTCGGCGCCGGCCACGCCGAGGAAGACGGTCCCGGCCTCGGCATTCAGGGCACGGAGGGTGTCACCGGGGTCGGGAAGGTCCCTGCGCCGCGGGCCGACGTCCTGGTCACCGTGCCCGTGTTCGCCCTGCTCGGTCAGACCGATGAACCCGCCGTACTGGACGGCTTCGGACCAATCCCGGCGTCCATGGCGCGCAAACTTGTCGCCGACGGGGCGGACTCGTTCTACCGGGTCCTGATCGACCCCCGCGACGGGGCACCACTGGAAATCGGCCGGAAAAACTACCGGCTCACCGAAACCATCAAACGCTGGATCAGGCTGCGCGACACCAAGTGCACCTTCCCCGGCTGCACCAACCGCACCCCCGACAACGAAACAGACCACCTACAAGCCTGGCAACACGGCGGCACCACCAACGTCAGCAACCTGGCCCAACTCTGCCCCAAACACCATCGACTCAAACACCACAGCCAATGGACACCAGATCCGGCCAACAAGAATGAACCACCCGGCTGGACCTCACCAACAGGCAGGCACTACAACCCAGAACACCCCGACCCCGAACCGGCCCAGTGGCCATCGGGAAGCTTGCCGATGGATGCTGTTGCGGCGCCCGTCGACGCGTCAGGTCCGCGCGAATACACGGCTGGCATTGGCGACAGCACTGAACGCAACGACATGCCGGGATTCACCGACGCGCCAGGACCTGCTGACACCGTTCCACTGGCTACGGCGCCACCATGGCGCGGGCCGCACCTATCGGAGGATCCGTTGTGGCAAGAGTTCCTTGCGGGGATGCCGGTGTGGCCTGATCCGCCTGTCGAAGAACCGCCAGGTGAGAACATGGTGGACCCCGGCGAGCTTTGCCCCACTGATCCCTTGTGGGATGAGTTCCATGCAAAGTTTTTCGAGCTGCCCGCTGACCCGCAGGCGGACTGGCAGCTGCTGCTGGGCATGTGAATGTGGGTGGTGTTGGGCATTGCGGGGACGCAGCACTTGTGCCGCTCAGGTAGCCCCTAAGCCCCACTGCCAGGCCGCGGCGCCACTATCCCAGCCCTACGGCCTTACCGAAGAGGCTGAAGCCGACGAATGCCACAATGTCCAGCAGCGCGTGGGCGATGACCAATGGCATGACGAGCTTGGTACGGGTGTAGAGCCAGGCGAAGACCACCCCCATCACCGCGTTTCCAATGAAGGGCCCGAAGCCCTGGTAGAGGTGGTAGCTGCCGCGCAGCAGCGAGCTGACGGCGATGGCGAGGGGCGTGCTCCACCCGAACTTGCCGAAGCGGTCCAGGAGGTAGCCCACCACAATGACTTCCTCGAGCACCGCGTGGCGCATCGCCGACAGGATCAGGACCGGAACAGTCCACCAATACGAGTCCAGTGCGCTGGGAATGATGGCGGTGGTGATGCCGAGGGCCCGGCCGGCCGCGTAAAGCCCCAGGGACGGTATGCCAATCAGCGCGGCGAGCCCGACGCCCTGCAGGAGGTCCCTCCCGGGCCGGGCGAAGTTGAATCCGAGCTTTTGGAATGCCGAACCGGAGTTGCGTGCGTTGCCGGGCGAAGCCTGCCGCTGGTCGGTGAGGAAGTAGAGAACCAGCAGTACTGGAACCAGCGCAAAGATGATATCCAGCAGCTGGTAGGTGAGGTCGAAGTACTCGCGGGTGCTTTGCGACCGGTTCAGGGTGGAGGTGCCCTCGGCCAGCGGGGCGCGGGTCATCTTGTCGAGCAGCTGCACCACGGAGTAGACAGCGGACTGGCCCAGGGACAGGCCCAGGACGATCCAGACTTCGAGCCGCAGTCGACGGCGGGAGGGAACCAGCATGTTCCCATCTTGCCTTCAGTTTCTGGATCCGGCCTGATGGAGCGGCAGATGTTGGACAGCACGGTACGCGGGCCGCGCACAGCCCAAGGGATTTATACGGGTGCGACGATCACTTCCGTGCCGTTGGCTTCGAACGCTGCCTTGTCGCGCGCAGAAATGCCGGAATCAGTGATTAGCCGGGTGAAGTCATAGCCATCCATGGTGGCAAAGGCCCGAACGCCAACTTTGGAGGAATCAGCCAGGACGTAGGACACCCTGGCGCGGGAAGCCAGCAAGGCGTTGACAGAGGCTTCCCCCTCCCCCGTGTTGGTGGGTCCCACCTCCGGATCGATGCCGTTGACACCGATGAAGGCGATGTCAAGCACCACCTTCTGCATGATGATGTCCGTGTAAGGGCCCACGAGCTCGTACGACCGCGGGTTCAGGATGCCGCCGGTCACCATCACCTTGATGTTGGGCCGCACCGCCAACTGGCCGGCGATGTTGATGGCATTGGTCACCACTGTCAGCGTCGGCTGGTTTGAGGGTGCGTTCAGGTCCTCGCGGGTGGCCAGGATCTGCGCAAGGGCGGTGCTGGTGGTGCCCCCGCAGAGACCGATCACCGCACCCGGCCGGATCAAGGCAGAGGCGCACTGCGCGATCTGTTCCTTGGCTTCGGCATGGTCGTCGCGGTTGTAACGTCCCGGCAGGTCGTATGCGAGGGCGCCCGTGGTGGCGCCGCCGCGGGTCCGCGTCAGCAGGCGTCGCTTGGCAAGGCTGTCCAGGTCGCGCCGGGCCGTGGCAGGGGAAACGTTGAGGGTGCTGACGATCTCGTCAACCTCCACCTGCCCGGTCTTGGCCAGCAGGTCGAGAATCGCCGTCAGCCGGTCGGTACGCGTCATACAAGCGGGCCTTTCGATACATCAGCCACCACTCCTGATGACGTTTCCTGATTATAACCCTAGGGAAACAATCAGGAACAATCAAAGTGGTGCCTTTGATTACCGTTCCCGGGTTCCGGCCCGCCAGACAGCGTACGTCAGCGGCATCCCCGGCCGGTAAGCGAGGTGCGTGGCGGACGGCGCGTTCAGTAAGTGCAGGTCGGCCCGGTGTCCGACGGCGATGGACCCCACGGCGCGTTCACCGTCGGCATCCCGCCCGGCTTCCTTGTGCAACGCCAGCGCGCCGCCGTAGGTGGCGGCCCGGACAGCCTCGTGCACGCTGAGGCGCATCTGGAGCACGGCCGTCGTCACGCAGAAAGCCATGGAGCTGGTGTACGACGTGCCCGGGTTGCAATTGGATGCCAAGGCCACCTGCACACCGGCGTCGAGGAGTTCGCGGGCGGGGGCCAACGGCTGGCGGGTGGACAGGTCGCAGGCAGGAAGGCAGGTGGCAACAGTGCCCCGCTCCCCCGTCCCCACGGCAGGGTCCCAGCCCGACCAGGACGCAGCCAGCGCTTTCACATCCTGCGCTGCAAGGTAGTTGACGTGGTCCACGCTGGCCGCGCCCAGCTCCACGGCGAGCTGCACACCGGGGCCTTCACCGAGCTGGTTGCCGTGCACGCGCAGCCCCAGCCCGGCGTCACGGCAGGCTACCAGCACACGGCGTGACTGCTCCGCGTTGAACGCGCCCTCCTCGCAGAAGACGTCAGCCCACTGGACGTACGGGCGGACCGCGGCGAGCATCGGCCCGCAGACCAGGTCCGTATAAGCCTCCGGATCCTGCCCGGCAGGCACCAGGTGCGCGCCGAGGTAGGTCACCTGGTCCGCGATGGTGGAGGCAATGCGCGCGCTCCGGGCCTCATGCTCAACGTCCAGTCCATAGCCGGTCTTGGTTTCCAGGTAAGTGGTGCCCTGGGATACGGCCTCGGCCACCCGCCCCATGGCCAGGCGGGTGAGGTCGAAATCGGACGTGGCACGCGTGGCGTTCATGGTGACGGCGATGCCGCCGGCGGCGTAGGCCTCCCCCGCCATCCGTGCCTCGAATTCTGCGGTGCGGTCCCCGGCGAACAGCAGGTGGCTGTGCGAGTCCACCCACCCCGGCAGCATGGCCCGGCCGCCGGCATCGACCGCGTCATCCGCGGCGGGAGCATCGGCCGCTGCCCCAAGCCAGGAGATCCGTTCGCCCTCGACCACCACCGCCGCGTCCTTCAAGACCCGGTGTTCCAGGTCCTGTGTCATCAGCTCGGCGATGTTGGTGATCAAGGTGCTCATGGAATCATTCTTCAGCGTCGGATGGACCAGCGTGTGGCTGCCAGGGCCTGTGCTGTCCGGGATTCCGGACCGTCCGCAGCCCCATCAGCAGGGGCGGAACCGCCGGAAGAGTGCAGCGCGGCAAGAATCTGCCCCGCTGCCAGCTCGGCCATCGCGGCCGAGGTCTGGAAGCCGTAGCCGCCCTGCCCTGCCAGCCAGTAGAATCCGGCAGCCTCGGCGTCGAACCCGGCCACCGGCAACCCGTCCGCTACTTCCGTGCGCAGGCCCGTCCATGCCCGGCGGATGCCGCTGATCCCCAGGCTGGTGAACGCATTGAGCTTTTCCACCAGGCGTTCCACATCGCCGGGACGCGGGCGCGCATCTTCGGGCCCGCTGGGCACCGTCTCCGAGGGAGAAATCAGCACGTCCTGCCCGTCCGGCCGGAAATAGAACGTGTTGTCCGCCGCTGCGACCATGGGGGTGGCGGCGGGCAAGGGATGGTCGACGGCGGCAATCGCCGCAGTGCGCCGGTACGGCTGGAGTCCCAGCTTCTCGACGCCGCTAAGCACCGCCAGTTCGTCCGCCCAGGCGCCTGCCGCATTGACCAGCACGGAGGCCTCAAAACCCTCTGCACCGGCACCCACCTGCCACCCGGAGCCCAGCCGTTGTGCCGAATGAACGCGGGCACCGGTGATGATGTCGGCTCCGGCGGCGAGCGCCCGCTTGCGGTGGTCCTCCAGCAGCAGGGGCGCATTGCAGCCAAAGGAGCCGGTATCCAGTCCGGCGGCTTCAAAGGTTCCCGGGACCAGCGCAGGGCACAGCTCAAGGGCACGGTCCACGGTAATGGGTTGCATGTGCCCGCTGGCTTCCGCGGCGACATCCTCCGCAGAGCCCACCAGCATGAAACTGCGCTGCGTCAGGACGGGTTCGGGCGATTCCGCGTCGCGGGCTGCGAGCAGCTCAAGGGTCCGGACGGTAAGCTCCTGCACCACGGGAGGCCCGTAGCTGGGGATCAGCTGGCGGGCGGAGCGGGAGGACGTGTGGTACGCCAGTTCCTGCTCCGCCTCCACCAGCGCAACGCTGCAGCGGCCGGCGAGGGCGGACGCCAGGGACAGGCCGGCGATGCCGCCGCCCACAATCAGGACATCGTAGTGTGCTGCCATTCGTCCATCCTGACAGAGTTCCAGCGAACTGAAACCCCGCCGTCGGGGAGTCCCGTCAGGCTGCTGCCTCGGTCCGGCTGGCGACGAAGGCGCCTACGCACGCTTCGACGTCGTCCGCTGAGTGCGCAGCGGAGAGCTGCACCCGGATCCTGGCGGCACCCCGCGGAACCACCGGGAAACTGAAGGCGGTGACGAAGACGCCATGCTGCAGCATCCGGTCCGCCACCTTGGCCGCCACGACGGCGTCGCCAAACATGACCGGGACAATGGCGTGCTCGCCGGGAAGCAGGTCGAAGCCCTCCTCGGTCATCCGGCGGCGGAACAGCCCGGCGTTTTCGAACAGGCGGCGGCGAAGGTCGGCCGAGTTCTGCACCAGGTCCAGCGCCTTGAGGGTGGCGGCCACGATGGCGGGAGCCAGGGAATTGGAGAACAGGTAGGGCCGCGCCTTCTGGCGCAGCATGGCCACGATCTCCCCGCGTCCGGAGACGTACCCGCCGGACGCTCCGCCCAGGGCCTTGCCGAAGGTGCCGGTGTAGATGTCCACCCGGTCATAGACGCCGGCGTGCTCGGGCGTTCCCGCACCGGTGGCGCCCATGAAGCCCACCGCGTGGGAGTCGTCCACCATGACCATGGCGCCGTACTTTTCGGCGAGGTCGCAGATGGCCTCAAGCGGGGCCAGGTAGCCGTCCATGGAGAAGACGCCGTCGGTGACGATCAGTGTCCGGCGGGCGTCCTGTGCCTCCTGCAGGCGGGCCTCGAGTTCGGCCATGTCCTGGTTGGCGTAGCGGTAGCGGCGGGCCTTGCAGAGGCGGATGCCGTCGATGATGGAGGCGTGGTTGAGCGCGTCGGAGATCACGGCGTCGTCCGGGCCCAGCAGGGACTCGAAGACGCCGCCGTTGGCGTCGAAGCAGCTGGAGAACAGGATGGTGTCCTCGGTGCCCAGGAACGCGGAGACCTTGGCTTCCAGTTCCAGGTGAAGGTCCTGGGTGCCGCAGATGAACCGGACGCTGGCCATGCCGAAGCCGCGCTCATCCATGGCGGCCTTGGCGGTGCTGATGATGTCCGGGTGGTCGGCCAGGCCCAGGTAGTTGTTGGCGCAGAAATTGAGCACATCAGCTCCCGGGCCGCCAATCTGCCCGGCGGTGATGTGGCTGGACTGGGGCGAGCTGATGCTGCGTTCGGTCTTGTACAGTCCCGCGGTGCGGATCCCGTCCAGTTCTTCGCGCAGCTGGTCCTTGATGGAGGTGTACATGGGGTTCCTTACAGTCGGGTCCAGTCGAGGACAACTTTGCCGCCTACGCCGCTGCGGGCGATTTCGAAGCCTTTTTCCCATTCCGTGGCGGGCAGCGTGTCCGTCACCACGGCGGAGATGCCGGCGTGCAGCACCGGATTGGAGGAGAGCATGGCGCTCATGGCGTACCAGGTTTCGTACATTTCGCGGCCGTAGATGCCCTTGAGCGTGAGCATGTGGGTGACCACTTTGCCCCAGTCGATGGTGATCTCCTGGCTGGGCAGGCCCAGCATGGCGATCCGGCCGCCGTGATTCATGTTGTCGATCATCTCAGGCAGGGCCGAGGGGTGGCCGGACATTTCCATTCCGACGTCGAAGCCTTCGCGCATGCCCAGCTCACGTTGGGCGTCGCGCACCCGGGTGGTGGAGACGTCGATGGCAAGATCGGCTCCGAGCTGCCGTGCCAGGTCCAGCCGCGGCCGGGAAACATCCGTAATGACGATCTTCCGCGCTCCGGCGTGGCGGGCCACGGCGATGGCCATGAGGCCGATAGGGCCTGCGCCGGTGATGAGCACGTCCTCGCCCACCAGCGGGAAGCTGAGTGCTGTGTGGACGGCATTTCCGAAGGGGTCGAAGATGGCACCGAGTTCGGGCGTGACGGAGGGATCATGGTGGACCCAGACATTGGTTTCGGGGATAACGACGTATTCGGCAAAGGCGCCATCGCGCTGGACTCCCACGCTGACCGTGTGGATGCACATCTGGCGGCGTCCGGCACGGCAGTTCCGGCAGATGCCGCAGACCACGTGGCCTTCGCCGGAGATCCTGTCCCCGACCTTGACCTCCCGGACGTCCTCGCCCACTTCAACCACTTCGCCGTAGAACTCGTGGCCGGCAATCAGGGGGGCTTCGATGATCCCCTGCGCCCAGGCGTCCCAGGACTGGATGTGCAGATCCGTGCCGCAGATTCCGGTGGTCATGACCCGGATCTTCACGTCAGCCGGGCCTGCTGCGGGTTCGGGCCGTTCGACGAGCTCGAATCCGGCGTGGGGGCCGGCTTTATACAGGGCCTTCATTGGCATCCTTACTGCTTGGCATTCAATCTGCGGGGTACGTCCCCATTGAAGCCCTGCCGATGCTTTAGCACAACAGGGATTTTCTCAATCGACGATGTAGCAGTCCTAATGATTAGAGTGGACGTATGGAGGTTCATCAGCTTGAAATCCTGCGGGAACTGGGCGCCCTGGGCAGTGTGAAGGCCGTGGCCGATACGCTCATGGTCACCCCGTCGGCAGTATCGCAGCAACTGGCGCACCTGCAGCGCACCGTGGAGGTGCCGCTGACGCGCAAGGAAGGCCGGAACCTGGTGCTCACGGAAGCCGGCCAGGTTCTCGCTGACGCGGGCGCCGCCGTCGTCAGTGCCATGGCCGACGCCCGGGGCGCGCTGGGCACTTACCACGGCTCGCCCGCCGGGAGGGTGACCGTCAGCGGGTTCCACAGCGCCGGGCAGGCCCTGTTCGCGCCCCTGGCCCGCATGCTGGACAGGCCGGAGCACCCGCGGATCGAGCTGTCCGACGAGGACGTCGCGCAACAGGACTTCCCGGCCCTCACCGCCCGGTACGACCTGGTGTTGGCGCACCGCATGGACCACAGTCCCCGCTGGCCGGCGGAGCGGGTCGCGGTGATCCCGCTGGCGCATGAGCCGCTGGACGTGGCGCTGCCCGCCGGCCATCCCCTGGCCCAACAGGAGACGGTCACGGCGGACGACGTCGGTACAGAGGCCTGGGTGACCAGCCACCCCGGCTACTCCCCCGCCGATGTCCTGTCCGCCGTCGCCGCCGTCTCCAGCCGCGAGCCTAATATCGTGCACCGCATCAACGACTATTCCACCGTGGCGGCACTCGTGGCCGCCGGCGGTGTGGTGGGGCTGCTCCCCAGATACACGGCGGGCCCGGTCCTGAACCCGGACATCGTGCTGCGACCCCTGGAGGGGATCAGCACCCGCCGCAGGATCGACCTGCTGGCCCGGCCGGAGAACCTCAAGCGCCGCTCCGTGGTGATGGTCTGCGAGGCGCTGGAGGACATCATGGCGGGCTGGTGAAACAGGGCTGAGCCGGCCGGCGTACTGGAGGCTACGAGTCCTGGCCGTCCTGGTGGTTGCCCTTGCCCATCTTGTGTCCAAGTCCTTGGCCGTTACCCGGCACATGGCCCGGCCCGCGTCCCAACCCACGCCCCAGCCCCAGTCCGGGCCCGTCACCGGCGCCCTTCACGATCCGCGTGGCCGTGGCATTGTCCCCGTCCTTGACGCCGGCGATGCGCACGGTGTCCCCGGCGGCGATGTCCGCGATGGTCCCGTCCGTCGGCTTAAGCCGCTTGCCGTCGTCGGACTTTCCACCGGGGCTGGGCGTTGCTTCCGGGCTGGGCGTTGCACCTGGATTGGCGGCCGGAGGAATCGTGGTCACCTTCGTGTCGCCATTGACGGTGTAGGTCTGGGAGAAGCCGTCCCCGCTCTTGACGGTGATGCCGGTATCGCTGACCGACTCCACGGTCCCGTTCTGTTCCAGGACCGTCTGGTAGGTTCCGTCGGGCTTCCTGGCGACGCCTTCGCCGTGCAGGAGTTGCCCGCGCTCGGCCTTGCCGGGCTTATGTGGCCCCGGGGCGCTGCCTGAGTTGCCGGGCGCTGATTGTGATGATGGTGAGGGCGACGGCGTGGGTGCGGGCGTCCCGGTTGCCGACCAGGCGAGGGCGGCCCCTGTCCCGGTAAGTGCCACGGCCACGGCACCGGCCAGCACCGCCTTGCGCATCCTCATAGGTTCCCGGACCACCATGGTTGTTCCTCCCGCACGCAGCCAGGGCACCGGCGCCCTGTGGGCTCCAGTGTAAGTCCGCCGCAGGCGCCCAACCACGGGTAGTTTCACTGAGCGCCGCCTGAGTACTTAACGCGGAACTGGGTAGCACCAGGTGTCGTTATGAGGGTTCAAAACGACACCTGGCGCTACCCAGTTGGGTCCTGCAGGGGTGTACTAGACGGTGACGCCCAGCTTCTCCAGGATCAGTTCCTTCACGCGGCCGGCGTCGGCCTGTCCACGGGTAGCCTTCATGACCCCGCCCACGATCGCGCCGATGGCCTGCACCTTGCCGCCCCGGATCTTGTCCGCGACGTCGGGCTGCGCGGCGAGTGCGGCGTCGATGGCTTCCAGGAGGGGCCCGTCGTCGGATACGACGGCAAGGCCGCGCTTCTCCACGATCTCCTCCGGGGTGCCCTCACCGGCGAGCACGGCGTCCAGCACCTGGGAGGCCATCTTGTTGTTGATCTTGCCCGCCTCAACCATGCGGCTCAGCTCCACCACCGTGGCAGCCTCAACGCCCAACTGGCCGGGATCGACGTCGGCAGCTTTGGCGCGGCCCACAATCTCACCCATCCACCACTTGCGGGCCACGGATGCGGTGGCGCCGGCGGCGATGGTTTCCTCGATCTCGTCCAGGACGCCGGCGTTGACCACGTCGCGGAATTCGAGGTCGGAGTAGCCCCAGTCGGCCTTGAGGCGCTTGCGGCGCTCGGCCGGCGGCTCGGGCAGGGTGGCGCGCAGTTCCTCCACCCATTCGCGGGAGGCCACCACGGGAACCAGGTCCGGTTCCGGGAAGTAGCGGTAGTCATCGGCGTCGGACTTGGCGCGGCCGGAGGTGGTGGTGCGGGTGTCCTCGTGCCAGTGGCGGGTTTCCTGGATCACCGGTTCACCCGAGTCCAGGACAGCGGCGTGGCGCTGAATCTCGTAGCGGACGGCGTGCTCCACCGCGCGGAGCGAGTTCACGTTCTTCGTCTCGGAACGGATGCCGAACCGCTCACGGCCGTGCGGGCGGAGCGAAACGTTCGCGTCGCAGCGGACGTTGCCCCGTTCCATCTTCGCGTCGGACACGCCCAGGTTCTTCACGATCTCCCGGACGGCCGCCACGTAGGCCTTGGCCAGTTCCGGTGCACGGGACCCGGCGCCCTCGATGGGCTTGGTGACGATTTCCACCAGCGGAACACCGGCACGGTTGTAGTCCACCAGCGAGAAGTCGGCGCCCTGGATCCGGCCGGTGGCACCGCCCATGTGGGTCAGCTTCCCGGCGTCCTCCTCCATGTGCGCGCGCTCGATCTCCACGCGGAACACGGTGCCGTCCTCGAGCTCGACGTCCAGGTAGCCGTCGTAGGCGATGGGCTCGTCGTACTGGGACGTCTGGAAGTTCTTGGGGGTGTCCGGGTAGAAGTACTGCTTCCGGGCGAAGCGGCAGGATTCGGCGATCTTGCAGTTCAGCGCCAGGCCAATCTTGATGGAAGACTCGATGGCCGTCTTGTTCACCACGGGCAGGACGCCGGGCATACCCAGGTCCACCTCGTTGACGTTGGTGTTGGGCTCGTCGCCGAAGACGTTGGGGGCGGAGGAGAACATCTTGGTCTTGGTGTTCAGCTCCACGTGGACCTCGAACCCCAGGACGGGATCGTACTTCTCCATGGCCTCTTCGAAGCTCAGGATGTCATCAGTGCTCATTATTTTGCCTCCTGGGTTTCGAGGGTTCCGGCAACGGCAAGGTCGGGAGCCTGGGCCAGCAGCGGGCCGCCCCACTTGGCTTCGAGCAGCGATTCAAGGACCGCACCCACCCGGTACAGGCGGGCGTCCTCGCGGGCCGGGGCCAGCAACTGGATACCGACAGGCAGCCCGTCCTCGTCCGCCAGGCCGCCAGGCAGCGACAGGCCGGGGACGCCGGCAAGGTTGGCCGGGATGGTGGCGACGTCGTTGAGGTACATGGCCAGCGGATCGTCCAGTTTTTCGCCGAGCGGGAACGCCGTGGTGGGGGCGGTGGGCGAGATCAGGACGTCAGCCTGCGCAAAGGCGGCCTCGAAGTCCCGCTGCACCAGCGTGCGGACCTTCTGGGCCGAGCCGTAGTAGGCGTCGTAGTAACCGGCGGACAAGGCGTAGGTGCCCAGGATGATGCGGCGCTTGACTTCGTCGCCGAAGCCGGCGGCGCGGGTGGCACCCATCACGCGTTCGATGGTCATGGGGCCATCTTCGGGGAGGACGCGCAGGCCGTACCGGACGCCATCGAACTTGGCCAGGTTGGATGAGGCCTCGGACGGCATGATCAGGTAGTAGGCGCCCAGGGCGTACTGGAAGTTGGGGCAGGAGACCTCAACGATCTCCGCGCCGGCTTCCTTGAGCAGCTCCAGGGCGTCGTTGAAACGGTTTTCGACGCCGGCCTGGTAGCCCTCGCCGTGCAGTTCCTTGATGATGCCGATCCGCAGGCCCTCGACGTTGCCGGTCTTCGCGGCGGCAACGAGGTCCGCCAGGGGTTCGGGCAGCGAGGTGGAGTCGCGGGGATCGTGGCCGCCGATGACCTGGTGCAGGAGCGCGGAGTCCAGTACGGTGCGGGTGACGGGGCCGATCTGGTCCAGGGAGGATGCCATAGCGATGGCGCCGTAGCGGGAGACGCTGCCGTAGGTGGGCTTCACGCCCACGGTTCCGGTGACGGCGCCGGGCTGGCGGATGGAGCCGCCGGTGTCCGTACCCAGGGCCAGGGGCGCCTCGAAAGCAGCGACGGCGGCAGCGGAGCCGCCACCCGAGCCGCCGGGGATCCGGTCCAGGTCCCAGGGGTTGCGGGTGGGGCCGTAGGCGGAGTGCTCCGTGGAGGAGCCCATGGCGAACTCGTCCAGGTTGGTCTTGCCCAGGATGGGCATCTTTGCGGCGCGAAGGCGTTCGACGACGGTGGCGTCGTACGGGCTGTGCCAGCCTTCGAGGATCTTCGAGCCGGCGGTGGTGGGCTGGCCGATGGTGACGATCAGGTCCTTGACGGCGATGGGGACGCCGGCCAGGTAGTGCAGTGCTTCTGCTTCCGCCCCGCCGGCGGCGCGGATGGCGTCCACCTCCGCGGCGACGGCGAGCGCTTCCTCCGCGTTGACGTGCAGGAAGGCGTTGACCTTCCCGTCGACGGCGGCAATGCGGTCCAGGTGGGCCTGGGTGGCTTCGACGGCGGTGACTTCGCCGGCGCGCAGTTTCTCGGCAAGCTGTGCGGCGGACAGCCGGATCAGGGTGCCGGCGCTGGTGTTCTTTTCAGTCATGTCTATGCCTCATCCAGGATGGCCGGAACCTTGAAACGGTTTTCGTCGGAGTCCGGTGCGCCGGAGAGAGCCTGTTCCGCGGTGAAGGTGTGTCCCACAACGTCCTCACGGAACACGTTGGTCAGCGGGATGGGGTGCGAGGTGGCCGGGACGTCGTCCCCCGCGGCCTCGCTGACGGACTTGACCGAATCCACGATGACGGCGAGCTCGCCGGCCATCCTGTCCAGCTCTTCTGCACTCATCTCGATGTGAGCGAGCCGCGCGAGATGCGCGACGTCGTCACGGTTGATCGCAGCCATGGATCTCCCCTGCAAAGTTCGAATTGTTTTCCGATCCAGTCTAGTGCGGAAACGCAGATGCCCGTCTGACATCCCCCAGCGGGCGTCAGACGGGCACCTTCGATACCCGGCCTGCCTCGGGGACAGGAGCACGGGCAGCTATAGACTAGCCGATTCCAATGGCGCCGGTAAGCATGCCGACTCCGAGCATTACCAGGGAGATGACGGCGGTGCGCCACAGGACCTTTTTGTGGTGGTCGCCCAGGTCCACCTTGGCCAGCGAGACCAGCAGCAGGATGGCCGGAACCAGCGGGCTCTGCAGGTGGAACGGCTGGCCGGTGATGGAGGCACGGGCCATGTCAGCGGCGCCGACACCGTAGTGGGCAGCGGTTTCGCTGAGGACGGGCAGGACGCCGAAGTAGAACGCGTCGTTGCTCATGAAGAACGTCATGGGAATGCTGAGCACACCGGTGATGACCGCCATGAACGGGCCCATGGAGGTGGGGATGATCTGGACCAGCCACGCGGACATTGCTTCCACCATGCCGGTGCCCTTGAGGACGCCGGTGAGGACGGCGGCGGCCATGACCATGCTGACCACGGCGACGATGGACGGTGCGTGCGCAATCAGCTGGGCGCCCTGGTCCTTGACCTTGGGGAAGTTGACCAGCAGGGCGATTGCGGCGCCCACCATGAACACGAACGGCAGCGGGATGACGTTGGCGACGAGCACCACCATGACGGCGACGGTCAGGGCCAGGTTGAACCAGAACAGCTTGGGGCGCAGGGTGCTGCGGTTGGGGTCGAGCGCGGTGTCCGCCATGGCGGAGTCGTGCTCGTCCACCAGGGTTTCGGTGCGGTCCAGGACCGCCACCGAACCACCGGCGGGGGCTGCTCCGCCGGGGTTGCCGCCCTTGCGGCGGCCACTTCCAAAAGCGCCGGTTCCGGAAGCGCCGGTGCCTGAGGCACCTGTGGAGGTGCCGCCGTCGAACTCTTCCGCAGTGTCCGGCACGCCCCAGATCTCGGGGGCCGTGGCGCGGAGGCGGTTGCGTTCCTGCAGCCCGAGCAGCCAGGAGAAGGCGAAGACGACCACCAGGCCGGCCACGAGGGACGGGATCATGGGGACGAAGACGTCGTTGACGTCGATCTTCAGGGCGGTGGCGGCGCGGGCCGTGGGGCCGCCCCAGGGCAGGATGTTCATGGTGCCGTTGGCCAGGCCGGCCACGCAGGTGAGGACCACGGGGCTCATCTTGAGGCGCAGGTAGACCGGCAGCATCGCGGCGGTGGTGAGGATGAAGGTGGTGGACCCGTCGCCGTCCAGGGACACGGCGGCGGCCAGGATGGCGGTGCCCAGGACCACCTTGGCGGGGTCGTTGCCCAGCTTGCGGAGGATGAACTTCACCAGCGGGTCAAAGAGCCCGACGTCGATCATCAGGCCGAAGTAGATGATGGCGAACATCAGCAGGGCCGCGGTGGAGGTCATGGACTTCATGGAGTCCATCACCATGTCGCCGATGCCCAGGCCGGCACCGGCGAACAGGCCGAAAACAGTAGGGACAATGATCAACGCCAGCACTGGCGTCAACTTCTTCGTCATGATCAGCACCATGAATACCGCGATCATGGCGAATCCAAGTATTACCAGCACAGCCGGCTCCTTCTTGTGAACAGCGGCACAGCGGTGTGACGCGTGCTACAGACTGTAGGGTGGCGGCCGTCACGGCAGTGCCTTTGGCTCAATTGATTGGCATACTGCTTATTGGGAGCATTTTGCTCATTGTGCTCACAGCGCTTAGGCGCCGAAACCATGGCCCGCCGCCACCCGTCAAGGAGGATGAATGCAGCGTTCCGCGCCCCGGCAGCCGCTGCGGTTTTCCACCCAGACGCTGTTGCTGCAGCTGGCCGTGGTGCTGCTGGTGGTGCTGCTGAGCACCTCCGTGCACGCGTGGCTGACGTATGACCGGGTGGGCAGCGATGCGGAGAACCAGGCCCTGACGCTGGCCCGGACCGTTGCCTCCGACCCGGAGGTCCGTGCCGATGTGCTGGCCATCAGCGGACAGCCCGGCACTCCCCCGGCAGCAGAGCTCCTGGCCGGGCCACTGCAGGCATCCGCCGAGGCGGCGCGGACCAGGACCGGCGCCTTGTTCGTGGTCATCACGGACGAAACGGGCATCCGGCTGGCCCACCCGGATCCGCAACGGCTCGGTGAGAAGGTCAGCACGGACCCCTCCGAGGCGTTGTCCGGGCAGGAGGTCACCACCCGGAACACCGGAACACTCGGCCCGTCCGCCGGCGCGAAAGTTCCGGTCTACGCACCCGGCACCGGCGCGGTGGTGGGCGAGGTGAGTGTGGGTTACTCCATGGAAACCGTGGCCCAGAGCGTGGCCCGGGACATCGGGCCCGTGGCACTGACCGCCGCGGGCGCCCTCCTGGCCGGCGTCCTGGGCTCCTTCCTGCTGCGCCGGCGCCTGCAGCGCCTCACCCTGGGCCTGGAACCGGAAGAGATCAGCACGCTGGTCCATGACCAGGTGGCGGTGCTGCAGGGCGTGGACGACGGCGTGATCGGCGTCAGTGCCGACGGCCGGGTCAGCGTCTTCAATGCCGCCGCGCAGCGGCTGCTGGGACTGCCGGACCTGTCGGGATCCCGCTGGGAGGACGCGCCCGTCCCGGAACAGCTGAAGTCCCTCACGCGCCCCGGGACCGGGGTTGCGGGCCCGGCGGTTGCCACCGGCGGATCAAACCAGGATGCCCTCGAGCTGGCGGCGGGCGGCCGGGTGCTGGTGGTAAATGCGCGCAAAGCCCTGCACCGCCGGGAGGACCTGGGCTGGGTGGTCATGCTGCGTGACCGGACGGAACTGCAGGAGCTTACGCGGCAGCTCGACGCCGTGGGCACCATGTCCACCGCGCTGCGCGCCCAGCGGCACGAGTTCGCCAACCAGCTGCACACCCTTGCCGGCTTTCTGGGCATCGGCCAGCACCAGGAGGCGCGCGACTACCTTGCCGGCCTCGCCGCTACCGGCCCGCTGAAGTTCCCGGTGGACCAGGCCGAGCTGCTGCAGGACCCGTACCTGCAGGCCTTCGTGGGCGCCAAGGGCGTGGAAGCCGACGAACGGGGCGTCGCACTGCGCATCGGGCCGGAGACCCTGGTCCGAGGGCAGGTAACGGAGGCCCAGGACGTGACCACGGTGCTGGGAAACCTGCTCGACAACGCCGTCAACGCCGCCGTGGCGGGCTCGTCCGCGGACCGCTGGGTTGAGCTGGAGGTGCTGGATGAGCCGGGCGACGACGGCGGCACGCTTCACGTCGTGGTGGCGGACTCCGGTGACGGGCTGGCAGAAGGCACAGACACGGAGGCCGTGTTTGCCGAAGGTTTCACCACCGCTTCCGGCCCGGTCCGCGCCGGCGGCGGCCAGGGCTTCGGGCTGGCGCTGGCCCGCCAGCTGGCACGGCGCCGGGGCGGCGATGTGAAGGTGCTGGACCGCGGGGCCAGGGGCGGCCCGGGCGCCGTGTTCATGGCCACCCTTCCGCACACGACGGCAGGGAGCCCTGTCGCAAAGACCACGGGGGAAGCCGGAAAGGAAAAGAATGGCTGACGAATTTCGGGTCCTGATCGTGGACGATGACTTCCACGTGGCCAAGCTGCATGCCGCCTACGTGGATTCGGTGGCGGGGTTCCTGGCGCTGGCGCCCGTCGGAACGGCGTCGCTGGCCCTGCAGGCGATCCACAGCCTGCGGCCGGACCTGGTGCTGCTGGACGTGTACCTTCCGGACGCCTCCGGCCTGGACCTCCTGCAGCAGCTGGACGTGGACACAATCATCCTCAGCGCCGCGTCTGATCCCGCGTCGGTCCGGGTCGCGTTCCGCCGCGGCGCACTGGGATACCTGCTCAAGCCCTTCACGGCGGAGTCACTGTCCCAGCAGCTGCGTTCCTATGCCCGGTACCGGCGCCTCCTGGGCCAGCCGGGGGCACTGGACCAGGACGCCGTGGAGCGCGCCAAACGCGCGCTGATTCCGGGGGACGTCACGCCGTCGTCGAAACCACGCTCCGCGACGGAGGCCGCGGTGCTGGAATCGCTGGCCCCCGGCCAGCAGTACTCTGCCGCCGAGGTGGCCGCCCGGGTGGGCGTTTCCCGCGCCACCGCCCAGCGGTACCTGTCCTCGCTGGCGGACGACGGCGCAGTGGACATCCAGCTCCGCTACGGCACCACCGGCAGGCCCGAGCACCGCTACGGCCTGCCGGCACGGTAGGGCCGGAAACTTACTCGCTCTTCTGCGCGACCAGTTCGATCTCGACGAGCATCTTCGGGTCCAGGAACGGGAGCACGTGGACCAGGGAGAGGGTGGGGCGGATCTCGCCGAACACTTCGCCGTGGGCCCGGCCGGCCTCTTCCCATTTGCTGATGTCCGTCAGGTACAGCTTGGACTGCACCACGTCCCCGTAGCCGAAGCCGGCCTCAGCCAGGACCTTGCCGAGTTTCTGCAGGATGTACTGGGTCTGGGTGTAGAAGTCATCCCCCACGATTCCGTCGTCACCGCTGGCTGCGGTGGCAGAGATGTAGAGGGTGTTGTCCACCTGGACGGCGCGGGAATAGCCGAGGGTCTGTTCCCAGACGGATCCGCTGCCGAAGGTTTTGCGCATGGGTGGGCCTTTCAAAGCTGGAATGGGTCGCCACCACTGTAGGGCTGCTACAGGTCGCGCCGGTAAACCAGCAGTTTTATGTCGGTTCCGGGGACCAGCCAGTCCCGCTCAGGCACCCGCTGGAAGCCGGTCTTGCGGTACAGCCCGTGCGCGCTTTCCCAGGTTTGACCGGTGGTGAGGGCCACCGCACGGATGCCG
This sequence comes from Pseudarthrobacter sp. 902506025, assembly GCF_040702325.1. NCBI lineage: Bacteria > Bacillati > Actinomycetota > Actinomycetes > Micrococcales > Micrococcaceae > Pseudarthrobacter > Pseudarthrobacter sp. 902506025. The sequence goes on from NZ_JBFBKW010000006.1 coordinate 194,440, forward strand.
GGAAGGGTCCTGGCATGGCCGATGATGGCGTCCACCATGGCTTTGCCGGCGCCGCTGCGCTGCACGGCAGGGTCCACCACCAGCATCCGGAATTCCAGCTCATCCTGCAGGGCGATGTCCGCGTACGGCTCCCCCGCCAGTGCCAGCGTGACGGAACCGATGACAGCTCCGTCCCGCTCCGCCACCCAGATGGTGGCCTGCTCCGCGCGCTCTGCCACATCCATGATCTTCACCATGTAGGGGTGCGCGGCGTCGTCGAAGTAGCCTGCCGAAAGATACGAAGCTCCGGTGATGCGGGCAATGGCGGCGAAGTCGGCCTCGACGGCGGGACGGATAGTTATCTGCGGCTGCACCCGTCAATGCTAGTGGCGGGCCGGGGCGCCGTACGGCAGGAAGGCACTTTCCGTGACAGAACTATCAGAACGGGTGGCCCCGCTCTTTCGATGAGGCCGGTTCCCATGCCGACTCAGAGCGGAAACTTCCCGGACAGCTCCAGGCTGGCGGCACAGGTCCAGGCGTCCAGGCGTTCGCCATCGGTGGGGCCGCCGTCGAGGGGGCTCGTCAGGCGCGGCCTGCGCACCCAGCAGCCGGCCTCCTCCGCGATCAGGGCGCCGGCTGAAAAGTCATGCTCGTTCAGACCCCGCTCGCCGTAGGCATCGTGGGTTCCGTCCGCCACCATGCACAGGTCCAGGGCGGCGGAACCAAGCCTGCGGACATCGGCAAAGCCATCCATCAACGTGCCGAAGGCGGCCGCCTGCTGGGCGCGGACATCGGGCTCGTAGCTGAACCCGGTGGCCAGGATCTGCCCGGCGCGGCCCGGAACCGGCCCGTCCAGCCTGGTGACAGTGCCGCGTTCCTCCAGCCACGCACCCTGGCCGCGGGCAGCGTAGTACACCCGCCCCAGGGCAGGGGCGTTGACGACGCCGGCCAGCCAGACGCCGTCGGCATCGGCAACAGCCACGGAGGTGGCGTAGTAGACGATGTTGCGGATGAAGTTGGTGGTGCCGTCCAGGGGGTCGATGGACCAGCGGTAACCCGTGGGGTCGGCGGCCCGGGTGGTTCCCTGTTCCTCGCCGGTGATGCTGTCGCCCGGGCGGGCAGCGGTGATGACGCGGCGTACGGCGTTTTCCGCCGCCAGGTCAAAGGCCGTGACCCAGTCCCCGGCGGCTCCCTTGTTGCTTGCGTCCAGGGCGTTGCCGTCACGGCCGGACAGGACTTTAGCGCCTGCCGCGGCGGCCTGTTTGGCTACCTCCAGCAGTTCCGTTGCGGACGTCATGCGTTCTCCTCCACGGTGCTGTCCTGTGCAGTGTTCTCCCCTGCAGAGGCAGGTACGGTCGCCTGTTCGTTGCCCCCGTCATCCCCGCCCGGTTCCACGGCATCTGCTGCCGCGGCATCCCCCACGGCCGCCGGGCCGCCGTCGAGCAGTTGCCGGAACCCGTCCTCGTCCAGGACGCGGACGCCCAGCTGCTCTGCCTTGTCCAGCTTGCTGCCGGCACTTTCGCCGGCCACCACGTAACTGGTGTTCTTGGAAACGGAGCCGGCTGCCTTGCCGCCGCGGAGCAGGATGGCTTCCTTGGCTTCGTCGCGGCTGAAGTTGGGCAGGGAACCCGTGACCACCACGGTCAGTCCCTCAAGGGTGCGCGGCATGGACTCGTCGCGTTCGTCCTCCATGCGGACCCCGGCGGCGGCCCAGCGGTCGATGATCTCGACGTGCCAGTCCTCGGCGAACCATTCCTTCAGCGCGGCGGCAATTGTGGGGCCAACGCCGTCCACATGCGCAAGTTCCTCCTCGGACGCGGCGCGGATGCGGTCCATGCTGCCGAACGCCTGCGCCAGGGCCCGGGATGCGCGGGGACCGACGTGGCGGATGGACAGGGCCACCAGGACGCGCCACAGCGGCTGGGTCTTGGCCTTTTCAAGTTCCTTGAACAGTTTCTGGGTGGTGGCGGTGGGCTTGGACGGCGACTTGGCCGTGCCCTTGCTGAAGAAGTACGGCACCAGCTCGTATTCGCCGGTGGGAACGCCTTTACTCTTCTTTTCGCGCCGGATCCGGACACCAGCCAGGTCCTCGGGGGTGAGGTCGAACAAGCGGGCTTCGGAGGTCAGCGGAGGGGTGTCCGGTTCGGCAGGCTGGGTCAGTGCGATGGCCGCCTCCCAGCCCAGGGCCTCGATATCGAAGGCACCCCGGCCGGCAACGTGGAACACGCGCTCCCGGAGCTGGGACGGGCAGGACCTCGCGTTGGGGCAGCGGACATCCACGTCCCCCTCCTTCGCAGGTGCCAGCGGGGTACCGCAGGAAGGGCACTCGGTGGGCATCACGAAGTCGCGCACCGGCGGGTCCTGCTGGTCCCGGAGGTTCAGGACCGGGCCCACGATTTCGGGGATGACGTCCCCCGCCTTCCGCAGGATGACGATGTCGCCGATCTTGACGCCCTTGGCCTTGACCACGTCCTGGTTGTGCAGGGTGGCCATTTCCACAGTGGATCCGGCAACCTTGACCGGCTCCATCACACCGTAGGGCGTGACGCGGCCGGTGCGGCCCACGTTGACCTGGATATCCAGCAGCTTGGTGTGGACTTCCTCCGGCGGGTACTTGTACGCCACGGCCCAGCGGGGAACACGGGTGGTGTTGCCCAGGGCGCGCTGGGTGGCGAAATCATCGACTTTGATGACGATGCCGTCGATTTCGTGAAGCAGCTTGTGGCGCTGGTCCCCGTACCGCTTGATGAATCCGAGGACGTCGTCCCGGGCTTCCAGCACCTCGAAGTACGGGCTCACCGGCAGGCCCCACTCCTTCAGCAGGCCGTAGGTCTCCGACTGGCTGCCGGCGGCAAGGCCCTCCCGGGCGCCGATGCCGTGGACAAACATTTTCAGTGGCCGCTTGGCCGTCTCCGCCGGATCCTTTTGCCGCAGCGAGCCGGCGGCGGCGTTGCGGGGATTGGCCAGCGGCGCCTTCCCGGCTTCGATCAGGGCCTCATTGAACTCGGCGAACGCCTTGGACGGGATGAAGACCTCGCCGCGCACTTCCATCTCTGCGGGGAAACCGTCGCCGCGCAGTTCCTGCGGGATTTCCTTGATGGTGAGCAGGTTGTGGGTAATGTCCTCGCCGGTGGTGCCGTCGCCGCGGGTGGCAGCCCGCACCAGTTTGCCGTCGCGGTACAGGAGGTTGACCGCCAGGCCATCGATTTTCAGTTCGGTCAGCCACGCCGCCTTTGCGCCGCCGTCGCCGATCTTTTCGATGCCGGCCTCGGCCCGGTTCAGCCATGCCTCAAGCTCCTGCAGGGAGAAGACATCCTCGAGGCTGTACATCCGCTGCAGGTGTTCCACCGGAGCAAACGCGGCGGACACCTCGCCGCCCACTTCCTGGGTGGGTGAATCGTTGGCCACCAGTTCCGGGTGCAGCGCCTCGATCTCCTCGAGGCGGCGGAAGAGGGAATCGAACTCGGCGTCCGATACCAGCGGCGCGTCCTCCTGGTAGTACGCAAACCGGTACTTCCGGACCAGGTCCGCGAGGTTGTCATATTCCTCGCGGATGGCCTCGGTGGGGATCGCTTCGGGCTCGTGCGGTGCCGTGGTCCGGGCGGCGGTCTGTTCTGCGGGTCCTGGTCCTGTGCTCACAGACCTATCTTGCCTTACACCTCCGACAGCCACCGGGCACGGCGGCGTGGCAGGCACCCAGGCTCAGTGCGACCGGAGCCGGTTGCGGTTCCGGTTCCACCAGGCGAAAGCTCCGGCGGACGCACCCACCAGCAGTGTTCCGATGGCGATCGGCCCCAGTGCCGGCCCGTCCGGGCCCCCGCCTCCGGCAGGAGCAACGGCGGCCAACTTGGTGGGCGCAGTGGTCCGGGTCACGGGACTGTTCCAGTCCTGTCCACTGGAGGGGCCGGTGGGCGGGCGGTAGCCGGCAGTCGCTGATGGGGTTTCGGGGGCGGAATCGTCCGGGACCGGCGCCACCGTTGCCGGCAGCTGGGCCGGGTCCGGGGCCGGGACGTCAGGCTGCGCCGGCTGGGGCTGGACAGTCGGGGCGGCCGGCTCCGCCGGAGGTGCCGGCTGGGCCGGCGGCGGCACGGGATCCTTGGATTTGCGTGGGCGCCCGGTTTGGCCGGCGTCGGGGCTGCTGGCAAGGATGGGCATGCAGACCAGTCCGCAGTCGGCTGGCGCCTGGGTGTCCGACGCCGGAGCGGGCGTGGGATCGGCAGTGGCAGCAAGTGCCGGGCCGGTTGGGAAGAAGCCAAAGGCCAGGGCCAGGACAGCTGCGGAAGCCGTCGTCGAGACGGCATGGAGGATCGGAGCGGACGGGGTCATTGCTACCTTTCGATGCGCGCAGCCCCCCACCGCGGCTTTCTGGTGTCCCCGGTAGTCTTCTACAGCGCCCGGCGGGGCCGCAAATCCGCCGCAGCAGCGGCCCCGCCGTCATTGGGCCTGCTCAGTCCCGGTTTTCGGGCGGCAGGGCCACCTGGATCTTCCGTGCCTTACCGCGTCCCACCACGTAGCCGCGGCCGGGGATGAAGTCCGGGCTCACCCGGCCCAGCGAGGTGTTGAGCAGGCTGTCGCCTTCAATGTCCCCCGGGTTGAGCAGCAGGCCCCGGCGCCCGGACTTGAACGGCTGGGCAAGCTGCCAGGCACTTGACCAGGTAGAGGATTCGGACTCGCCCACCACCCACTGGTCCGCCTTCAGCGACGCGGTCACCAGCTGCGCCATCCCTGATTCGGCGATGGTGTCGGTGAATTCCGTCAGGCCCTCGATGAAGAAGGCCACCGCTCCCGGATTCCCGGTGGAGTGCTCCACCAGGTCCTCCACCACCTCGGCGAGGTCGTCCGGTCCCACCACCGAGCGGTTCCAGATGGGAAGGGAGGCGACGGCGGACCGGCGCGACCCGAGGTAGATCAGCTCCGTGGCGGGGTTTGACCGGCGCAGTGCATAGGCCAGGGTTACCAGGGCCACGGTCCGTCCGGCACCCGGCGGGCCTGCCAGCAGCAGCGGGCCGCGCGCCATGACCTCTGCGGGCTGCAGGGACTCGTCGTCCACGCCGATCACCGGCAGGTCCGGGCTGCCGGCGGGCAGGACATCCAGGTCCACCTGCTCAGGCAGCCGTTCGATGCCCGGCGCGGTGTCCAGGCCCTGGCGCAGCATGGCTTCGCTGAGCTTATGGACTTCCCGGGCCTGCAGGGCCAGGTTGGAGTTGCCGCCCAGGACGGCGAGCTGCACCTCAAGTCCGTCCAGCAGCCCCCGTCCCGGGGGCGACGTGGCGGTGAGCACATCCCTGGGGACGTCCATCGAGATGTAGTCGTCTTCATTGGAGAGCCGCAGCACCAGCCGGCGCTGGATGGAGGCGAGCAGCGACGCGGGGACGGCGTTGGGCCGGTCCCCCGTCACCACCAGGTGGATGCCCAGGGTACGGCCGTCGGTGGCCAGTTGCAGGAAGAGGTCCCAGAGCCCGGAAAGCTTGCTGTGCTCGTATGCTTCCCGGAACGCGGACATGCCGTCCACCAGCACGAAGATCCGCTTCTCGTCCGGCCGGTTGGCCAGCTTCCGGTACTCCACGATGGTGGACGCCCGCACCTCCGCGAACTGTGCGGACCGCAGCTCGGCGATGTCCCGCAGGAGGCGCAGCAGGCGCCCAACGCGTTCCACGTCGTCGCCGTTGATGATCTCGCCCACGTGCGGAAGCTCCTCCAGCATCCGCAGCCCTGAAGAACCGCAATCGATGCCGTACACGTGGACCGGGCCGCCGCGCGGGGTGACCGCGGCGGCAATGGCAATGCCGCGCAGGGCTGCGGATTTTCCTGAACCGCCCGTGCCGTAGATGGCCATGTTGCCGTCCCGGTCCGGTTCGTAGAACACGGTGGGCTGGTCCTGGTGCACGGGATCGTCGGCAACGCCCAGGAGCAGCTGTTCGTCGGTGCGGGGGTTGGGCAGCTTGGAGAAATCGTAGGTCTTGGCCAGTTCATCCAGCCATGGCTTGCGCGGCGGCTGGATGGCCAGGGTGTCCGCGGCGTGCACGATGGTGGAAGTCATCCGGGCAATGTCGTTGGGGCCGGCCGGTTCCTGGGCAACGGGCTTGTCAGGGGCGGGCGCTTCCCAGCTGGGACCGGAACCGAAAGCCATTTCCACGATGTCGATCTGGGGCCGCTGTGGCTTGTCGGTGGTCCAGCCGCCGGCGTAGCCGGTCTGGAACCCCTGGATGCGGCCGGGGCCCGTTTTGGCGGCACCGCGGCCCGGAATGGCGGGGTCGAAGTAGGCGGCGTCCGGGACGCCCAGGATGTCAGTGGCGTCGTCCTCATCGGCCATGCGCAACGCAACCCGGAGGTTGGTGTTGGCGCGGAGGTTGTCCTTGATGACGCCGGCGGGCCGCTGGGTGGCCAGGATCAGGTGCAGGCCCAGGGAGCGGCCACGGGCGGCCACATCCACCACCCCGTCCACGAACTCGGGAACATCGTTGGCCAGGGCGGCGAACTCGTCCACGATGATGATCAGGTACGGCGGGGCTTCCGGGTCTGCCTCGCGCTGCAGGGCCAGCAGGTCCTTGGCCTTCTTCCGGTTCAGCAGCTGCTCACGGTAATGCAGCTCCGCACGCAGGGATGTCAGGGCACGGCGCACCAGGTGCGGGGACAGGTCGGTGACCAGACCGACGGTGTGCGGCAGGTTGATGCAGTCCGCGAATGCGGCGCCGCCCTTGTAATCCACGAACAGGAAGCTGACCCTGTCCGGGCTGTACGCCGCGGCCATGCCCATGACCCAGGACTGCAGGAACTCGGACTTGCCCGCGCCGGTGGTGCCGCCCACCAGGGCGTGCGGCCCCTCGTTCTTCAGGTCCAGGTACAGCGGCTCGATGCCCTTGGACCCCACCAGGGCCCGGAGCGTGCCGTTGTCCTTGCGGTTCGCCACCGCGGTGGCGTGCACGGAGTTGTTTTCCGTCCAGCGCTCGGCCACGGACTGCGGGTTGTCCAGGAAGTCCTTGCCGATCAGCGTCGCGTAGGACACGGCGCGCGGCAGGTCGGAGTCGTCGTTGACGGGCTTGCCCACGTCCACCACGGGGGCCAGCATCCGGGCGAGCTGGGCGGCGAGTTCCGCGTCCACGCTCTCGCAGCTGACGGGATAGGTGTGGCGGCCCAGGCGCACCTGGCCGGTGGTGGTGCCGTGGTCGCCGTCCACCACCATGAAGTCGCGGCAGGCGGCCGGGAGGGCCTGGATGTCGGTGGCCACCCACAGGACGTGGACGCCGGAGTCGGGCCCGCGTTCCGCCAGCCGGGTGAGCCGGCCGCGGTCCACCGGAGCGTCGTCTTCCACGATGACCAGCACCGAGGGAAGGACGGGCTCTTCGAGTTCATGCTTGACGGGGTCGATGCCAGGGCGCAGTTCCGGGGCGGTCCGTTTGGCCGCCGCTTCCCGGGCGTCCACCAGGTCCTCAAGCCGGGCCAGCAGGGAGGAGCCGCCGGCAGACCCGGCTGCCAGGTGGTCCCCGCCCAGCGGGCTGTGCCCCGAGCCCACGTGCGGCAGCCACTGCAGCCAGTTCCACCGTTCGCGGGACTGCGCGGACGTGATGGCCGTCAGGACCACCTCGGCCGGGGAATGCAGGCCCACGAGCTGCAGCACCATGCCGCGGGCAACATCGTCCACCAGGCCGCGGGCGCCGGCGATGCCAAGGGCCCCGGAGGTGCGCAGCTGGGAGACCACGGGGACGCCTTCGATCTCGCTGAACTGCTTGATGCAGTCCTGGATCTCGCGGGCGTACTGGACCTCGGTGTCATTGTTGGAGGGTTCCTCCAGCGGGATGCGGGACGGCCCGGTCCCCAGCCCGAAGCGCAGGCCAAGGAACGAGGAGTGCTCGGGCCGGTGCGTCCACAGCAGTGGCCCGAGCTTGTAGATGGCATCCACGGTGTCGCTGACCGACGGCGCTTCCTGGAGCCGGACCGCCCGTTCCACCTGCTGCAGTTCGGTGAGGTCCTGCCGGAAGGCGGCCATGGACGCCCGGAACTGCTTGAGCTGTTCCTTCTGCTGCTTCCGCGTCCGCATCCTGGTGTCCACGTAGTGGCCCACGATGAACAGGGGCATCATCAGCATGAACACCATGGACAGCACGTTCTGCGTGACCGCGAAGATGACCGCGCCCATCATCAGGGGTGCCACCAGCATGATGTAAGGGAACGGCTGGTCCTCGGGCCGCTTGGGCCCGGCAGGAAGGACGCGCTTGGGCACATCGAAGCGGGGCACCACGCGCGGGGAGCGGTTGAAGTCCACAAGGGGCGACGTCGGCGCTGCCGCGTGGTTGTGCCCCAGCGGCACCACAGTGACGGTGGTGTCCCCCAGGGTCACCGTGTCGGACGAGTTCAGGGTGGCGCGCGTGACCGGCAGCCCGTCCATCAGGAGGCCGTTGGCGGAATTGGTGTCCACGATCTCGATGCTTTCGCCCACCGTGATCCGGGCATGCCGTTTGGACGTGAGCGGATCCGTCAGGCGGATGTCCACGTCCCGGTCCCGGCCGATGTAGCTGGTGCCGATGGGCAGCGAAAATTCGCGGCCGACGTCGGGCCCGGACAACACGCGCAACGTGGCCGCAGCAGGCCCACGGCTGGCTCCGGGTTCGTGGAACTGCCCGCTGACCTGGGCCAGCGACACCACGGAGCCCGGGCGCAGGCCCGATTCGAGCAGGTTGTCTTCGCGGGCCAGGACGTTGCCGCTGATGCCGGCACCCACGAAGGCTTCGTCGATGCGCAGGGACAGGTTGTCCGGGGCAGGGGTGCCCTTCCGGTCAGGGTCGGCCGCCCAAAGCACGGTGGCAATATCGGCCACGGTGGCCAGGCCGTCCACCGTGACGGCCAGGTCCTTGGCGTCGGCGGGTTCGCGGCGGAGTGTCAGCCGGATCCTCATCCTTCGTCCACGCCCCTCATCTTTTCGAGCAGGTACAGGTCATCGGGTGTCACCAGGTGGGTGGTGACGGCGTGCTCCACCAGGCGGGCGCGGCGGTTGGTGGCCAGTTTCCCGCCGCCTCCGCGCAGTCCCACCACGCCCACGCGGTCCAGCTTGTCGCAGACGTTGTCCAGTTTGCGGTTGAAACGGGTCAGCGCCCAGCCCAGGGTCTTGGCGGCGGCCGCCGAGGACGGGATGGTGCTGAACCCGGTGCCTTCGCGCCGGAGCACCGGCTCGGCGAGGGCCACGATCAGCGCCTTCTGGGCGTCGGTGAAGACCACGGGGCCTATGGTGGTGTCGCCGCTGCTGGCGCCTTCCCGGGCTTCCTGCCGGAAGGATGGCGTCTTCAGGTGCACAGCAAATTCGTAGGTGGTGGGCCCGGCCGTGAAGATGACGTTGGTGTGGCTGAACACCAGCGGAATCCGAGCGCCGGGCGACAGCCAGGCCTGCATGCCGCCGGACGCGTCAGCCACGGTGGCGGACAGCATGCTGCCCACGTTGCTCAGCCACCAAATGCCGTCGTAGCGGGCCACCTGCAGGAACTGCCGGTGCAGGTACGGGTTGTCGTCCACTTCAAGGTCGCCTTCGCGGCCGATATTGAAGATGTCCTCATCCGATGGCTCGTACCATTCGCCACAGAAATCTATTGCTAGATCCCCCATGATCTGTGCCTCCTCAGTGGGTAATGTGTTTGCGTCATCAGCTGGCTAGTCCTGCAGGCAGGCGATGGAGTCCTGGCCTTCCGGCGAGGCGCTGCCGTCGGCCCGCACCAGGATCACTTCCAGGCAAATGGGAGTGGGGCCGAACCCGGAAACAAAGGTCTTCGGTACCTTCGTGGTTTCGTAGGGTCCGTCCGCCTTGGCGGATTTGGTGCGGTATTTGTAGGAGTCGCCCTCCCTGGGCTGCGGGTTGGTCCAGGAGAAGACGATGGTGTTTGGATCTTCGGGCTTTCGTGATGCCGTGAGGCCTTCAACACTGGGGACGGTGCCGCTGTCCACGGCGTCCGCCGGCGGCTTGCTGACCTGCTGGGTGTCCACTGCCTTGGGCGTTCCGGTCGCAGTGTTGGCCACCACGATGCCCACCACCGCCGCCAGGGCCAGGAGGGTTCCGCCGGCCAGCGCGAGCCAGAGGTTGCGCTTGCCATGGTCTGCCGCCGGCTCCGCCTCGGGCTGGTCCACGTTCACGGGCCGGTGCACGGTTGCGTCGGCGGTGTAGGTGTCCGGCCCGGCGTCGTCCCTTACCGGGGCACCATAGTTCGCCGCGCCGGTGCTGCCGCGCAGGACGGTGGACTGTGCCCACTCCCCCTGGGCGCCGCCGTCGGCCGCGCCTGCTCCGGGGCCAGCCGCTCCGGCGGGGCCCGCCGGGATGGAGGGCACGGCCGGGGACGGGCGCCATTGGGCTGGGCCGGCGGTGGTGAAGGACGACGGCGGGACGGCGCCACCCCGGCGTCCCGTGGCGTCGGTTCCGGCGCCGGGTGAGCCGGGGCGGGTGCGGGCCGGGAAGGTGGGGGCGCTGCCGGTGCGCTCGGGATCGATGGCGGCGATGCTGCGGACGCGGGTTTCCTCGGTGCCGTCGTCCGGGTGGCTTTCCTCCTGCTGGGGTTCCTCGAGGACTTCGAAGGGAGTCACGGAGAGGTTGAGCTCAGCCTGGATCCGCTGGAGGGCCAGGGCGAAGGCGTGCGCGGAGGAATACCGTGACTGCGGCGACTTGGCCATGGCGGTGGCCAGGGCCAGTTCCAGCGATTCCGGCACGTCCGGACGGCCCAGCCGGGGCAGCGGCGAGTTGCTGATCCGGTTGATCAGTTCCCGCTGCGAGTTGTCCGCCCCCGGCATGACGAAGGGCGAGCGCCCGGCCAGCAGGGTGTACAGGGTGGCGCCGAGGGCCCACACATCCACCATGACGCCGTCGACACTGCCGTCGCGGAACTGCTCCGGCGGGGACCAGGGAATGGACATGCCCGAGTCGTCGTCGGAGTCCCCGGCCAGGGTGCCGGAGATCCCGAAGTCGGTCAGCGCGGGACGGTTGTAGTCCGTCACCAGGATGTTGGCGGGCTTGATGTCGCGGTGGGCGATGCCGGCACGGTGCGCGGTTTCGACGGCGGAGGCCACCTGGATGCCGACGGCCAGGACTTCATCAACGCTGAAGCGCTGCCGCCGGTACCGCACGTCCAGGCTGGGCCGGGAGCAGTACTCCATGGCCAGGTAGGAATGCCCGTCGTCCGTCACTTCCGCTTCGAAAATGGTGACGATGTACGGGTGCGAGGACAGCTGGGCCATGAGGTTGGCCTCGGACTCGAAGCGCCGCCGGGCGCCCTCGGTCTTCAGGTCCGAGAGCAGCACCTTGACGGCGACTTTCCGGCGCGGCCTGTCCTGTTCGTAGAGGTAGACGTCGGAGAAGCCCCCCGAGCCGAGCAGGCTGATGTAGGTGAACCCCGGAATGCGGGGCGGCGGCGCAACAGGCCGTTTGGAACTCAAGGAATCTCCTCAAAACGCAATGAGATGTTGTCGCCCAGCTCGGCGATGTCGCCGTCGAGCAGGATGGCCATCTCGTTCTGGGCGAGACGGCGCGGCGGTTGGCCTTCGCGGACCAGGACGGTGCCGTTGGTGGCCTTGAGGTCGCAGAGCATCACGTGCCAGCCCTCAAGCCGCACCTCCACATGGGACCGCGAGATGTCTCCGCCCGGGCTGGCCACCTGCACCAGGCGCGGCATCACGCCGCCCTGCACCCGGGACACCGACGGCTGCCTGCCGATCACCATGGACTGGTCGAGGTCCAGCAGGTCTCCGGTGGACAGCCGCATCCGTCCCAGCCTGGGACGCGCTACCTGCACCGCATCGGGCAACAGGGCAGCCCCGCAGACGCTGCACTGGGCGCGGGTGGGCGGATTGGCGTGGCCCTGGGCGCAGACGCGCGCCAGCACCAGCGGGCCGCCGCCCGCATCCTGCCGGGCCGCAGGTGCGTCCGTAGCAGGGCCGGCCGTTGATCCGGCGACGCTGCTCTTCATGACCGTCTGGCCATCATGGTCGGGATCGAAGCCGGCGCCGGGTTCCTGGCCCGTGTCCGGCTGCTGGACCTGTGGAATATGGGCCTGCGGGTTATGGACCTGCGGGTTATGGGCTGGCGGCCCATCGGCAGGCAGCTCATGGACCGGGGCAGGCCCAAAGGCAGCGGGACCGGGCTCATAGGCAGCCGGAGGTCCCTGGAAGGACGCGGGCTCCCGGGCGGGAGCATCGCTGCCGGTGCCGGGTTCCGTCGGTGAGGGTGCCGTTCCTGCAGTGCGCCAGGGGACGGAATCGATGAGGACACCGGAGGAAGCGGGACGGGACGGAGTGGCAGCCGTGCCGTTCGAGCCGTCACCGTGTCCGGCGGGAGCGTCTGAACGGGTATCTGCTGGTCCGGCATCTGCTGCGCCGGCCGGTCCTGCTCCGGATTCGGCCGACGAGCCACCCGTCGCCGCATCCTCCCCCGTGCCCAGGGCGGGGAGTGGTTCAGCTGCGGGCAGCGCCGGCTGTTGCTGCGGCACTACATGTCCGGAGTCGGCGTCGGGGTCCTCCCGCACGGCGGCGTCTTCGATGTTCCGCATGACGGTCCGGTCCCACAGGTGGTCGTAGGACGTGGTCATCTCGACGGCGGGTGCGGAATCAGCGTGGCCTGGCGCGGGGGCGGTTGGTTCCGTCCCGGTTGTCCCGGAACCGGGCAGCTCCGGTCCTTGCTCCCCAGGGCCGGTCGGGTCTTCGGCTCCGGTTTCGTCGAGAAGCTCTCCGTCGGCGTCAATGATCGCGCCGGGGGCAATCGTGGCTTCCGGATCAAGGTGGCGCACGGCGGGTTCCGGATCCGGCAGCGCGTCAGGTTGCTGCGGGCCTCCGGCGGTTGCGGCCGGGATGCCACTAGGGGTCCCCACGGGGGAATCGTCGGCTGTTTCGCCCCCACCTGCTGGCGCTTCCGGGGTAAGGGCCTGGTCGAAACCGGCGGGGCCGTCCACCTCGCCGGAAGAACTGACGGCGAACGGGGCATCAACACTGGCCGGAGTCCGCGGGGATTCTTCGCGGTCCACTGCGGCAGGACCACCGACGGCGGCAGGGCCGGCCGGCGCGCACAGGGTCAGCGACTGGAGCAGCACCACGCCCTCCCCCAGCGGCAGTTCAGCCAGCCGCAGTTCAGGCAGCGGCTGTTCACCCAGCAGCTGTTCACCGAGCGGCTGGCCGCGGCGTTCCGCGGCCAGCCCCGCCGTGGCACCGCCGGCGATACCCAGCCGGCATGTCCCGGCCACGACGAACCTGCGCTCGTTCCAGGTGGTCACGTCGCGGCCGTCGAGCTCCACCGGGCCGCCGGGCTGCTCCACGGTGAGGTCGAGGTCACCGCGCAGGAAGACCCGCAAGGACCCGTTGAAATCCAGGATGCCGAAGGACGGGATGCGGGTCAGGGAGCCACCGGAACTGCTGGTGACGGCTGCCAGGACCTCGTGCGGCTCGGGCTGCGAAGCCAGGAGCTCCCAAATGGCCCCTGCGAGTCCGGCGGGTGTCTCCGGGCCCAGAAGGACTGCGGTCCCGGACCGGACGATGCCCAGCCAGGTGCCGGGGATGTAGCTGGCGCCGGTCATCGTCCGGGCTCTCCGTCCTGGTCGGTGCCGGCTTCGACGGGCGCCGGCAGGGGCTGCGTGACGGCTTCGGACGCAGCCGGCCGCGGCAGCGTCACTTCGTCCCCGTCCGCCGGGGTGTGGCGGGGTGCCGTGGTGCCGGTGCCGTCGTCGTTCGCTACGTTCCTGGCGTCCACCACGATGGCCGTCACGTTGTCCCGGCCGCCGCTGCGCAGGGCAGCCTGGATCAGGGCGTCCACTGCGTCCTGCGGCGCAGCCACGGTGCTGAGGATCCGGAGGATCTCCTCGTCCGGCAATTCCCCGGTGAGGCCGTCCGAACAGACCAGCACCCGGTCGCCTTCCTCCACGGGGAGGAGCCAGTAGTCCGCCTCCGTCTCGTCCCCGGTGCCCAGGGCCCGGGTGACCACGTGGCGGCGGGGATGGACAGTGGCTTCCTGTGCGGTGATCTCGCCGGCGTCCACGAGCTCCTGGACCTCGGAATGGTCCACGCTGATCTGCTCGAACCGGCCCTGGCTGAGCCGGTAGGTGCGGGAATCGCCAATGTTCATGACCAGCCAGTACGGCACGCCCATTTGCTCCACCACCACAGCGCCCGTCAGCGTGGTGCCGGCGCGGGCGCCTGTGGCTTCGCGGATGGAGGCGTCGGCACGGACCAGGTACTCCTGGAGGAGGGACGCGGTAATGTTCCGCTCCCCCGTGGTGACCTGGGGCATTTCTGCCAGGGCGCGCACGCACAGGCCGCTGGCGATTTCGCCGGCCTCGTGTCCGCCCATACCGTCAGCCACGGCGAAGATCGGGTCGGCGGCGATGTAGGAATCCTCGTTCAGCTCCCGGCGGAGTCCCCTGTCCGTCCCGTAGCCGTAGGTGAGGCTGAGGCCCGGCCCCGGCTGGATGGTGGAGGAAACACTGGCGGGGTGCTGGTTCATGCCTGTCCTAGGTAAAAGGTACGGTCTCCAAAGTGCACGCTGGATCCCGGGGTAACAAACGTGGGGACGCCCGGCACCAGGGGGGTGCGCAGGCCGTCCGGGGTGGTGACGGCGCTTCCGTTGGTCGACTGCCGGTCCGTCACCCAGATGCCCGCACCGTCAGTGAGCAGGTGCAGGTGCGTCTTGGAGATGGAGCGCCCGGGGTCGTCTACAGCCAGCAGCTGGGCGTGCTGTTCGCCCGATTGCCCCACCGGGTTCCGGCCCACCAGGACGCTGCGGTCCAGCTGGAAGTCGCGGCCGTCGTCCAGGCGGATGCGGAGGACGGCCACCTGGGCTGGTCCTCCGGCGCCGGGACGCACCTGGGTGCGTTCGACGTCGTCGTCCACATGCTGCGAAGGCACCCGGTGCCCCGGGGGAACGCCCTGGGAACCGGCCGCGGGCGGCGCGAAGGACGCCGGCGAGGTGTACGGCATGGTCTGGGACGGCATGGTGGCCGACGGCGCAGGTGCTTGCGGCGCGGACGCCTGCGGTCCGTTGACCTGCGGCGCCGGAGCCGCCGGGGCCGGGTTGTAGGGGGCTGGGGTGTACGGGGCCGGGTTGTACGGGGCCGGGACAGCAGGTGGCGGAGTTTGCAGTACCGGAGCAGGTGGCTGGGAGCCAGGGGTTTGGGGTGCAGCGGCACGGGGTGCGGCGGTTTGCGGCGCTTTGGCCCCGGCCACCGGGGAGAGCACCTGCTGCACGGGCGGGAGGTCCAGGGGCGCGAAGCTGTAGGGACCCTGGATGCCGCCGGTGGTGATGGGGTCCCTGCCTGCCTTGACGTCGAACACCAGGGTCTTGGCAGCGGTGTCATTCCAGCCCCGGAGGCCGCCGTTCTTGTCCCAACGGTTGGAAACCACCACCAGCACAGCCCAGGCAGCACCCACGAGAAGCAGCGGGCCGAGGATGAACAGGGCGGCGTCGAACCATTTGAAGACCACTACCAGCACTGCCGCCAGCAGGGCCAGGAGGATGCCCGCCCCGGTGATGAGGCCGCGCAGGAACACAGCGCCCGCGCCGGGTGCGTAGCCGTCCTGGTCCGCGCTGCGGATGCCCATGGCCAGGTTGCCGGGCGTTTTGCCGCTGCGGGCTTCCAGACCGAGCACGACGAACAGGTAGGCCAGGGTGAGGCCCAGGCCGATTCCGCCGAACAGCACCAGGGAAGAGGTGTCGTACACGATGAACCCGCCGCTCCTGGTGCGGGTGATCCCGGCAAATCCGATGGCGAACGTCACCACCAGCACTGCCACCCCGGGCAGCCAGTCGATGACGGCAGCGCCAAGCCGCTTGCCCGCCGCAGCCGGAACAAGCTGAAGGTTCACTGCCATTCCCGTTCCTCCCCCTGGAGCGGCTTCCACCCTTGTGGAACCGCCGGTCGTGCCCGGCCCGGTGCCCGTATGCAGGGTGCCCCTGCGCGCGTTGCCCGTATGTGCTGTGCCCGCCGGCTGACCTGCCGGGGGCCTTTCTACTACCGGGATAGTACCGGGAATCCCGGGCGCATGCGTGGGGCGCGCTTCCCGGTCGGCACTCCTGTCCTGGTGCTCCAGCGGGTCCGGGGTGCGGGTGCGGCGCGCTGCCCGGTTGGGCAGCGGCGCGCCGCAGGCGGTGCAGAAGGTGGCTCCCGCGCGGATCTGCTGTTGGCAGCGCAGGCAGCGTTCGGCGTCGGGCATCACTGCTGGTGGGGTCCTTGCTGGTCTGGCTCGTTCGTGTCCCGGGCCGGTGCGTCCGGCCGGGGCGATGAAGGTGCGTTGGGCGTTTCCGCCCGGCCCGTGGCAGGGTTCCCGCCGGCAATCCGGCGGCGGCGCGCAGCCAGGATTCCGCCCACCGCCGGGAGCGCCACACGGCCGCCGCGCAGCTTGAGGCCCTGGCCGGAGTTCATCGCGGTCCTGGCGTCGGCAAGGAGCGACCGCGGCGAGAACCGTGCCTGCTGGCGCCGCCAGAATCCGATGGAGGAGGTCATCTCCTTGAGGGACCCGTCAACGATGGTCCAGTACTCGCGGACTTCCTCCTCAGTGGGCTCCCCCGCCCCGAAGATCGAGGCGTCTGCCCGGCGCGCCAGCATGGTGGTGGTTCCCTGGGTGGCTGGGAACGCTTCGGCCAGGACGGCAGCACTCTCCCGCCGCGTCGAGCGGGTGTCGACGGCGGCGCCCAGGTCTGTCGCCAGGCTCACTACCTCGTTCCATCCTCCTCCCACGCGCTGGGCGGGGTGCCCGTCGCGGAAACGCGACTTCCGCCGTCGTGTCTTCAACAGGGCGATCAGCAGCAGCGGCAGGGCCAGGATCACCAGCGGGATCGCGACGACGCCCAGGGCACCCAGAAGGGCACCCCAGAACAGCCACGGGTTGTTTTTCTTCTGGTCGGCATCCAGCGCGTCCGGTGAGGAGTCCGGCGGCAGGTCTGCCGGCTCCTGCGGCGGGGGCGGCGGCTGCAGCACCTGCGGCTTGGGCTTGGATTTGTTCTCGGGGTCAGGCGGGATGGGGATGTTGTCCTTGGGCGGGGTGGGATCGAAGCTGACCCAGCCAACCCGTTCAAAGGCGACCTCAACCCAGGCGTGGACATCCTTGCCGGTGATCTTCACCTCGCCTGCACCGTTCTCCGGGCTGGTCGGCTCAGGGTAGAAACCCATCACCACGCGGGACGGGATGCCCAGGTGGCGGAGCATCAGGGACATGGCCACCGCGTACTGTTCATCGTCACCCAGCATCTGCTTGGCCGTCAGCAGGCTGCGGATGCGGGCCGAGCCGTGGCCGGAGACGCTGGGCAGTTGGCCTTCACTGACCAAACCGTTGCTGAACGCCCCGGTTTTTTGGAAGTGGGCTTCGATCTGGCGCACCCGGTCGATGGCGGTTGGCGCATCCGCGGACAGGTCGTTGGCCTGGGAGCCCACCACCGGCGGCACCTCTAGTGCATCCGGGAGGGAAATCTTTGCGAAGTCGTATTGCGTCAACTGCCCGTGCTCGAGCTTGACGGGATCGGAGACCTGGACGCTGTAGGAGTCGCCGCGGGACAGCCCGCTGGTGGTCACCGCGGTGTCGGAGCCGGGGTTGAAGTAGAGGCCCGCAGCGGCGGCGGAGCCGGACTGGTCAAAGCTGATGCCGGTGGTCTTTCGTCCGCCGGGGACAAAGTAGCCCTGGTAGTCCTCGATGTTGATGCTGATCGAGTAGTCGTTGGTGGGCACCACACCGGATGAGTCGGCGAGGGTGTTGATGGATTTCGCATCGCCCACCTTGCTGAAGTTTCCGGAGCCATTGGGGTCCATGTTGTAGTTGGTCCCGTTGAAGGCATCCAGGGCGCCGAGCCGGACCCGGCCGTCCCTCGGAAGGCCCTTGACCACGAACAGGGTGTCGTCCTTTTTGTCCTTCACGTATGTCCGGAAGCTTGCCAGGGGCGTGATGTAGTCCTTGGGGTCGAACGGGGGCACCACCACGTTGCGGAGGACTTTCCGGTCCTCTCCTGCGCTGACCAGCGGTGCGGCCACTGCGGTGACCCCCACGCTGGCGGCGATGACTCCCGCAGCCATGCCCAGCCGGCGGATCCGGGCGCGCCGTGCGGCGGCGGTGTCCGTCTGCGGGTTGTTCACGGACACCCGCCGGGTGTTGTTCCGCCGGAGCGCGTCCCGGCGGAACGTTCCCCACGCAATGCCCAGCACGGTCAGGCCGATGCCGCGTTCCAGGGTCAGGAACGCCGCGTTGGTGCTGAAGGCGATGCCCGTGACGAACAGGACCAGCACGGGCAGGAGGGGCAGGTAGGGGCTTTTCGTGCGCCATGTCAGCAGCGCGGCGACGATCGCCGTGATCAGGGAGCTCAGGAAGGGAACAATCAGCACGCCGCCGGCTGTTCCCACGGGCACGCCCACCGTGAGCATGTCCTTCCAGGCGAAGACGACGCCGAGGAGCAGGGTCCGCAGCGAATCCAGGGTGGGGACGAAGCCGGCGATGGCAGCATCAGGGACCGCCAGCCAGGTGCCAAAGAGCAGGTACGCGGCAAGGGCCAGTGCGGTGGTGATGAGCAGGCCCAGGCGCAGGTGGGCGTTGACCGCACCGATGGCCAGGCCCAGGATGATGCCGCCGAAACCCGACAGCAGGTAGTACGGGTCCCCGCCGAAGCTCAGGCCGTAGCCGAGCAGTCCCAGGCCCAGCAGGACCACCAGGGCTCCGGCGTCGAGCAGGAAGTGCCATAGCGGCTGGCCGTCCGCGAACGCCGACTCCTGGTTGGCCACCTTGCGGCGGCTGCGGGTCTGCGGCGCAGGGGTTTGGCGGGGGGCAGGGGTTTGTCGGGATCGGCCCGGTGCGGTGCTCATGCTGCCGCCTTTCTCAGCACGATGGCAAGGTCGGCCAGGTCGCCGAGGGTCAGGACAGTAAGGTCTGCGATGTTGGCCCGGGTGGGGGCCGCGCCGGCTTCCACCCTGACGGCCAGGCTGCGCACACCGGGCGGCACGGAGGCGGCGGCGGAGCGAAGCTGGGTTGCCGTGACGTTGCTGCCCACCACGAAGAAGACGACGGAGGCGTTGGGCACGGTGTCAGCCAGGGTCCGGGCGAGGTCGACGGCGGTGCGGCGCATGGGGGCGCCGACGATCCGGGTCATGTCGTCCAGCATGTTGCGGCCGGTTTCGCAGCGCAGGGGGCCCTTCTGGGTCAGGACATCCAGTTCACGCTGTTCGCGGATGGCCTGCCGGCCGATGGAGGCGGCCACGGAGATGGCCATCTCGAACTCGGTCTCGGAAGCGTATTCCTCGGTGTTGATGGACAGCGAAATGGCCAGGTGGGCGCGGCGCGTTTCCTCGAACTGGCGCACCATCAGCTTGTTGGTGCGGGCGGTGGTCTTCCAGTGGATGTGCCTGCGGTCATCGCCCGGCACGTAGTCGCGCAGGGCGTGGAAGGAGACGTCGGCGCTGGAGAGGTCCGTGGTGGGCATGCCCTCGAGGTCGCGGATGAAGCCTGCGGCGGAGCCGGCCAGGGCCACGGTCCGCGGGTGGACGAAGAGGTCCTCCGGCTCGGTCCAGAGGACCTGGCGGCGCAGCAAGTGCAGCGGGTCCGCCCGCACGGAGCGGACCGGTCCCACCACGATGACGGCGCGGCGCGCGGTGGGAATGGTGAACAGGTCTTCGTGCACCTGGCCGGGCTTCATCCGCGGCAGGTGGAACACGGCGGTGGTGCTGCCCACCGGCAGTTCCAGCGCGGCCGGCAGGAGGGGACGCGCCGAGGTGTTGGAGACGGCGATGCTGCCGACGGCACTGTCCCCCACCGCCACCCGGGTGCGGGCCAGGTCCAGCACCACCCCGTACGAGGACCGGCCCAGGATGAAGGCCACTGCGATGACGAACATGGCGAAGGCGGCTATGGCCGCCGCCGTGGCTTCCTGCCAGCCGAATGCCTGTCCTGTGGTCCAGAGCAGGATCGCGGCGGCGAGGACGGACCAGCCCAGGATGCTGACCACGGAAAGCACCGGCCACGCGTACTTCAGCCAAGTGTCCCGGACGGACCGCCATGCGGGCGTCAGGGCCTGGAGTGCGGTACTGCTGGCCTCGGACCACACCGCGGCAGGGTGCAGCCGGGTGGGGCGGCCGTTCCGGTGGAAGAGTTGCTGGAAACGCTCCGCGAGCCGGGTCAACGGGGTACCGCTGGACGTGCCGTCGGACATAGGGGTGTGCCTTCGTTGTTGCGCTGGAATGGAATGACGGTGGCTGCGGCGTTCGGCCTCAGCCGGGCGGATCAGGCGTTGGTGCGCTGCTGCGGGGCGGCGACGTCGGCCAGGATCCGGGTCAGCACGGCCTCAGCCGTGGCGCCGGAGAACTCTGCTTCGGGGTCCATCACGAACCGGTGGGTCCACACCACGGAGGCCAGTTCCTTGATGTCGTCCGGCAGGACGAAATTCCGGCCCTGCGCGGCGGCCCAGACCTTGGCGGCCCGCACCATGGCCAGGGCACCACGCACTGACACCCCAAGGCGCGTTTCCGGGGCGTTGCGGGTTTCCTCGCACAGCCTGGAGATGTATTCCAGCACGGCAGTGTCCACGTGGGCTGTTGCGGCGAGATCTGCCATGTCCGCCACTGCCTGGGTGGTGATGACGGCGGAGAGTTCCTTGGAGCGGTCCTTCAGGTTGCTGCCGCCCAGGAGCCGGACCGTAGACGCGTGGTCCGGGTAGCCGATGGAGGTCTTGATCAGGAAGCGGTCAAGCTGCGCCTCGGGAAGGCGGTAGGTACCTGCCTGCTCGATCGGGTTCTGGGTGGCCATCACCATGAAAGGCCGCCCTGCCGAGTACGTGACGCCGTCCACGGTCACGCGGGATTCCTCCATGACCTCCAGCAGCGCCGACTGGGTCTTGGGCGAGGCACGGTTGATTTCGTCGGCCAGGACGATGTTGTTGAAGATCGGGCCCTTGTGGAACTCGAACTTCTGCGTCTTCTGGTCGTAGATGGTCACACCGGTGACGTCGGAGGGCAGCAGGTCCGGGGTGAACTGGATGCGGTTGTTGGAGCCCTGCACGGTGGCAGCCAAGGCGCGGGCAAGGGAGGTTTTGCCCGTCCCCGGGGCGTCCTCGAACAGGACGTGGCCCTCGGCCAGCATGGCGGTGAAGGTCAGCCGGATGACGTGTTCCTTGCCCAGCACCGCCTGGCCCACGTTGGCAACCAGCTTTTCGAACGTGCCAGCAAACCACTCGGCCTGCTCAATGGTCATGGTCATGAGATGTGCTTCCTTCTGATGGATCGAATCTTCTGTGAGCCCCGGGTAGCCGGGCCCACAGTTGTGCTTCCGGAGATTGCTAGCGGTTTGGCATGCCGTTCGGCGGGTTGCAGCCCACATTGGAGGTGTCGCAGCGGAGCCAGTTACCCGACGCCATCCCCGAATTCAGGTGGTACCAGATGCCGCTGGGGTTGTTGGAGGTCTTGTACCAGACCTGGTAGCGGTCCGCCGTGGATGGGGCACCGGCATCGAGCCACTTGCCGGCACCGGTGCACTGGGACGGATTGCCGGCAATGTAGCTGTCCGTCCCCTGGCGGGGCTCCGTGCAGCTGCGCACCGGGCTTGCCGTGACGTACCAGTCCGTGGGCGGGGGTGGGGTGTTATCCGGACCGGACGTAGAGGTGACCGGTCCGCCGATTGCCCCGTTGGTGACGGTGTAGGCGCGGACCCGCAGTTTGTGGCTCGTGCTCCACCCGCCGGCTCCGGTATCGAACTTGTTCGCCTTGCCGACGTTCTGCCAGCCGCCACCATCCATGCTCACCTCGTAGTAGCTAAGGGGCCTGCCGTTCGTCGCCGGGTCATTCCAGGTCCAGTGCACCTGGCCATCGCCCTTCGCCGAGGTGCCGCCGTTGATGCTGGGGGCATTGGCAGGACCGTAGGGGTTCCCGGTGCCGATGGCCTTGGCGTCACCGGACATGTTGTTCTTGGTGGACGTGGCAATGATGGTCACGGTGATGTCCCGGCCATTGGTCATGCCACCGATGGTTCCTCCCCCGGCCTTGATGGCACCGGTCTTTCCGTCTGCGTTGTATGAGTAGGCAATCTCGGACGCCGTGGAGCCGTTGCGCTGCGCATCCGTCAGGGGCGTGAACGTAACGTCGAGCTGGCCGCTGGTCCCGTTCTCTTTGACGGTTCCAGCGTTGACAGTGCCAGGTTTGCCTGCTGCCCGGATTGCGGCGGACTGCGCGCTCGTGCCGCTCGTTCCGGCCTTGTTGGTTGCCGAGACCGTAAACGTGTAGTTCGTTTCCGAGTTATCCACGGTGACGTTCTGCGAGGTGCCGGACACCTGCTGGCTGGAGACCGCGGCACCGCCCCGGAGCGTGGTCAGGGTGTAGGCCGAGACGGCGTCACCGTTGTTGTTGGGCGCGGCCCAAACCACCCTCAGCTGGCTCTGCGAACCCACCGGCGTCGCCTGTGCCACGCTCGGCGCTGCCGGAGTGGCGGGGACGCCGGCCGGCACCTCGGCCGCCGAATACGGGCTCCACTCGGACGGGTCCTTGGCATCGTTGCGGGCCAGGACCCGGACCTTGTAGGAGACGCCGTTCTGGAGGCCCTTCCAGACGTAGCTGACTGACGTCAGTCCCTGGATCTGCGCGTTCTGCCCGGCCGGAGCCGGCGAGATTTCCAGGTCGTAGGACTTTACGGGCGAGCCCTTGCTCGCCGGGGCAGTCCAGTTCACCGTCAGCTGCTTGTCGCCGAACTTCAGCGACGGCGCCAGCGGCGTATCCGGTTTGACGTCGGGGCGGACATCGGCGGACGCCGGCGAGCGGTCGGAGTCGCCGAACTCGTTGGTGGCCGTCACTTGGAAGTGGTAGGTGGTGTTGTTGGTCAGGCCGTTCAGGGTGCAGGTGTTGGCCGGGCACTCCTGCCGGAACCCGCCCTCACCGTAGACGGTGTACTTGGTGATGGCGGAGCCCCGGTCGGCCGGCGCGGACCAGGTGAGCAGTGCGGTCTGGTCGCCCACGCTCTGCGCCTGCGGTGTGGTGGGGGCTGCAGGCTTGTCTTTAACGGTCAGCCGGACACGGGCGGTGGCATGCCTGGAGCTGTCCTGCGTCTTGTCTTCCACCGTGTACGCCACCACCATGGTTCCGGTGAAACCGGGCGCCGGCGTGACGGTCACAGAGTCACCGTTGACGCCCACATTGCCGCTGCCCGTTTCGGTGTTCGCGGCAATGATCTTCAGCGGTGTTTCAGGGAACGGATTGGCGTCGTTGGCCAGCACATTGATGGTCACCGGCTTGCCGGCGGCGGCGTTGTCCTGCACGTCGTCGTTCGCCACCGGTTTGGGCCGGTTGGAGGCGGTCACGGCAAGCTGGTACGTGGCCGTGGCCTGGAGCCCGCGGGGGTCGGTTGCCTTGACCTGCACGGCGGCGCGGGTTCCGGTTGCCGTGGAATCGGCCGCCGAAACTTTCAGCGTTTTGCCTTCGACGCGTGCGTTGAAGCCGCCCGGGGAATCCCCCACCACTTCGTACTTCGTCTTCTCGACGTCGTCCTGGTCCGGATCGGAGGTGAGCTTGCCGAGGTCCGTGGTGGCTGAGTCGCCCTTGGGAACATCCATGTTGGCGCCCAGCAGTTCCGGCGGGTTGTTCTTGTTCGGGTCCGGGAGGACCTTGGTGCGGATGCTGAGGGTGGACTTGAGTCCGGCAGGATCGTCCGGTCCGGTTCCGTCGGTCACCTCGAAGGTCAGTGAACCGGGGCCTACGTAATCCGCACCTGCCGTGTATTTCAGGCCGGTGCCGTCGCGCGTCACCGGATCGCCGCCGTCGGCACCGATGAGCTTGATCCGGTCCGCCTGGGTCAGCCGGGGTGAGCGTCCCTCCCGGACCCTGACCCATTCCTTCAGGTCGACGTCGACGGACTGGCCGGCAACCACCTCGATGACTTCGTCCTTGGCCAGGGTGGGAACCTGCTGGCCCAGGCCCGGCACCCAGATGATGGCTGTGGACTGCTGGCCGTCCACGTCTTCCACGGTGTACGGGATGAGCTGTGGCTGCTCGGTGAGGTCGACCAGGACGTTGCCGTTGCCGCCGGGCCGCGCCGTGGTGGCGTCCGTGCTGATCTTCAGGTTCTCGCCGACGCCGTCGGGATCCTCGTCGTTCTTGAGGACCGGAACGTCTACGGCGGTCTTTCCCATGGCCTGGGCGGACGTCACCCTGTCGTCACGGGCGATCGGCGCCTTCAGCGGCACGTCATTGTCGACCACCAGGCGGATGGTGGCCTGGGCGGTCGCGTCCCGGTCATCGGCGATGGTGTAGCGCACGTTGACTGTTCCGGCCTCGTTGGGGGCCAGGAGGATGATGCGGCCGCTGTTCTTGCTGACGGTGGCCTGCAGGGCCGGGTCGGCCTCGATGCCGTCGGTCAGGATGCGGATGCGGTCGCCGTCGGGATCGGTGTCGTTGGCGAGGGCATCGACGGCGATCTGGCGGCCCGGGCGCACCCGGACCTCGTCATCCACGGGAGTGGGCTTTTGGTTCATGTCACCGCGGGGTGCGATACCCACCGTGACGGTTCCCGTGTTCACGGCGCCCTGGCGGTCCACCACCTTGTAGCGGAACGTGTCGGTGCCGGCGCCGTCCCCGGCAGCAGTGAAGTCGATGAAGTTGCTGCCGTCGGTGGCGGTTCCCATGGCGGGGGTGCTGTCGATGCCGGTCAGCTGCACGGAGTCGCCGTCCGGATCGATGCCGTCCAGGGGAACCGGAATGCGGACGGTACCGGCAGCCACCACGCGGGCGGTGAGGTTCCGCGGCTGCGGCCGGGAGTTCTCCGCGCCTTCGAGCGGAAGGATGTGGATGGTCACGGCGGCGGCGCTCTTCTGGCCCTGCGGATCCACCGCGTTGTAGATGGCGCGCACGGTGTTGGGCTGGCTGCCCGCAATGAACCGGAGCGTGTTCTCGGAGACGAAGCTCTTGCCGTCGGCAGGATCAACCGCCTGCGGCAGGACCGGGTCCACGGTCAGTTCCTGCCCCTGCGGGTGGGTGTCGTTGTCCAGGACGGGGATGGTGACCACGTCATTGACGCGGACATTCACCTCGTCCGGCTTGGGCTGCGGTGCTTCCACCACGGCCGGTGCCGGGACCGGCACCACGGAGACTGAGCCGGTGGCCGACTTCTTTCCGTTGGACATGGTGTATTCGAACAGGATGGGGTCCTTGGTCCCCAGGATGTCCGTGATGCGCAGGACGCTGTGGTTGATCACGCTGACGGACACCGTCGCATTGTCCGGGAGCTTCACGGACTGCAGCACCAGGACACCGCCGGAGGGGTCGGAGTCATTGGCCAGCGGGTCCAGCAGCACGCTGCCGCCGGTGGGCATCAGGGCAACGTCATGGACTGCCACGGGGTCGCCGCCGTCGTTGCCGGATTCCACGTCCACCCGGATGAGGCCCTGGCTGCTTTGGGGGCCGTTGCTGGCGATGTAGGTCAGGTAGACGGGGCCGGGGGTGCTGCTGCGGAAGGTGAAGGTGCCGCCGTCGGTGACGGGGCCAAGTTCGGCTGGGCCATTGGCTTCCACCTGGGCCAGGCGGAGGGCACCTCCGTTGGGGTCGACGTCGTTCTTCAACGGGGAAATGACCAGGTCCTGGCCCACCACGGCCGTGACATGGTCGGCGTTGACCACGGGTGCCAGGGCTCCGGGCGGCTGGACATTAACCACCACCTTGCCCGTGACGGTGGCGCGGCCGTCCCAGATGGTGACCTGGACGTTCTTCTTGCCGGCGGTGGCGCCGGAATCCTGGAAGGTGAGCAGCCCGTCGCGCCGGACCTTCACCTGGTCCTGGTCGTTGTCGGCCTTGGCGTCCAGCAGGACCAGGTCGTCGCCGTCGGGATCGATCCAGTCGGTGAGGATGTTCTGGCTGACGGTTTTGCCCTGTTCCACCAGCATGGTGGTGTCTTCGCCGCGCTTGAACTTGGGCGGCTTGTTTTCGTCGGGTCCCACCACGCTGAGCGTGACCTGGCCCGTGGCGGACAGGCCGCGGCCGTCCGAGGCACTGTAGTTGAAGGTCTCGGTGCCCGGCTTGGCGTCTGCGGGGACGGTGATCTGGAAGGCGGTGCCGCCGTAGATGCTTTCCAGCGTTCCCGATTTGGGTCCGGCGTCCCCCACCGCTGCGGTGAGGACGTCGCCGTCGGGGTCGGAGTCGTTGTCCAGGACGGGCAGGATGGTGGTCCGGCCCGGGCGGACTCCTACGGCGTCGGGCTTGGTTTCCGGCGGACGGTTGGGTTTGGTGCGGTCCGGCAGGATGTTGATGGTGTTGTTGTCCGCCGACTCCTGGTCCTGGTCGTCGGACTGGTTCTTGGGTGGGATGACGTCGTCCCAGTTGTTCACCAGCTGCATGTTCTGGTTGACCAACCACACATTCCCCGAGTTCACATCGTTCAGGACCACCAGGTCCCGGTTCACCCGGAAAACATACGACGGCGACGCACTCGCCTTCGGCACCGCAACATTCTTATCATCAGCATCATTGACGCAATCCCGCACGTACTTGTTCGCACCCGACCACGCCGCATGCACGCACCCGCCCAACTGCACCGGCGCAGCAGGGACGCCCTCGCCGTCGAGCCCCACCGTCTTGGCCGTCCCACCATCCAACGGCTGCTTCAACAACGCCTTCCGCGTCGCCACCGCCACAACATCACTGCCCGGCCCAGGCTGCTGCAACTTCGCATCCCGGGCATCCTCCAACGCCAACCGCTTACCACCAGGCAAAAACAGGTTCCCCGCCGCAGCATCCAACACCACCGGCTGGTCCCCCACCACCGTCATCTGCAGATCCCCGGCACCCTTAAGACCATCCCACGTACTGGACTCCGACGACGTCACACCACCATCGGCGTCAACACCCGTCACCGTCACAGCCCCGGTCTTCGGATCCGCCGAATAAATCCGGTCATC